>JABZFO010000076.1 GCA_014237405.1 Desulfosarcina sp. | reverse complement strand
CCGGCATGGGAAACCATCTCTTCCACTTCATTTTCGGCATGGGCCATCACCGGCGAGGCTCCCATGGCCAGTAGCGCATTGGCCGTATAATTCATAACGACCAAATTGGTGATGTTGTGCACCAGAGGTTTTTTCTCTCTGACGGCCTTCAGGTTTCGGGCGGCCTTTTCGGACAATTTCGACATGGCTTTTCTCCTTTACTTGAAAAACAACTGTCAACATGTGAGCGCATTGGCCTTGGTTAATGGGACTGTTCTTGGCCAGGTAAGGGACTCGGCAAGAATAAAAACCCACGGGGGCAATCCACAAATAAAAAGCCGCTTGCAGCGAAGGCAAGCGGCTTGAGTTTCAGGGCACCGATTTTTTTCTGGTATCCTTTACCGCTTCCCTGCGCCGGTATTATCCGGATCAGGTCCTAAGGGTTGGGATCGTTTCCCTCTCAGCTGATAGCCGCACCCCTAGCAGTAACTAAGTTGTAAATAACGAGCGATCTAAAACATTTCCCTTCTGTTGGAGATAAAGTTCTTATTCTTATGATTTAATATCAATAATTATGAACCTGGTCAAGCTTTGATGAACTCGGCCATTATCATCTAATGCCATACTTTTTCATTTTATCATAAAGGGTGTTGCGCCCGATGCCCAAAGCTTTCGATGCCCTGGTGATATTGCCTTTATAAAAAGAGAGTGTCTTTTCAATGGCATCTTTTTCCAGGGCGCTCAAGGTCATGATTCTATCTTCGCCGGGCCGCGGCTTTTCAAACTGCTTTTTTCTTAAATAGGCGGGAAGATGTTTTTCGGCAAGTGTTTCACTCGTTGTATAATTCACGGCATGTTCGATCGCGTTAACCAATTCCCGCACGTTCCCGGGCCAATGGTAGTTTTCAAGCCGACTTAACGTGTCAGGTTCGATCTGTTTGATTTCGCGGCCCACCTTGCGGGATTTTTTATCAACCCAGTATTGCGTTAACAGGCCAATATCTCCATCCCTGACTTTCAGGGATGGAAGCGTAATGCTGATGACGTTCAATCGATAATACAGGTCTTCTCTAAAACGTCCTTTGGAGACCTCTTCGAACAGACTCTTATTGGTGGCCGCAATAATGCGGACATTAAGCGGTATGGATTTTTTACCGCCCACCGGCATAATCGCTTTTTCCTCCAGCACGCGCAACAGGTTTATTTGCATTTCCAAAGGCATTTCACCGATCTCGTCGAGAAACAGGGTTCCGCCATTAGCCGCTTCAAACTTGCCCGCGCAACCGCCTCGCTTGGCGCCGGTGAAGGCGCCGTCAGCATAACCGAAAAGTTCGCTCTGGATCAATTCCCTGGGGATGGCCCCGCAACTGACAGGTACAAACGGACCGTGGCGGTAATCACTGGCACCATGGATCGCCTGGGCAAAAAGCTCTTTTCCGGTACCGCTTTCACCCAGGATAAGGACGGTGGACGGTCCCGGGGCGACCCTTTTGGCTTTTTCGATGGTCTGGCGGATGGCTTTACTTTCGCCGATAATATCCACAAACCTGAATTTGGCAATCGCAGCCTCCGGTTTGTGACTTAATAAATAGGATTGGTTTGTGGGTGAAAGGGTTAAAACAAAACCCTGGTTGTCATTTTTTTCTGAAAAAACCGGATTCGCCGTTGCAATACATGACCCCTGTCCGCCGGGCATATTGAGCTGTATCTCCTCTTTAGCAAACCCTGCCGCTCTAGTCTTAAAAAAGTTCTGTAGCCGGCCATTATAATGAACAGTTGCGTTTAAGGTTTGCCCCACCACTTCTTTGGGATGAAGCCGGAAGGTTTTGGCCGCCACCTTGTTGATGCCCGTAATTATACCTTGACCATTTACTGCAATTATTCCGTCGGAAACAGAGTTCAGCACGGCTTCCAAATATTTATTGATATCGTAGAGCTGGCTGCACGACTCGTCCAGACCGATGCGATCTTCAATGGCATGGGCCGCAGCGACAATCAACCCCAGCTGGTGGGCGCTGGCCCTTTCACGGGGTCCGGATATATCCAGAAACCCGATGATTTCTCCATTCTGTTTTCTGATAGGCGCCGCCGAGCAGGTCCATAAGTGATGACTTTCACAATAATGCTCCGGACCCGTGACCTGGACAGGATGTCCTAAAGCAAGTGCGGTTCCGATGGCATTTGTGCCGACAAATTCTTCCCCCCAATTGGCCGCGGGTCCAAATCTTAATTTATCCGCCTGCTTTAGCTCTTTCAGACCGCCAACGGTTTTAAGAATATATCCTTCCCGGTCGATTAAAACGATGACAAATTCTGATCCTTTGACACAATGGTAGAGCGTATCCATGATCGGTTTTACCAATACGGTAAATTTTTCAGATCGATGCTCCAGTTCTTTTACGGAGATGAACTTTTCACATACGCCTTGTATGGGATCAACCTTTGCGTGTCGGCACCTGGTCCAGGATTGAAGAATTTTATTATTGAAATGAGGCTCCTTAACCTGGCCGGATTTTAAAAAATCAATCCATGTTTTCTTTTCCGTTTTAGAAGGCAATTGCCAAGTGCTGCCATACCACTTCGGGCTGAAAAGAGACTTGATGATCGCATCCGAACCGGTTTTCAGGCCATTTTCCACAAAGCAGAACTGATTGTGCTTGCGTATCAGGCTATACATTTTTTTCTCCTTTGTTTTCCGGTCCCTTGGCGATTTGCGTCATTAATATCGGCCCTTGTCCGATGATATCGATCAATTCATAATTTAGCTTTATTTAAAAACATAGCGCAACCTTTTTGCCCCTCATTCCAATGAATGCTCCTTGCCCATAACCCTTTGTAACCGGTTCAACCTCTTTTATTTTATTTCTATCTCTTTTGATGAATAAAATATGGCGGAACTGTAAAATTTGCTCTGATCTTTATATTTTTCATATTCTTGCCCGATCATGCTTTCTCTATCTACAAATCCTATGATGATATGCCCATCTGATTTAACAACTCTCCTTGCTTCTTCCAGTGTTTTCAAAGGATCATCTACAAAGCAGATTGTGGTGACAAGCAGAACAAAATCAAAACTATTGTCATCATATGGGAGATCTTCCGCAACACCTTTAACAACTTTTATGCCCTTTTCTTCAGCAATTTCAGCCATTTTATCAGATGGCTCAACGCCGTCTTTTATACCAAACGGTATGGCAAATTTTCCTGTCCCAACGCCAACTTCCAATCCTTTCCCTTTTGGAATCAGTTTTCTGATTAGATTGAGTTCCGCCTTATATGCCAATTCATTCTTAAAAAACCAATTATCGTAATCCTTGTAATATTTATCAAACACTTCTGTTTTAGGCATTTATGCGTCCTTTTAATAATTGTAAATTTTGTTCGTTAATCTTTCAACTGGCAATTATTAAATTTCCGCCTTGTTCGGTTAGGGGGCCACTGATTTTGGGTGAACCGGCTGCAATTGCATCTGCTTTCGAATCAACATGATGTCTGCCATGTTTGGCAAAAATGGGTAGTTGCGCATTTCGGGGCCGGGTCTGGAATTGGCAAAGGGCCGGTTACAGGCCACCTGGCCGTCATAGCCTTCACAGCCGCTGGTGCGGAAAGGCTGGCCGGAGTCGATCACCTGGTCCAGCTTCTTGCCGGCGAGGCCGAAATCGACAATCCGTTCGTTTTGATCATAGGCAAAGCCTTCAGCTCGACTCAAGTTTTCATCCATTAGATAACGGGCCAACTGGACCCGGCGGTAGTGGTCCATGGCCGGCATGGGGTGATCGCACATGCTGGAGCCCGGTTCGGGATAAAAAGAGAATAGATGGGTCCAGCCCCCCATGTCCTGAATCATTTGGATGATCTCCACCATCTGCTTTTCGGTTTCCCCCATGCCGGTAACGAAATGGGAGCCTGCATTGCGTGCCCCGAAGATGTCGATGGCCTCGGCCAGCCGATCCAGATATGTCTTCCAGCAATGCGGTCCTCCCACCCCGCTGCCGCGATATTGGTCGAACAGGGCCGGTGTGGCCAGATCAATGGCCACGCCGATCTTATCGGCCCCGGCAGTTTTAAAATCCTTTAAATCCTGCCGGGTGACGATGGTTGGAGAAATCAGCAGAGATACGGGGATGTCGAAACTGGATCGCAGTTGCCGGCAAATGGTTAGGGTATCACCGATAGAACGTTTGTTGGTAATCTGGGAGATGCAGATCCTTTTGACACGCTGCTGCCGCCCGGCAATCCGTTCGATGACCTCGGCCGTCCGGCAGGTGGGCCAGGTCACCCGGATAAAGCTCTTCTCATGATACTTCCCGGATCGCTTGTTGGACAGGCCGCAGTATGCGCAGCGCGCAGCGCAGCCGCCCTTGTATGTCAGCAGCAGGTTGATGCAGTAAAGTCTGGCGTTTCTGTAAAAGATGCCCTGTTTAAAGCCCAGGGTCATGGCTGCGGCAAGACTCATGCGCAGATATTCGGGGCTTTCCTGTTTTTCTTCTTGATGGTGTTCCATGGTGAAGGGTCCTTGAGACTGCCGGCTACCAGTCGGGTCCGAAAAGATCCCGGGTGACCGAGCAGCAGGTTTTCTGGTAACGGATCTCAAGATTATAGCTTTTGGCCCGGGCAACGGCCTCATCTGACGGCAGGGCCATGCGGTTGACCCCGGCATCGATGGCCAGGGTTTCCAGGCGATAGTTGCCCCGTTGGCGGGCACAGCCCAGGCTGATGGGAGTATGCGGCAGTTTAAAACGTGCTTCGGCAATAATATCTGCCACCGCCTCTGCCTCAGGCGGCGGGGCTGTCCTGGTAGCCGTCCCTGGTATAGCCATGAGTGCTACAATGACGACCTGCTGCACTTTAAACCGGGCGATCATAGCCACCGCCTTTTTCTCTGCCTTGATCCGGCCGTAATTAAGGCCACACACGATATGGGGCACCATAGGCAATCCGGCGCTTTGCAAAGCCACCATTGAGGCCTCGATCCTGCCAATACCAAAAGGCAAATGATAGATTTTCTGAAAGGTATCATCATCGCCGATGACATCGATCAGAGCCTGATCCACACCGGCCTGTTTGAGCCGGACGGCGTCCGGATCATCGAGCAACCCGCAATGAACGGAAACAAACAGACGGGTTTCGGCTTTTATCGTTGCGATGGCATCAATAAACGGCCCCCACGGCAAGCGGCCGTCAGCCGAGCACCCGCCGCTGATCAGCACCCCATAATTACCCTGCCGGGCCAGGTGCCGGCATTTTTCCACCAGTTCATCAGGCCGGGAGGCGGAAATCATTGTTTTTAAAATCGAGCCTCCGCAGTGATCACACTGCAACGCACACCGGCTCCCGGTAATGGACAAGGCCGGATATTTTCCGGTCATGCTATCCACACGGAACATCCCGGGTAAATAAAATGTTATCCTCCTGCCGAAATTTTGCCAGGAAAGGGTTCTGGCTGCCTTTAAGCGTTTATCCAGAGTCTTCATAATATTTCCTGAACGCCACCCAGCAGGATTCGATAATATCCCCAAAGTCCTCCCACTCGGATTCCATCTTAACCCTGCGCCGGTAAGCCCGCTGTTGTGTTTCTGCAAAAAGATCCTGCCACTGGACATCGTATTGGGCCAACAGATCGTTGTCCGCCAGGGCCGCGGCCCTGGCGGCCCACTTTCCGGCCATCTGCCCGCAGGCCACCGCGGCAAAGATGCCGGCACCGGTAATGGGATGGGTCTGGCCGGCCGCGTCACCGGCCAGCAGCACGTTTCCGTAAACCGCCCTGCGGACCGGCTCGGCCGGTATCCAGCCGGCAGCATAAGCCACAGGCGCGCCACAGATTTTGCCTTCGGCTTCCAGCCGCCGGATGAATCCATCCAGTACTTTCCGAAGAGAAGGCCGACCTCTGGTGGGTCGCAGCATACCCAGCCCTATATTGGCCACCTTTCCCTTGGGAAACAACCATCCATATCCGGCCACGAATTCAGGATCAAAGTAGATTTCGGTGTATGCAAGGGGTGCCGCCAAAGGCAGTGTCATCTGCACACCGGGCAGCAGGTGACGGTTCACAGCGCCCACCTGGCGGCCAATCGTGGAATGGGGGCCATCGGCACCGATGATCACCTTGGGGCGCACGGCGGTTGCCGGCCCATCCCTGGGGGACAGGGTCACACTGCCATCCGGATGCATGGCGGTGGCCCGCGTGGCACACCTCAACTCGGCCCCGGCTGCCTGGGCAGCGGCAACCAGGGTCCGGTCAAACAACTCACGGCGGATGACATAGCCCGGCGCCACGGTCTCTTTGACCGCCTGCCCGGGTACAAAAGTGCGCATGCCCTCTATTTTCTGGACGACATAACCGGCTCCCAGCCCCAGTTGTCCTTTGAGCATGGCCGGAATATATTCGGCACACTGCACCGGCAGGCCAACCTGCCGTCGGCGTTCGACAAGCAGCACGCGTGCGCCTCGCCGGGAGGCAGCCAAGGCTGCGCTGGAACCCGCCGGTCCGGCGCCCACAACCAGGACATCACACCGGGCAATTGTCATGGCGACCCCCTGAGTGACATTTAACACGGTCTGCAGCAGCTCCAGGTTCACTTTGGTCTGGCTGTCAAATTTTCCGGCGTAGGCTTCTTTGGCCTGGTCAAGATCGTAGCAGGTGGTATTGTCGATATCGAGCAGGATTCCGGGAAGACCGGATTTTTTAAAATCATCTACATGCTTGGCGAAAAAAGGCTGGCAGCAACAGCCGATGTATGCGCAAACCCCGGCTGCTTTCATGCGCATCAATTCATCCCAAAGATCTTCGAAACTGACAATGCTGATGACCTTCATTTCCTTGCCCCGGCCCATGACCCAGGCCGGTCCGATGGAGCAGCCGGCTTCTCCGCATATCTTACACCCTTTCTCATATCTTAAATCGCATTCGGTGAGTTTCGCGCAATAGGGCAGCAACAGCACCGACGGCTGTCGTCGAATCACCTCTTCAAACGAACCATTGGCAACGGAGATCAGGTTGCAATGCGCCAAAGGGATGCCGTATTTTGAAATTTCAACCTTCTCAAGACACTGATCCAGGGGCTTGAGAAAATCCTCAAAGGACAATCCCGGAATGATGATGCGCCCCTGGTCAAAATAGTTGCGGATGATCCCATGCAGACGGTCGCGGTCAAGGGGTGCGCCCCTGAGTTCCGCTTCCAGGTCGTAGAGGGCCCGGCCGGGAAAGGAGAGAAAATCGCCGGTGATATAGATATCTTTCAGACGCTTTTGGGGCAGGTTGATCACCAGGGTAGTACGCACCATGCCGGCCGGCGCCTTGTAGGCCGCCTGCACCGTCTCACGCTTCTGAAAACGCGGTTTGACGCTGTCGACCCACCGGGTGGACCGAAAATAGGTCAGTTTCTCCTCGAACCGCTTTTGTTCCTGGGCGGTTAATCCGCCCAGTTCAAGTTTTATATCCAGGCATTTTTCAAATCCGAGCTTGATGGCCTGTTTGATGCCCGCAAGGGACGGGGCATCACCCAGCTCCCATTTCAGGCAGGTGACCCGGTCCTTGACCGAGTCGATCTCCTTGGCCTTGAGCTTTTCCACCGGAATCCGCAGCGCTCTTAGCATGGTATCCGCGTCGAAATCCACCAGCATGGTGCCCTGAAACATAAAGGCACCGTCTGCCTCAGTGCCGCCGGTGCCCGAAATCTTGCGGCCGTTGACCTCGATGTCGTTGCGCGGCCTGAACTCGGCGTTAATGTTCAACAGCGCAAGGGCCGCGACCACCGGCTCACACAGGGCTTTGAAGAGATGCGCGTTGGGGATGGAAGTATTAAAAAAAGCCTTGTCACAGAATACTTCCCAGCCCAACTGGTTCTCATCGAAAAAAATCGCCCCGCCACCGGTAATGCGCCGGTTCACATCAATCCGGTTCGCCCGGCAATAGCCGGTGCGTATCTCCTCGGCAATGGCCTGGTGAAAGCCCACCAAAACCGCCCTTGGCGAAAACTGCAGGAACCGGATGGTGTTGGGGCTTCTCCCTTCGCCTTTTAGCTCCAGCAGAGTTTCGTCCATGGCCATGTTTTCGGCCGCCGTCATGGGCGGTGTGTCTAATAGTCTCCAAGTTTGCATAGCGTATTTCAGTAATTGAGATGGACTATCTTATTCATCGTTAATGCCGCCGCTGTATGGTCGCGGGTATACGTTGGAATTTAAAGCATATTCGATATCAACTTTCCCATATAGGATTTTGCCCACTTCACAGTTGCGGGCCGAGTTAAAAAGGATTGCCCGCTCTCTTTGGGTCAAGCCGCCACCAAAATCTATGCCGATCTTAAAGCGTGTTGACGGGCAAACCCCATCTTCGGTTATGCAGCCCACCTGCACTTCGAGTTTTTCCATAGCGATCATCTTATGATCTGCGACCGCAGACAAGGTCAACACGATTCAGCTGCCCAGTGCGCCGGCAATATACTCAATAGGGCAACCATGGCCGTTACCTGTGCCATCACGGCGGGACGCCATAAAGTTCACCTGTCCTAAACGGACATCGGCGCCTTTATCTGTCAATCGAGCGGTCGTGTAATATTCACCCATCGGCCTTCCTTTTTAAAAGCGATCTCAGTCGCTTTGATTCAAAATATATACTTGCTAAACTCTCTGCGCGATACTTCTCAATAAGTTCTGGGTAATTTCTTCCGATATAGGGGTCATGGTGTTTTCTGCAATGCGATATGCTTATCTATAGTACACGGCATTTTTGCACGCACGGCAACATTCATATCGCCTTGCAGAAAATATCATGGCCTCGGCATTGAACCAATGTAATACGAATCACGCTTTACCATATGTTATTGATAAGTTACCCCTTCGCCATGTTTTTTATGCAACACCAGGGTTTACCGGACAAGCACCCTGTGTATGAGCTGGGTGATGTCCATGACTTCGATGGGGATTTTATTTCTTCTGGCATAAGTGGTCATAGTACGCACACACTGCTGGCAGGCGGTGACAACGGCCTTCGCGCCGGTTTGCAGTACCTCATCGATTTTTGCCCTGGCAATATCCGCAGAGAGTCCTGTATCGATCATCTCCAGGTTACCGCCGCCGCCGCAGCACAGACAGTTCTCACGGTTGTGGGCCAGCTCCACAAGTTTAACTCCGGGAATGGAGCGGATGACCTGCCGCGGGGCTTCGTATTCTCCGCTCCCGCGGCCCAAATCGCAGGGGTCATGATAGGTCACCGTCAGTGATAGATCGTTGAGCGCAAGTTGCCCTGAGGTTATCAATTCATCTAAAAACCGGGTAACGTGGTAAATCTCAAATTCCCGGGGATAGTGCTCGCGCCACATCTGATAACAGGAGGGACAGGAAAAAAGCACCTTTTTGGCCCCTTTTGCCCGCACCGCCTGGAGATTGTGGTCCATCAGATCGTTGACCCGATCCCTGAGCCCGGCGCCTAACATGGGAAACCCACAGCACCACTCATCTTCTCCCAGCAGGGTGAAATCGACCCGGGCCGCATCGAAAATCTCCACCAGAGCCATGGGAATGGTCTGGACCATGGGAAAATAGGCCGCCACGCAGCCGGTAAAGTAGACCACCTCCGCCTGATCTTTGATATAACCATGATCCGGGGCAGCGGGCATATCCTCCACCCACTCGGCGCGCTCCTCGTTGTCCTCGTTAAAAACGTTGTGGCTTTTGGCCAGATTCTCACCGATCATGTCCACTTTCTGCGGATAGGCATGGCAGTGAACCAGGTCCTGGCGCAGGGACAGCCACAGATCTTTCAGCAGGATACCCGACGGACATACCTGCTGGCACCTGCCGCAAAGGGTGCAGCGAAACACCGTATCACTGAACTGTTTTAACTGCTCTCCGGTCGGTGCCTGTTTGCCGAAAAATCTTCGCAAAAGCCCCGACCGCGAACGCATGATCCTGCGCAGTTCACTGAGACGATACACACCCGACATCCGCCCATCCTCGGTGGCCGAAACCGCCGGGCACACATCGGCGCACAGGCAGCAGCCGGTGCAGGCATCCATCTGCAAAATCTCCATGATGCCGTAATCTGTCTGGGCCATCTTCAGTCTTCTTTATATTTTTCGATATCGGCCAAAAGCCATTTTTCAATTGCTTCGGCGCCATGGATCAGACTCTCCACCTCACCCATGTCGGCCGGTTTGATCTTATACATCCAACCCGTCCCGTAGCAATCCTGATTGATAAGCGCAGGATCGGCCTCGAGTGCTTCATTACCCTCAATCAACTCGCCGTTGACCGGCGCGTAAACCTTTCCCAGCCATTTGCCCGATTCCACCTGAGCGAACTTTTTACCGGCTTTCAGCTTTTTTCCTGCAAAGGGAATCTTCACGAAAACAATATCTCCGGCCATCTGTTGGGCGAAATCATCCATGCCCATGACCAGTATGTCTCCCTCTATTCGCACCCAGTAGTGATTTTTTTCGTAGTACAAGTCTTCGGGTATTTGATAGCCACGAATTTCCAATCCTTGCTCCTTTCGTAACGACAAGCGTTTTAAATTTTACTTCCGAAAACAGTCCTGTGCCTGCGATCGGACATTGATGATCAGGACGATGGGGGCGGTGATGATATGAGACATGCGCGTAAAGGGAATCAGCGCTATAAAAGCACCTGTCAGGATCGCATGGGTATACCACACATAGCCGTAACTATCCGTTAATCCAGTCATGCCTTTTAACAGCAGGCTGATGCCGTAGCCCAAAAACGCCCACCCCGCTCCATCGGGCCATCCGGTCATGGCAATGCGCAGCCCCTCCAGAATAAATCCCACCAAAACGATCAGGCCAATCATTGCGGGCATACCCCGGCCCGGTTCTGGCAGCGAGGCTATCTTTTCGGCCTGATCCTTCCCCTGGCGAACAAAGGCGGCCGCCGATCCGGCAAGGATCATCAGGCCGGTGACATCGAAGAACAAGGCGCGAATGGCATTGTTCTTATCCAGCATGGCGGCGGTTACGGACCCGTCCGGCAGAAATATCGAAAGCAAGAGTGCCGTCAGGCCGAAAGCAAAACGGAAAAGAAACGGGAAAAAGATCAAGGCGTGGATGATCCAGCGGGCCGGTGACAGCCGGAAAAACCGTTGCAGTAGAACCACTTCTACGAACAACACCTTCAGCAGCCGGAAGAACTTCCCGGAAAAAAGGGCACCGAGTGCGGATCGGGTTTTAACTACGGTTTTTTCGCCGGACCGGTGGGCCCCCTTATCGATTGATCCAGAGAACCAGACAGCACCGAGTCCGACCATGCCCACAAAAAATAAAAATAAGGAGACAAGGGTCGTTTTGTCACCCACCGAGAAAGTAGCAACATGACAGGGCATGCACAGGATACTTTTGGCGGGCAGTATCATGGATGATGCGCCTAATGTATTCCCCTGAAAATGGCAGTTTTCGCATCGTGCATCCGTTTCGGACCGAATCGCCTGATGGGACGGCAATGCCATGCCGGGCCGGAACATACCGCTAAAGATGACGCTTTCCGATTCGGGATCTGCCGCCGGAACGCCCCCTTTCACATGACAGGCGTTGCAGGCAACCCGGCTGTGGGCATCGTGAATGACCTTTTCATCGTGGGGCGCATGGCATTGGCGGCAGTCAACCGGAGCGACCGCTTCATGGTCTTCCTCAACCGCCTGGGTGTGACATTCCAGGCATTGAATGTCCCTGTGGGCGGATGCTGCATGATCAGCCTCCATTTCCTCGTGGCATTGCCTGCACTGGGCTGAGGTGTAACCGGCCACCGCATCCGCACCGTTTGCAAACACAGGTCGTTCCGCAATTAAAAACGCCAGAACCAATACCAGAATGACTGATATTTTCATTAAAACAGCTCGTCGCCACTTTTTCCGCCCAGACCCGGATGGCCGTCAAAACGAACCACACCGACGGCCGCTTTTCCGGCCACAGCCTCTGCAATACGCGCTGTACCCTTGTTTCCAAAGCCACCGCACAATTCAATGGCCTCTATCCCCTCCTCAACTAATTTGACGGCAACCGCTTCGGCCTCTTTGTAGTTGCTGGCCGCAACCGCAGTCAATTCGACTTGCGGCGTCACCACTGTTTGCCGATCTTTATCAGGATCGACCTCCGGTGCTAAAAATATAAACGCTGCCTTTAAAGTCATTTCCGTATCCTTTATTTTAGTATGTTTAGCTTATCGATGTTGCCGGCGCAAAAATTTCCCTTTTCATTGCAAATGTCATTGTCCCCTCGACATCCACGACCAGGGGACCGTTCACTGAAAGTCGTATCGCTGCCTCTTGCCCCTTCTTGATTTCCACCTCCCGTTCCCCATCCAACGCCACTACGGAGGGCGCAAAATGAATGTCCACACTTTCCCAGTCCGCCATCAATTGCACATCCTTGACCGACACGGTTTCAATGATACCGGGAGCGATGGGCGCCGTGACCGGCCGCCCATTGTTGCCTATTTTCAGATACATGCTGACAGGCTCCTGGGCAGCTATGGATCGGAGCATCCCGCCGATGGAAGAAAAGCCGATGCTGGCCGGACTTGTGCGATTTAAAAAGACCTGCCTGATTTTATCCATTTTCCATATGGCGCGAGACCCAATAAACACATCCGTACTGACCACGGCATCTACCAGGGCGATATCGACGACTTCGCCTTCGATTACAACCTCCAGGCGGGTAGATTGAAAGGTTCCCTCTTTCCGGGAGACTTTCCCGGTGGCGATCAGGCCGGCCGCAAGACCTGCCACCGTTCCTTCGATCATGTAGGGAAATACGTTGTTGGTACCGGTTGACAGGGGCAGAATTGGAACCCGGCCCGCCCCCTTGGCCACAACCCGGTTGGTGCCATCGCCGCCCAGGGTCACAATACAGCCGGCCCCTTTTTGGGACAACAGGTGCGCCGCCTTGATGGAATCGCGCTGGTCCGCCTTGGTGTCAAACTGCAGCCGCTCAGCCTCCATGTCGACTTGCAACCCGTCCAGAGCCCGCTCCACAATCCCGTGGTAATCCGGCATATAAGCGATGCGCTGGATACCGGCGGCTTGAAGGCCCAGAAGGATACGGCGCACAATGCGGATTTTTTCCTGGTTGTCGAACACACTGCCGTAGGCGACAAGCCGCCGGATATCCTTTCCCGAGGCCGGATTGGCGATGATGCCGACCAATGACATGTTCAGAACCTCTCTTTAATTACGCCATCACTTTCTTGACAGCGTCAATGAGCTGCTGCTCGCTCGGTATGTAGGCCTGCTCCAACGGCGGAGAAAAGGGAACCGGGCAAAAAGGCGCGGCCACCCGCAAAATCGGTGCATCCAGATAATCAAAGGCTTCTTCAGCCACCTGGGCGGCTATTTCTGCCCCTGATCCGGCGAATTTTACCTCTTCGTGCAAGATCACCAACCGGTGGGTCTTTTTAACCGATGCGATAATTGTCTCCCCATCCAGCGGATTAAGCGTACGCGGGTCCACCACCTCCAGGCTGATCCCGTCGGCGGCAAGCTTTTCAGCCGCGCCCAAAGCAGTATGGACCATATTGGCCGTGGCCACGACGGTGACGTCCTTGCCTTCACGCTTGATATCGGCCTGGCCAAAAGAGATGGTGTAATCCCCTTCAGGAACCTCCCCTTCAACGGCATAAAGCATTTTGTGCTCCAGGAAAACCACCGGGTTGTCATCGCGAATAGCTTCAATCAAAAGCCCCTTGGCATCATAGGGCGTGCTGGGCATGACCACCTTCAACCCGGGAAGATGCATGAACAGGGCTTCCAGGCATTGGGAGTGCTGGGCGGCGGCACCGATCCCGGCACCGCATGCGGCGCGCATGACCATGGGAATTTTGGCTTTGCCGCCGAACATATATTTCATCTTTCCAGCCTGGTTATAGAGCTGGTCCAGGGCCACACCGATAAAATCGACAAACATCAATTCAATAACCGGCCGTAGACCGGCACTTGCCGCTCCCACCGCTGTCCCGACGATGGCGCTTTCGGTAATAGGGGTGTCTTTCACCCGTTTTTCGCCAAACTGGTCGAGCAGGCCGGCCGTTACGCCAAAACATCCACCAAAAACCCCCACATCCTCACCGGCGACATAAATATTGGGATCACGCTCCATTTCAACGACATGGGCATCTTTTATCGCTTGCGCAAAAGTCATATTCGACATTTTCAATCCTCCTTTTGGATTTCCGTCTTTGGCTTGAAACTCGAAACCTGATACTTGAAACTTGGAAAGGCGTTTTGTCGGAAAAATTGCCCTAAGCGCTTAAGTATACACATCCTCTGTCAGCACGGATACATCGGGGAACGGGCTTTCTTCGGCAAATTGTTCGGCGGCGGCCAGGTCCTTCTGAAGCGCCCCCTTAATCTCCTCAACTTTACTCTCGGTCAGCAGTTCCATCTCCAGCAGTTTCTTTTCCAGCCGCGGAATAGGGTCTTTTTCTTTCCACTCTTCAAGTTCCGCATCATCGCGATAGGCACAAGGATCGCCTTCAAAGTGCCCCCTGTGGCGATAGGTTTTACATTCAATCAAAGAAGGCCCCTTGCCCTGACGTGCACGGTTGATGCCTTCGGCGGCCGCTTCACAAACGGCAACAACATCATTTCCGTCCACAACCACACCGGGTATATCGTATCCCGCCGCGCGATCGGCCACGTTGGGAACGCACATGGAGTCGCGCGTGCAGGAAGAGATGCCGTACATGTTGTTCTCATTGACAAACACCACCGGCAGCTTCCAGCAGCTGGCCAGGTTCATGGCCTCATGAGTGGTTCCCTGGTTGGAGGCGCCGTCACCGAAAAAACACACCGCCACACTGTCATTGCCCAGATACTGGCAGGCCAGCGCAGCCCCGGAAGCCAACGGCGGACCGCCGCCCACAATACCGTTGGCACCCATAATGCCAAGATCAAGATCGGCGATATGCATGGAGCCGCCTTTTCCCTTGCAGTAACCGGTTTTTTTGCCGAACAGCTCGGCCATCATCAGCTTGATGTCTCCGCCCTTGGCAATGAGATGCCCGTGGCCACGGTGGGTGCTGGTGATATAATCCTTATCGGTCAAATTCGCGCACACTCCCGTGGCAACCGCCTCTTCGCCCACATACAGGTGGACAAAACCGGGGATTTTGCCGCCCGCAAAAAGTTCGGCAACCCTATTTTCAAAGGTTCGAATCTTGACCATGGTGGTATACATCTTAATTAATTGCTCATTCGTCAGGTCCATTGCTTCCCTCCTTCTTTTTCACGTTGAGAAAACGGCTTGACCAGATATCTTCGATTTACCGGTATAGGGTTAGCTCCTCCTTTCTCCAAAAAACGGTTCTATAGTCTTCCAGATAAAGTTTTTCGACCTGTGCGGTTAGCTTTTAGCCATTAGCGGTTAGCTTTTGGATAAAACTGTTCAACATCCTCTTTACCTCATTGACCTGTTGATTAAGTTCTCTATATGTTTCATCCTGTATATAATTGAGATCGCAAGCGAGAAGCAGCTGATATTCCACCTCGCTTGCAGATCCGGCAGCTATGCTCATAAACCTGGCAAGTTCTCGCTCATCAGAAGGAAAATTCTTTGTGATTCTATAGACCTGTAGTGTAAAATGATGAGCTTTCTCCCATACGTTAAGTTTTCTAAAATCTCTCATTTCAACCCCTTTTTAATGCTAACGGCTAACCGCTAATGGCTAACCGCACAGGTTGGAAAATTTGTGCGAACGGAAACCGTCACCGCCGCATTGGCCACGACGATTTGATCACAGTTCGGTGCAAAATTGGGGACACACAACCCCGCCACAACCATGCCACCGGCCACCGAGCGGGCAGTTTTCTGCCCGATAGGTGCAGTGGCCTTGACCTGCTCCAAATCCACTTCATCCGGCCTTGGAGAGGCCACCAGAATATCCACCTGCATGGCCTGCAGGTCCTCGATTCCCAGAATTTCCACCAACCCGCACAGACAGCTTCTGGAAATGGCGTCCTTTACAGCTCGGCATGCGGCCTTGGTGACGTCTTCTCCGTGCAGATCAGCCCCTGTGCCGATTTCAACGATAAAACGTTTTGTTTCCATCAGCTTACCTTTCTGATCTGATTGTTATCGAATGCGGTTTTGCTTGCATCCATCATTTGCCCGGCACGATAGGAGCTTCTTACCAACGGGCCGGAGGCCACGGATGTGAACCCCATACCGCGGGCAGTTTCGGCCCACATCTCAAATTCCTCCGGCGGAACATAACGCGTCACCGGCACATGATCTTTGGACGGTGCCAAATACTGCCCCAGGGTGAGCAACATACAGCCGGCATATTTTAAATCCATAATGGTTTTATTGATCTCGTTTTCCGTTTCGCCAAGACCCAGCATAAGCCCCGATTTGACCAAAAGCCCCCGGCTGGAAGCGTAGGATAATACGCATAGTGAGCGCCGGTATCCAGCCACAGGGCGAATCCCGGCATACAGTCGCGGCACGGTTTCGATGTTATGGTTGAATACGTCCGGCCGGGCTTCACATACCGTGTCAAGGGCCGGGATGACCCCGTTAAAATCCGGCACCAATACTTCCACTGACACGCCGGGGCATTGTTTGCGGATCTGTTGGATGGTCCCGGCAAAATACCCGGCGCCCCCGTCGGACAAATCATCCCGGGTCACAGAGGTGACCACCGCGTGCGTTAAGCCCAACTGCTGCACTGCCATGGCGACCCGTTTGGGTTCCCCATCATCCGGAGCATGGGGTGCGCCCTTGTCCACTGCACAAAATCGGCACCTGCGGGTGCAGCGTGTTCCCAGGATCATGAAGGTGGCGGTGCCCTGCTGAAAGCATTCCCCCTGGTTGGGGCAATGGGCGCTCTTGCAGACGGTGGCCAACTGTAAACGCTCCAGCCGCTTTTCCATGCGATCCGCAGCCTTAAGGTCAGTTGCCGATATAACCAGCCATTGCGGGCGCCTGCCCGGTTTGGCTTTTACTTCCTCACACGCGGTGTAATGGTGTTGACTACAAAAACGGTCAACAAAGCGCTTTTTCACATCCGATATATCCACCAGAGCGCCCATCTCATGATCCATGGAAGTTATTTTCTCACCTGGTTGACCGCAGGGAACAATCAGGTCGAACCATCCAGGGTCTGTACAGACGTTTAAGGCGACACCATGGTAGGTGACCCACTTGCGCACCGCCAGCCCGACGCTGGCGATCTTGGCACCGTTAACCCACAGGCCCGGTTTTCCCTCTTCAAATTCAGGAACCAGGCGGTAGCTTCGCAGCACATCGGCAACGGTATCGAGCAGTCGCTTCAAAAAAGCGTGCAGATCTTTGTCGCTGACCTTGACGATGGGATAAACCACCAGTTGCCCGGGCCCATGAAACGTGGCCCGGCCGCCCCTGTCCACCTTGTGCAGGGAAACGCCCTTTTGACCCAAAGCCTCTTTTGCAATGCAAAGATCTTTCAGGCTTCCACTGCGGCCGATGGTTACCACCGGCGGGTGCTCAACCAACACCAGGCGGTCCGGGCTATGGCCTTTTATCCGTTCGGCAACCATTTGCTGCTGACGGACAAGGGCCTGGCCGTAGTCAAGCACTCCCCAATCGATGATTTGAATCTCTTTCAATATGCGTTTTTCCATTGAGCTATCGGCTTTAAAGCCTGATATCAGCCCCTGGGCAGATATAGTGCCCAGTTACCGGCATCCCGGGCCGCGTCGACCACCGCTTCCGAAAAGGTGGGATGGACCCGGATGCTGCGGGCCAGTTCCTGAACCGTGGCTTCCAGCTGCATGGCCATTACCGCCTCACCGATGATTTCAGTGGCATTGGAACCGACGATATGCACGCCTAAAATTTCACCATAACGGGCATCCGAGACGATTTTGACAGCACCATCTACCTGGTTGCGAACCATGGCCAGCCCGTTGATGGCATACGGGAAAACGCCGGTTTCCACGTCATATCCCTTTTTTTCCGCGTCTTCTTCCGAAAGCCCCACCGCGCCCATCTCAGGCTGCGTCCACAGGCACCGGGGAATAAGATTAAATGGAAAGCGGTTATTTGCTCCCATGGCGTTTTCAGCGGCAAAAACAGACATGGACGAAGCCGCGTGGCTAAGCATCCAGCCACCAGTTGCATCGCCAATGGCAAAAATCCCTTCAACCGGGGTCTCCAGCCTGTCGTTTACCCGGATGCCTTTATCTTCATTTAACGTTACGCCGAGCTTTTCCAAACCCAGGTCGGTGGTATTCGGCTCCCTTTTGGAAACCAGGACTTTTTCCACCTTGACACTATGCTCCTTGGGGCCCGAAAGCTTGCAAGTTGCGCCTGTTTCGGTTGTTTTTACGGACTCAAGAGATGCGCGGGGAATAATTTGAACACCCTTTTCCCTTAACGCCTGGGCAACCCTCTGGCTGGTGTCTGAATCTTCTTTGGATAAAATTCTCGCAGACCCGGCCGCCATAACGACGTTGCAGCCGAATGCATTGAGCAAAAAGGCCATTTCGACTTCGATAAAGCCGGACCCACAGACCAGTATCGACTCGGGCAACGCCGTCATTTCCAACACGTCGTCCGTGGTCATGGCGGCTTTTTCTAACCCTGGTATCTCCGATGCGCATAAGGAACTGCCCGTGGCGACAATGATTTTTTTAGTTTCAATGATACGACCATCCACATCCACTTCCTGCGGGCTTTTTAAAATTGCCCTTCCTTTAACGACCTCAACGCCGTTGTTTTGTAAAAGTGCGTCCATACCCATGCGGATTTCCGCCGAAACACCGCTTTTTCGCTCTGTCAGTGCCTTAAAATCAATCTCTTCAACGGAGGCATTAATACCGAACTCTTTTCCTGTCTTAAGCCGGTCAAGCAAATCGCCGGCCCTTAGCCAGACCTTGCTGGGAATGCATCCCCGGTTTACGCAGGTGCCGCCTGTTTCGGCACATTCAGCCAATACAACATTCGCCCCCAACTGGGCAGCTCGGATCGCGGCTGCATAACCGCCTGATCCGCCACCGATGACCATCACATCATGCATTATTTCACCTCATTAAATACGAATTTATGGATCTAATTTTGGATGCTATGCCATGATCAGCAGAGGCTGCGCCAGGTAGCGGGCCAGATCCTTTAAAAAAGTCATGGCCGGTGCACCGTCCACGACTCTGTGATCAAAGGTGAGACTGAGCGTCATCATGTGCCGGATGGTGATCTCACCATTAAATACAGCCGGTTTTTCGATCACGCGGCCAACGCCGAGAATTCCGGTCTCCGGTGGATTGAGTACCGGTGTGAATCCATCCATGCCGAGCATGCTGACATTGCTGATGGTAAAGGTGCCGTCTGTAACCTCTTCTACGCTCAAAGCTCCCTCGCGCGCCTTTTGGGCCAGTTGCCTGACCTCCCTGGAGATTTGCAGTAGATTTTTCTGTTCAGCGTTGCGCAATTTCGGGACAATGAGGCCTTCGGATAAAGCCACAGCGATACCCAGATGCACAGTGTCATGGACCAGGATCTCTTCACCGACCAGGGTGGAGTTCATAATTCGATGGCGCATCAATGCACGGGCTGTTGCCATGACAATGATGTCATTGTAAGAAATCTTTACGGAATCATCTTTTTTATATTCCGCCCTCATAAGATCCCTGAACCGAACCATTTCGGTGACATCCACCTCAGTGAAAGCGGTGAGCTGGGCAGCGTTCTGCAAACTGGCGTGCATGTTGTCTGCGATAACTTTACGTATACCTTCAAAGGGGATCACCTTGATCGGGGAAGGCTCCCCTTCCGGGACAGCCCTCACCGCCGCAAGGGCACACTCGACATCTTGCCGGGTAATCTTGCCATTTTCCCCGGTTCCTGTAATTTCAGACAGGTCCAGTCCTTCTTGTTTGGCGATTTCGGCGGCCAGGGGGGTGATTTTTGGCGCGGGCGGCCCTTCTTCATGGTATTTGCGCACATCCGCATCTTTTACTTTTCCATCAGGACCGGTGCCCGGTACCAATGTCAAATCAACACCCAGTTCTTTTGCCACGCGGCGTGCGGATGGGGTCGACAATATGCGTTTCTTTTCCTTTGGCCCGGTTTCCGCTTCAGCAGACTGGGGCTTTCCCGCCTCCGCTTTCATTTCAACCACTTCGCCGGCCCGGATGCCTTCAATACGTTCAGGTTGCTCCCCAGCTTCGGCTATAACCGCCAGGATCGTCCCAATAGGTACGGTCATACCGACGGACACCACAACCTGAAACAAAATTCCGCTTCCCGGTGATTCGATCTTGTTGGTAATTTTTTCCGTTTCAACTTCAAACAGATTCTCCCCTTTCTCAACGGAATCACCCTCATTTTTATACCATTTCGAGACTTTGCCCACTTTCATCGTCATGCCCAGTTTCGGCATGGTTACGTTAACACTCAATCTGCGGCCCTCCTTTCAATTGCATAGAATAAAACATGACCTATCAGTGTCCGTCCAGAAACGAGGATTTTCGTTCAAGATCAAGGCCTGCGAAAAATTTTACCACAGGCATATAATTGATATTCCGAGGATAAAATTTTGAGCATAACGCAGAGATTGGACGAAAAGACCGTTTCTGGATGGGCACTATTTATCCACTCCTTCTGATACCATTCACAGCATCGTGTATGCGTTACGCTCTATCTTGAGAAAAAATGAGCAAACTGCATACCACACTGACCATAAATTCGTTGTATCGGGTATAATCAGCTTTCTCTAAATATTATGAAAATCAATAATAACTATAATATCAATGTATTAAAGGCGTGGAATCCATAATTGAGTAGATTGTTAAAATCACACCGAAAAGATGGGCAGAGTTAAAGAAACGCTTTCAAGTGTTCGAATTTCGAACGGTCTCTGCTTGGATTTAATTGGATGGCCTGTTCTAAAAGAATTCCAAGTGTTGCCATACTTTCGAACAGTGTTAGATTTTCGAACAGTTATTGAGATGGAAAACAATGCGTTCGTGAATTGTAGATTGTCAGTTTTAATAGCGGCGCTGTCCTCCGAGCCTGCCTTGTATGATTCATACAAACCGCTTGACAAGCTCCATTAGTAGCACTATTAATGACACTATATATTATACCTTTAAGGGGATTGATTAATATGCTTATTAAAATCCATGCCGACTTGACGGCCAGTATCAGCGATATGAAACGAAACCCTCAAGCTCTCATTGATAGTCTGGCAGAGGATATCGAGCTTGGCCGTATCATCGAGATGCGTAAAGGCGAAAAGGAAGGTGCCGTTGAGGTCGGCATCGATGAGTTATAAACTGAAATTTCTGCCCAGCGCCTGGAAGGAGTGGTGTAAGCTATCCTCGGAGATCAAATCTCAATTTAAAAAACAATTGCAACGTAGACTTGAAGCGCCACATATCGATTCTGCCAGGATAAGAGGATACAAAAACTATTATAAAATAAAATTGCGTTCTGTCGGCTATCGCCTTGTATATGAGGCTGAAGATAACGACATAACCGTATATGTAATCTGTGTTGGCCGAAGGGATACCATTTATAAAATTCTAAAGAAGAGGATATCAAGACTTGGGCATCTGTAAATATTAGTTGATCCCGCTTTGGTGATAGGAATTCGATTCTTATACTTAGGGCCTCGGAAATAAATAAAAAACCTCATTTCCGAACAAAGACCAGTCAAGAGGTGTAAGACGATATGCTTAACAAATACCGAGATGCAAATGTTATCAGGGAAGTCGCGCCATTTAAGGTTGATGGGTTGGCTATCCCATATCCGGAATTTGTCGCAAGGCTTTATAACCTTTGCAAGGAACTTGGTTTTCGCAAAGGGCTTATCATGCCCTCCAGAGCATTCTGTTCAGATGAAAACCAGGGCTTACCGATCATTTTGCTTACCAAACATTTTGGCACCTTCCCTTTTAATCACGGAAGAGTCGGAGGTATTGTAGCCGTTGACCGGCATGGACCTCACTCCCAGCATGGTGAAGACCTTATGATTCTGCAAGCCAGTCATGTCGGGTATGATCCGAATTCAGGGGCATATGGGATGTATAAACGCCCCCAGATGACGGGCCGGTGTCTGTCCGACTCCTGTGGGAAACTGATCCATGTTATTACACCGTATCTGGATCAATATCTTTTTGCCCGAGATCGCATCTTTCTCCGTAAAGATGACAATGGTCATTGCTTGATCACCGTGAAGAATTCATTCATTGATTTTGTATCCAACCCTGTTGCGCAGGGGCTTGTCCTTCGTCTTAACAAGATTGTTGCCGAAGACAGTATGGGGGTAATTCGTCCCTTTACTTCAGCCAGTACGACCCAGACGTATAAAGTCTCCGAACCTTTTAAGCGACGTCTTGACGATCTCGCTTATACATGGCTATCGGGTGGGGGGCAAAGCATCGGGAACCTGTTAACGGCCGATCTTTTTTTCTTTAGAGAGGATTTTCACGAAACCGATGATTCTATTCTATTGGAAAGGAACCTCATTGAATTTATGCCTGATATTGTCAGTGCGAAATTCCCCCCCCTGCGTGCCGCCAAGACAAATATCCAACTCGAATTTGCCAGAGTTGTTGAATCAATCAGAAGAAGCGATTGCTATAAGGAGAGAAGCCTGCTCTACATTGCCGGTTTGAATATTGATATTTCTGAAAATGAAGAATTGCCAGTAATGAACTATTTTGTTCCATGGGCCGCTCATGTCCAATTGAAAGATGGAACGCCGGCGGAATACACGCATCCTATAGAACAGGACGATCTTTTTGCAAAACTCATGGCGCAGAGTCCGGAAAACCCTGACCAGATAGATCTAAAAGAAAATATCCGACGAATTTTGAAAGCACCGCGGTTAGATATCAGGTCATCGAAGTAAGGGTTCGCACCCCCCAAACCTGATCCAGATTTTAAGTTAGAGTTATGGTAAAAATATGGAGACTATCGGTGCACTGCTCTGTATGTCAGGGAGTTTTAGGCTCTCGTGGAGGCTTGCCGGCTGCGCTGCGTGGTCCTCCGCCACTTCTGGGACTAGTGCCCTCTGAAGCGCGGTTGACGTTTTTCTTTCAGTGCTCGCACTCCCTCGAAGTGGTCTTCTGTTCGCTGAGTGATGCCCTGGAAGGCGGCCAACAGATCGAGATGGCCGCTGATTTCCGCTGTGCGAGCCTGGCGGATGGCTTTCTTGATCATAGATACCGCGACAGGGCTGTTGGCTGCGATGGAACGTGCCAGCTTTTTCGTTTCTTCTTTCAGTGCGTCCACTTCCACCAGGTCATTCATAAGACCCAGGCTAAGCGCTTCATCCGCTGGGACGATCCGGCCCGTGAGAGATAGCTCCATAGCTTTGGCATAACCTACGACTCTTTGCAGAAAGAAGGTGCCGCCGTCGCCTGGCACCAGAGCCAGTTTGGCAAAGGTTTCTCCAAACCGGGAATGCCTGCATCCCACTCGGATGTCGCACATGCCTGGATGCCCTTTGTGTAACGACGCCTCAGCCCCTCTGGATCACCGGCGAACATGCCGGTTTTTTCTTCCATCGCCTTCACGTCACCACCTGCGCAAAACGTCTTGCCCGCCCCCGTCATGATGATGACGCGAATATTGTTATCCCAATCAGCCTCCCGGAGCAGATGACAGAGTTCGGTGATCATCTCATCAGAAAACGCGTTGGAATACCGAGGGCGGTTCAGCGTAACCCACAACAGTTGCGCGTCCTCTTCCACCAAAAGATCGGTGTAAACTTCATTGAGGTAATCTTTCATGGCCGTTTTCTCTTTGCTGTGTTGTGGGCTGTCATGATTTCCATGTCACTTTTCATGAGGACGGAGGGCAGATTGCGGTTGGCCTCGGGGAGGCCACCCTTTCGCCCCTTTTTTCGAGAACAAACTTGCTCATGGCTTTCTTACCCGTCACGAGATTTGTTCCCACAGCAATGCCCTCAATTTCCTCAGCGCGGAAGACGTCGATTTTCCGCGCCTCCAAATCTATTATTCAAAAATACCCGGCGCGAAATGCCTTGAGGTAGTTCATGCAGAAGTTGTCCCTGCCGGACAGCGCTTCGGCGGCGATGATGGTGGCCATCATGCGGCCGTCCAGCGGGTTGATGATCGCCCCGTCCAGTCCCTTGGCGATGGCCATGGTCATGAAGGTCTGGTTCATGAACTTGCGTGCCGGAAGACCATAGCTGATGTTGGACAGGCCACAGGCCGTGTGAATCCCCGGGAAGGTGGCCACGATCTTCTCGATGGTGTTGATGAACTCCACCCCGAAGGTCTTGTCCACCGACAACGGCTGCACCAGCGGGTCCACGAAGATGTTCTCCACGGATACGTTGTTCTTGAGTAGCCCGCCCACCAACTCGTCGGCGATTTTCATGCGGTCGGCCACGGTCTGGGGCATGCCCGCATCGCTCATGCACAGGGCGATCACCTTCATGTCCTTGCCGGCCACGATGGGCAAAAGCTTCTCGTAACGCTCTTTCTCCAGGGAGATGGAGTTGATCATGGGCGAGCCCTGGTGCACGGACAGCGCCGCCTCGATGGCATGCGGGTCCGGGCTGTCGATGGCGCAGGGTTTGTCGGTGACTTCTTGTACGTTCTGCACCAGCCACCGCAGGTATTCGGGCTCTTTACCCACGAAGATGCCGGCATTGACGTCGATGTAGTCCGCCCCGGCCGCGACCTGGTCCTCGGCCACCTTCTGGATGGCCGAGGCATCTTGGGCCTCGATGGCCGCCTTGATCGCCTTGCGGCTGGCGTTGATCAGTTCACCGATAATGATCATGGGTATAGCTCCTGATATACACACCATTGTTCCGAGGAAGACGGGCACGACCCTAATGTTTGGGGAGGTGCCGTGGGTCGTACCCGCCCCGGTAGCAGGAGGAGGCCCTGCAAGATGGAGTGAGTGTAATCTAATGGTTGATGTCTATAGTTCCGGTTTATGCTACTAATTCCTTCACCAGCTTCACCGCACCCGGGGCGTCGGCACTGTAGCCGTCCGCGCCGATCTGGTCGGCAAAGGCCTGGGTCACCGGCGCACCGCCGATGATCGTCCGGGTCGCCATGCCCGCCTCCTTGACCGCCTTCACCGTGCTCTCCATGGACGGCATGGTGGTGGTCAGCAGCGCCGACAGGGCGATCACCTGGGCGTTCTTTTCCGCCGCCGTCTTCACAAATGCCTCGCTTTCCACGTCCACCCCCAGGTCCACCACCTCGAACCCGGCCCCTTCCATCATCATGGAGACCAGGTTCTTACCGATGTCGTGCAGATCGCCCTTGACCGTGCCGATGACAACAACGCCCTTGCTCTGGCTCTGGCCGGCAGAAAGGTGGGGTTTGAGGATCGCCAGCCCCGCTTTCATGGCCTGGGCCGCCATGAGCATCTCGGGCACGAACAGCTCCCCGGAGCTGAAACGTTCCCCCACCTCGTCCATGGCGCTGATCAGCCCGTCGTTCAAGATGGCATCGATGTCCGTGCCGCCGTCCAGTTCCGCCTGGGTCTTTCCCGTTACCGTTGCTTCGTCAAATGCCAGTACTGCGTCGAAAATTTCTTTAACCGTCATTGAAAAACTCCTTCTTGATTTCTTTTTTGAATACTTTCTTTATTGTTTGTTGTGCCTTTAAACACCTTTTCGTTGTTCAACGTATCTTACAAGATCCCGTTCCAACATTGGATCGAT
This sequence comes from Desulfosarcina sp., assembly GCA_014237405.1. Classification (GTDB taxonomy): domain Bacteria; phylum Desulfobacterota; class Desulfobacteria; order Desulfobacterales; family Desulfosarcinaceae; genus Desulfosarcina. The sequence goes on along the minus strand of JABZFO010000076.1, from coordinate 20,739 downwards.
GTCCGGTTTTTCGTAGGAGGAAAGCCTGTCCGCCAGGATTTTTCCTGCCCGTTTGTCCATTTCGCGAAGTTCCATCTGTTGCCATTTTATATGGATCGCCCGGGTGCTCAGGACGGGTTCGAAGAATGCAGTTCGACACCGTTTCATGGTGTGGTTTTGCATCAGGTAGTTTCCCGATGTGCCGAGTTCCTTGATCAGATCCATTGCAAAGGCCTCTTCCGAAAACTCCACGGGCTTGATCAGCTTTTTGAGCGACCCGCAAAGATCTTCATCTGCGATGAACTTTTCAAAACTCATCGCCAGCATGGAACCATACGTGCCGCAGGTGTGCAGGCTGACATCGACACCGGACAATGCAGCGGTGGTCATCATCATCGCGGATTCCATCCCCGCCTGATAGTCAAGGCAAAAGGATTCCGTCAAGGCTCCCTGGCTCCGGCAGGGAATACCATAATAGCGAGCCAGAGCCGTTACGATGGCGGTATGTTTGGCATCCTCCGGTGAGGCGTTCACATATCCCCCGGTTCTCATTTCGGTCGGGCTGCCCCCCAATCCATAAACAATCGGGGTGCCGGGATTTAGTAGTTGAGAGAGGCAGATTCCCGCCAGTGTCGTTGCATTGGATATGACCAGAGACCCTGCGATCGTAATCGGGCCGGTTGTTCCCAACGAACATGCGGAGTGGACAACCACGGGTTGACCGGCTTTGGCATATACCATCAGTGATTCGACGGATTCATCGGCATATTGAAGCGGAGAAAGCGAATCCACCAGTGAGATCATTACCGGGTCGTTTGTATTTCCCCATATTTTCTCGGCCAATCTCAATGAGTCCAAGGCCGCGACTTCTGATGATGTACTTCCCATGAGGGGTTTGTCAGTCAGAAGAATGGTTCCTAAAAGTATATCCAGGTGAGCGGTTTCCGTGGGCACATCGTTGGGCTGGACAACGATGGAACTATTGAAGTCCAGGCATTTAGACGTCTGGACAAGCTTGCAGAACTTGTGGACATCCTCAAGGGTGGCATCCCTCTTTTCTCCGGTGGTTTCGATGATAAACGGAGGGCCATAACCGGGCGCCATCATGTAGTCACCACCACCGATGCAGATGCTCTTTTCAGGGTTGCGCGCCTTGATGGTAAATTGTGCGGGAACCGTTCCAAGCGCATCGATAATAGCTTTTTCTTCGAAATAGACGGTTTGACCATTCGCCCGAAAGCCTTTGCTTCTGAACACCTCAAGGGCTTTTTCACTGGGAAATCGGATGCCGCAATCCTGAAGCAGCTCCAGCGAACGGTTATGAATCTGGTCCAGAATGGACTTGTCAAAATTAATGATGGCTCTGTTAATCATCATTGCGATCTCCAAGATTTGTATTCATCGTAAACAATCAGGCGATCTGACTGATACGTTCCATGGCTGTTATGACATTCTCACGACTGTTAAAGGCGCTGATCCGGATAAAACCGACGCCGTTGTTTCCAAACCCGCTGCCTGGGGTTGTCACCACTGACGCTTTTTGCAGTAAACGGTCAAAAAAGGACCAATCATCCTGACCGGTGTTGATCCAGATATAGGGTGAATTCACGCCACCTGCCGTTTCAAATCCAAGCTCGGCCATGGCCATGCGGACGATTTTCGCATTCTCCAGGTAGTAATCCGTCAAACCGCGAACCTGATCTCTTCCTCTTTCAGAAAATGCCGCCTCCGCCGCCCGTTGCACCGGGTAGGATACCCCGTTAAACTTTGTGGTCTGCCTACGCATCCAAAGATCTCGCACCGATATGGCGTCGCCGTTCTCATCATAGGCCATACAGGCTTTTGGAACCACGGTGTAGGCACACCGCGTCCCCGTGAAACCAGCCATTTTTGAAAAACTTCTGAACTCTACCGCCACCTCCTGAGCACCTTCAATTTCAAAAATAGAACGCGGCAGATCATCTTCGCGGATGAAATCCGCATACGCGGCATCAAAGAGGATCAGGGCTTGGCTTTCCCTTGCGAAGGAAACCCACCGGTTAAGATTTTCTCTGTCCATAACGGAACCGGTGGGATTGTTTGGCGAACATAGATAAATCAGATCCACCGTTTGATCGGGCAGGCTCGGAATAAACCGGTTCTCCGCCGTACACGGCAGATAGACAACCCCTTCGTAACGACCTTCTTTATAAACGCCTGTCCTGCCGGCCATCACGTTCGTGTCCAGATATACCGGATACACGGGGTCAGGAATGGCCGCTATACTGTCAGTTGAAAACAGTTCCTGAAAATTGCCGCAGTCGCATTTAGAACCGTCTGAGATAAATATTTCATCGGGGTCAATATTGGCACCCCTGGATCTGAAGTCTATACCCGCAACCACTTCCCGAAGGAACGCGTATCCTTCACTGGGCCCGTAGCCGCGGAAGGTCTCAGGGGCGCTTTGCTCATCAGCCGCCTTGTGAAAGGCTTCAATGCACACCGGTGGAAGCGGTTGGGTGACATCTCCGATCCCTAGACGAATGATTTTCGCCGTCGGGTTGGCCTTCTGGAATGCGTTGACCCGCATGGCAATGTTGTAGAAGAGGTATGAGGATTGAAGCTTTTTAAAGTGTTTGTTGGCACGAATCATTTCAGTTCGCTTTTGAAAAGGTTTTAGGACTTAGTGTCCGGCCAAAAATGGTAGCTTGTGGTTCAGATCAAGGCCGCAGCGTTATTGGAACCGCAGGCGTAGCAGCGCTACGTCGAGGATCTCAATAGCGCGAGAACACAGAGCTGGGCCGCAAGATGCCATTTCTGGATGGGTACTATTTAAAATTCAACACAGCTTTATTCATGGCATCGAAATTGGCTCTTGGCGTGTTGGGGGAGGTCGTTCCGGCAGTAGAAAACAGATAGCCGCTCATTCCCCGGGCCTTTTCAAGGTGAGCAATGGTCTCCTTTTCGACCTCTTCCGGCGTACCGATCAGCAGCGGGCCGTTGGGGTTCAGATTGTCAAAGATCGCCGTACGATCACCGACCTTTTCTTTCAACTCGCGGATATCCAAGACGGTCGCCTGGGTCAGGTTGCCAGGCATGATGCCATGCATATCCATCTCCAGCAGCATGTCCACGATCCCGGTCTTCACAATGGAACCACACATATGGGGTAAGACCCGTGCGCCCAGTTTGGACAGGGCGTTGACGGTTTGCGTGGTGGGGAAGTGGATAAATTCCCGGTAATGCTGCGGCGACATCAGGACGGGGCATTCCATATCCGCCCCGTAGAAGATATATTCAACGCCGGCTTCAATCAGTGCCTTGCCGATTTCAATATCAAGGGGGACAAGAACTTCTTGCAGCGATCTGACCAGGTCCGGGTTTTTGTAGATGTCCAGCATGATCTCGTTGGTGCCACGAAGCCGCGTCGCTATCGTGAAAGGAGATATATATTCACAAGCGATGGGGACTTCTCCTTTCAATCGTGCCTTTAACAAGGAGATTCCCTTAAGAAACTCTCCCATCCGTTTGGTATGGACATCCGATTTGGCGATTCGTTCCACATCATCCATTGAAAAAACAGTCGTTTGTTCAATGATAGGGAAGACATCCTCCGGCCAGTTGACCGTGCACCCCATAGCCTCGGGAATGATGCCGCCGATGAGTCCCATACCGACCATTACCCAGTCAAAGCCGAAGGTGTCGATGGCCTTCATGTGGCAATCAGCCATCTCCTGGTCTTCGAGCAGCGCCGAACGGAATGTCCGTCCAAAATACCGACATATGGGTGCTTCGTAAAATGGTGCATTGGGAATGCGATCCACCGGTTTCACAGATATCCGGCATAACAGGTCTCTACTGGTCCGGTCATCGTTGCCTCTTCGTTCTCGCCAATTTCAATTTCCATACTGCCGGCAGGCATGATTACGTTGACAGTTCTTTGATCGGTGAGTCGACGGCGCAGCGCCGCTCCAACGGCAGCGCATGCGCCCGACCCACATGCCGTGGTCAGTGCCCCGGGCCTTTCCCAGACAACCAGCTTCATCGTGTTCGCATCGATCATCTGGACAACGCCGACGTTGGCTTCCTGGGGGAAAAGCGGATGGTGCTGAAGTTCGGGGCCATAAGTTTCCAGATCGATCTGGTCGATCTCTTTCACAAAAAATATGGCGTGGGGATTCCCGATATTCATGCCGACGGGATCCTTCAATGGACCCGCGCTGATACCCAGGTGAAGGCTGTCCATCTCTTTTGACAGAGGGATCTCATGCCATGCCGTTCGAAGACGTCCCATGCCGACGGATACCTTCTTGTCTCCCTTCAACCAGCATCTGAGTTTGCCGCCCAATGTTCGAAATGAAACCGATTCCAGAGGGCGTTCTTTCATGAGCAGCCACCCGATACAACGGGAGGCATTCCCACAGGCCTCCACCTCTCGACCGTCCGTGTTGATGATTCGAACAAACGCCGCAATGTTTTCTTCGGCATCTGAAGGTGATGCGGGTTCGACGATCAGCAGTTCATCTCCACCCACACCTTCCCTGCGATCGCAGATTCGCCGGATCTCCGCCACGGACGGGTTGAAGGGCATGCATCGAGCATCAACGATGATGAAATCATTGCGCAAGCCATGCATTTTTATAAACGGACGGCCCGGTTTGACCAGGCATGGACCGTCATTGGAACGCCAGGGTATAAATGTCATTGGAAGTACCTGCATGTTTTGGGATGATTGTAGGCGTTCACGGGTTCAGGGTTCACCGTTCAGGGTTGCTTTTTTCTTTGATCTTGCTTGTAGGCCAGTCCCGCCCCTGGCGGGAATGAAACCACGTATGGGTTGAACCCTGAACCTCTGAACCCTGAACCTCTGAACGGTTACGGATGATTAGTTCGATAGCAGATGGCAGGCACAGTAGTGCTCTCCTCCTAGATCGAGTAAAGACGGCTCCTCTTCCTCACATCTTTTAAATGCCTGAGGACAGCGAGTGCGAAAGTAACAGCCGGAAGGCGGATTGATGGGGCTGGGTATTTCACCTTTTAAAAAAATTGTTTTTTTCTGCTGTTCCGTATCCACTTGGGGGACCGCAGAAATAAGGGCTTTGGTATAGGGATGGGCCATCTGTTCGAAGACTTCTTTTGTTTGGCCCATCTCCACCACTTTACCCAGGTACATCACCGCCATGTCATCGGACATGTATTTGACCTGGTTCAGATTGTGTGACACCCACAAATAGGTGATGTCCATTTTATCCTGCAGGTCCTGCATCAAATTCAGGATTGTCGCCGCTGTGGAGATATCAAGGCCTGAGGTGGGCTCGTCGGCCATGATAAACTCAGGCTCCAGGGCAATGGCTCTGGCAACGCCGATGCGGCGTGCCTGCCCGCCGGAAAATTCGTTGGGAAACTTTACGGCGGCATCAGGATCAAGATTCACCGAGCTGAGAAGCTCGGCCACTTCCCGGGCAATATCCTCCGGGCGCGCCTGTGCACCCTGGCGCATCAAGAGCGGTTCGGCAATGATCTGCCCCACGGTCATGCGGGGATTCAGGCAGCCGAACTGGTCCTGGAAAATCAGCTGGGCATTCTGGCGAAAGGCTCTTAATTCCTCTGGGTTCATTTTCACAACATCACGACCATTGAACAGGATTTCACCTTCCAGTGGTTCCACCAGACGAAAGATGGTGTTTCCCAGGGTCGATTTTCCGCAGCCGCTCTCTCCCACAAGGCCGAACGTGCGGCCCTTTTTGATGGTCAGACTCACGTCATCCACGGCATGAACGATCTTTAATCCCTGCCCGAACAATTTGGACAAAATACCCTTGCCCTGGAAAAAATAGGTCTTTAGATTTCGTATCCGGATCAGGTCCACTGCCATTTTTGTCTTCCCCTTTTCTGATCTAATAGACAAGCGGACCAATGTCCGTCTGCGACTTCAGTCAGCGGTGGCACCTTCTGACGGCACATCTCCTCTGCAAAGGCACATCGCGGATGAAAGGAGCACCCGGACGGCAACCGGTCCAGTGGGGGCACGAAGCCGGGGATTGAGAGTAAGCGTTTCCCCTTTGACTGGCGGCTCGGGAGTGACTCCAGCAAGGCTGCGGAATAAGGATGCCGGGGGGAACCAAACACGTTTTGGGTCTCCCCCATCTCAAAAATTCTGCCGGCGTACATGATCATGATGCGATCGGCCATCTCCGAAAGCACCCCCAGATTATGGGTGACATATAAAATCGATGTGCCGTATTCAGCGGCCAGTCGGGTGATCAGCCGGTTAATCTGTGCTTCAATCGTAACGTCTAAAGCCGTGGTCGCTTCGTCGGCGAGAAGCAGGGATGTACCGGAGGATAACGCCATCCCGATCATTACCCGCTGTTTCATGCCGCCGGAAAATTCAAACGGGTAATTGGAAACACGGGCTTGTGGATCAGCAATCCCTGTAAGCTCAAGGCGTTCAATGGCCTGCTGTCTGAAATCCTTCCGCCGTTTACGACTCCCGGGATTCTGATATTTGTCCTGAACGCGCAGGATATCCGTCATCTGGGTTTCAATCTTAAAAACCGGGTTGAGCGCGTTCTGTGGAACTTGAAAGATCATGGTGATTTTCTGACCCCGGATCTCCTGCTCCATCTGCTCTTCTGAGAGCTTCAGCAAATTTGCCCCATTAAAAAGAACCTCACCGCGTCTGATCTCGGCAACTCTGGGCAGCAATCTGAGAATGGCCAGCCCCAGGGTGGATTTCCCGCACCCGCTTTCTCCGGCAACCCCCAGCACCTGGCCTTTGTCAAGCGTGAAACTGATTCGATCCAGAGCCCGCATTTTACGGTTGCCCAGGTTGTAATCGAGGGTCAAATTACTGACTTCAAGTAAGGGTTCAGACATTATCTTTCCCGCTCCTTTGGATCCAGCGCCACCCGCAGCCCTTCACTAAAAAGAGAGAAGGCAATCATCGCCAGGGCAATGGCCAGGGCCGGCCAAAGTATCATCCACGGCGAAGTCTGGATGTATTTGTAACCGTTTCTAAGCATGATTCCCCATGAGGCAGTCGGGGGCCTGACCCCTAATCCGAGGAAAGAGAGACCCGATTCCCAGACAATCATGGTGGCCATGTCCATCCCAAGGCAAACGATCACCGGGGCCATGATGTTGGGGGTAATATGCCGCGAGATGATTTTCAGTGGTTTGAGCCCCATTGCCTCGGCCGCCTTAACATAGTCGGCTTCCTTTACGGATAGTGTCTGCGCCCGGGCCACCCGCCCATAGAAGGGAAAAGCGGTGAAAGCCAGTGCGATGACCACGTTGAACAGCGAGGGCCCCAGCACGGCCACAATGGCCAGGGCCAAAATGATCTGGGGAAACGAACGCACGATATCGAACAGCCAGATAATGAAATAGTCGATCTTTTTGCCCTCGTTGTATCCGGACACCACGCCTAAAAATACACCAACGATGGATGAAAGGGTCACTGCGCCGAAAGCGACCATCACAGCGATACGGCAGCCGTAGATGATACGGGAGAAGATATCGCGGCCCAGGTAATCGGTCCCAAAAAAATGATCGAGGCTGGGGCCTGCAAACCGGTGCATGATGTCCTGGGCGTTAGGGTCGCTCGGGGATATCCATTGGGCACCGATCGCACAAATGAGCATGATGGAGATAAAAATACCCCCCCACAAACCGCCTTTGACCTTAACGACGGCGCGCAGGGTCACGCGCAGGGTGTCGGTCCATTTTCGTTTAAGCACCAATTGGGCAGGGCTCATTCCAACTTCGGCTTGATTGATAGTGTCTGTTTTCACAGGACTTTTCCTCTGTTAGTCATACTGAATCCGCGGATCAACAAAAGCATATGATATGTCGGCAGCTAAATTGGCCAGGACAAACAAAATGGTAGCCACCAGGATGCCGCCCTGAACCACTGGAAAATCGCGGGCATAAACCGCATCAACGATCAGTTTTCCTATACCCGGCCGGCTGAAGATGATCTCCACAAAAACCGCGCCGCCCAAAAGCTTGCCGACCCCCAGGCCTATGACGGTGATGGAAGGAATCACCGCATTTTTCAACGCGTAGCGGTAAGCAATGGCCCGTCTGGGGATGGCAAATGCCCGGGCGGTACGGATGTAGTCCGCATCCAGAACGTCCAGCATCGATTCACGCGTAAGCCGGGCTAGATAGCCGACCCAGCCGATACCCAGAGCCGTGGCCGGCAAAATCAGATGCACGGCAATGTCAATCGGATCCCCGGCGGCACCAGCTCCCAGAGCCGGTAAAATCGGAATCTGCACACAAAAAAGAAGCATTAAAAGCAGTGCCGCCACAAAATCGGGCACGGCCACGCCCAGAAGTGAAGCGATGGTCACGCCCCCCCCGATGGGACTGTCCCGCCGGACGGCGGCAAATGCACCCAGGAGGATGCCGATAAGCGCTGCAACGCCCAGACTGGTCAAGGCAAGTAAAGCGGTGTGAGGCAGTGCCTCTGCAAGCAGGGAGCTGACCTTATGGCCCGACCAGACGGAAGTACCCAAATCCCCCTTGGCGACCCCCAGCAGATAGTAACCCAGCCTCACGGGCATCGCTCTGTCGAGATGCAGGCGCTGGTTGAGTTCTGCCACCAGCTCAGGTGTAGCCCGGGGGCCTAACATGGCCGACGCCGGATCACCGGGCATCAGGTAGGTCAGACTAAATAGAATAATCAATACACCGAGCAAGGTCGGAATCACCCAGAGCGCTCTTTTAATGATGTATTTCAACATTTTTTATCTCTTTTCCCTCATGACGATCGCCGGATCAGGCAGGCACTGTAGCCGGAACCGGCTACAGTGTCTGCCTGATGCACTTATTTGAAGCTCATGGTCCAGGGCGTCATTCGGCCGTTGGGATAAATTGCACCGATATTCAAGTTGTTTTGAGCGATCCAGACCTTTGTTCCGTGGGTCAACCAGATCGCCCAGCAATCCTTATCCGTCAGCTTTTGTGCATCCACATAAATCTGATTTCGTTTTTGAGGATCGATTTCACTGGCACCCTTTTTGATCAGCTCGGTAAAGTCGGCGTTGCGCCACTGGCTCGGATTCCAGGATTCACCGGCAAACCATTGCATAATATAATACGGATCGATGGTAGAAGTATAAAACTGGATATAGGCATCGGTCTCGCCTTTGTTGGCAGCGTCATTAAACGCCCCGATCTCTTTAACTTCAATCACAACATCAATGCCCGCCTTGGCGGCATCGGCCTTTATCACTTCAGCCATGATTCGCTCAGCGTCGTTGCCGGGAATAAAGAGATTGACTTTGAATCCGCCGGATTTACCGGCTTTTTTCATCAGGTTTTTTGCCTTCTCTATGTCCTGTTTGTAAACCGGTGCATCGGACCAGTAGTCAGGAAGACCGGGCGGCAATACCGTGTTGGCCCGTTTGGCCGTACCATAAAAAGCTGCTTCAACAATATTGTCAACGTTCACGGCATACCGGAACGCCTGACGAAGTTCAAGTTTATCAAAGGGCGGTTTATTAACGGTCATACCGAGCCAATACGTTTTCAAGGCCGGCTTGGAGTATACAGCGAATTTAGAATTCTTTTTAAAGGATTTAACATTGATCATGGCCGAGCGGCCGATGTTGATCTCGCCTGTTCTAAGCGCCGTCTCAGAAGTACTGTCTTCGACGATAGGCAGAAAGGTTACTTTGTTGATTTTTGGTTTATCTCCCCAGTAGCCATCAAATGCAGCCAGTTTAACATGTGTTTTAGGCTTCCAGGAAGCCAGCTGGTAGGGACCGGTACCAATCGGATCTTTACCGAATTTTTCCTGCCCTATTTTTTCGACCGCTTTTTTAGAAACAATATAACCCGAATTCATAGGCAATGCCGAGGTGAACAGGTTGGCCATTTTATCTTTAAAAATCAATTTAGCTGTGTATTTATCGATCACCTCTACCTTCTCCAATAGCTTCCAGGTGCCTTTCTCCGGAGATTTGGCCGCAGGATCGATGATTCGCTCATAGGAGAACTTGACATCTTCGGCCGTCATTTCACCAAAGCCTTTGTGGAACTGAACATTCTTGCGAAGGTGAAAAACAACCGACTGCCCGTCAGAGGCCACTTCCCACGATTCAGCCAGGTCAGGCACGATATCCCAGCTCCCCTCTTTATACTTTACCAATCCATTAAACAGGCAGCTCATAATCGTGAGTTCCCTCTCAACACTGGTCAACCAGCCGGGATCGAAGGTGCTTATGTCCTCCCAGGTTGCTATTTTAAGTTCCTCTTTACTTACCGCTGAAACCGAAAAGGAAAGCAGCAGCAAAAACGCTATCATCAGAATCAATATTTTACCCATCTTCAAATCTGGCTTCATGTTCTCCTCCTTGTTAAATTGCTCACGTTAATGAAAGCGATGGTCATTGTCATACTAAAGCGTTACATTCGATTTTCAGCGGATGCCTTTTCCCATGAGAAAACCGGGGGCAATTCCGCGACTTCCGATGCGGATACAATATCGATGAATACCGGACCTTTGTGTTTAAAGGCATCATTGAGCGCGTCATCGAGCTCATCCGGGGTTTCGACATGAACCCCTTTTATTCCGAAAGCCTTGGCAAGGGCCGACATATCACCGGCCTGAAAATCCACTGAAAAGTATTTTTCCCGGCAATGAAGCTTCTGGAGGGCCTTGATCCACCCGAACATCCCGTTGTTGAAGTGGATCAACACCGCAGGGATATTCAGCCTCGCCAATGTTTCCAGTTCACCTGCGGACATCCCCAGGCTGCCGTCACCAAAAAGGCCGACCAGACGGGCATCCGGTCTGGCATAATGGGCGCCGACGATTGCCGGTATGGCGTAGCCCAGCCCGCCGTATGCCCTTGGGATTATAAATCGGGAGCCATTTCCACCCAGTTTCAAGAATCGGGTAATATACGGCGTCGGAGTCCCCGCATCGGAAATGACGACCGTACTTGAGGTTAGATGCCGATTCAGGGAGGCGATGACACGCTGTGGCTTTATGGGAATGTCGTCCGATTCGAATGCAGGGGTATTGCTTTCCCAAAAGGAGATACGCGCTTTGTTGAGGCCTTCGACCCATTCATTCGTCTGCTTATGAGCAATTTTCCCTCTAATAAGGACAAGCACGTCTTCGAGGATTAATTTGGCATCACCGGCAACGCTGAGGGTGTTGCTGTAATTGTTGCCCAAAAATTCAGGATTCAAGTCAATTTGAACAATTTGCTTGTCCGATACGACGCTGGGAACAGTCCAGTTGATGGTGGATACGGAGCCCATTTTACACCCGACGTATAACAGAACATCTCCCTCATCGATGGTTCGATGGGCGTGGGGATGAAAGCCGTTGTCTCCGGTAACCCCCATTGCCAGCGGATGATGATCCGGAACAATGCCCTGACCGGAAATCGTGGTAACCACCGGTGCAGACAGCCACTCTGCCAAAGCCAGTATCGCTTCTCCTGCCTGAGAGTGATTGGCCCCACCGCCGGCAATGATGACTGGCTTCTGTGCACCGATTAAAATCTTGCATAATTGTTCAAGGATGACTCGCGCCCCTCGGGTACGATAGGCGGGATAGGTGGTGCACTCAGGCTCCGCATAAAGATCGGTTGAACCACCTGGAAAATCATCTCTTTGAGTTTCAAGCGGAAGTGCTAAATGAACAGCGCCTGGCCTTCCGGTTGTCGCGATCCGAAATGCCCGACGTATTGTCTCTGGTATCTTTTGTACATGTTTAACCAGATATGACCATTTTGTGACGGGTTCGAAAAGCTTTTCACAATTGAGTTCGGTAATGGTCTGCTTACCCTCACCGGATAATGGGATATCTGACGTGATTAGAATGACAGGTATGGAAGATGCGTTTGCTTCGGCAATTCCAGGGATGGCGTAAAGCGGACCCGCACCCGAAGGACATTCGCAGACCCCGGGTCGATGGGATAGTCTTGCATAAGCATCAGCCATAAAAGAAGCCGACCGCTCATCCCTGGCCATGATATGGCGGATGGTCAGGTTCACATCGTAGAGTGCTTCATACAACCCAATGCTTGTATCTCCGGGAACACCGAAAATTACTTCGGTTCCATAGCGTCTGAGCATTTCGACAACGGTGCGGGCTCCGTTCATCCGGTTCTACTCCCTTTCAACATTTCGTCTCGCAAAGGACATTCCTGACACCTGTAGTTCCATCAATTTTGGGTGGTTGGGCTGAATGATATGTTTTATATATTATTGTATAAACTATAATGTCAAGAATTTTTTAAATAACATTCAATTTTTCAGAAATAACTACTGTGGTATTTTATAGCTAACTAACCTATTAATTTTTTAAGCGTTTCGTGCTTTAGCTCCCGGAAAAGAAAGGATTGAAATTCCGCTGTATTTGAAAAAAAGTTGATTTTTAATGTTATATAAAATATGGTCCGTTTGGAGGTTAACGAATGACGCGTAAATCATTTTCGAAGAAAAGGCAGAAACAGGCCCACCCCATACCGAGTTCAACGGATATTGATCGTATACGACACGCTATCGAGCCAAACATCAGGGACTTGCTGTTGTTTGATCTGGCTCTTGAAACGGGAGTGACGGCCAATCAATTGTTGCAGCTAAGGGTTAAAGACCTGGCCGGGTTGAATGTTGGCGAAGAAATTTCTGTGTTAAGTGGCAAGCAGAGACGCAATGAACCGGTAACAATGGGACCGCAAACCCATGAATCATTCCAGCATTATCTCCTGAAGAATCGTCCGATTGTGGATGCTCTCCTATTTAAATCGAGGAAAGGGAATGGCGCCCTTTCTCTTCCCAGTGCATCGCGTTTGGTCCGTAGCTGGTTTGATCAAGCCGGACTAAAGGGGATGAGTGGATTTTTAAGTCTTCGAAAAACTTGGGAAAGTCAACGCCAAGAGCCGGAAAATGAAAAAATATCTGCGCAGTTACCTGAACCCGCCTATGCGGTGAATTCCATTCAAACGCCAACGACCCAGGAATTGGTATATAAAGAGCTGGAACACGCCATTGTAACGGCACGCATTAAACCAGGTGAGAGGCTTGTTGCCGAAAAGCTGGCCAAGCAAATGGGGATCAGTCGGATACCCATCCGTGAGGCTGTTGGGCGCTTAGAGGCGCGGAACTTTTTAACCGTTCAACCGAATAAGGGGACTACGGTCAACGAACTCTCTGTGAAAAACCTTAAAGAGATTCTCGAAATACGGCTATTGCTTGAATTACCTGCCGCACGTAAGGCCGCCATTGCGGCCACGGAAACCGATGTTGAAACAATCGAACAATTAAACAGCCAGTATGTTTCCGCCCAGCAAAAAAATGATGCTGATCGCGCATTGTCTGTGAATCGGGAATTCCATTTTACGATTTACATTTCGCCAAACGCTTTTTCATGATCCTCATACTGGCCGCGCTTACCATAAAAAGATCATTGAGGGTATGGCCACAAACGATCCTCAAAAAGTAAGCAAGTGGCTTGAGATTGATTTGGTTGAATCGACCGAATTTGTGATGAGTGTGATGAGGACAATGCAGACAAAGGCATAAAACTGATGACATCATCCAATACGGATGATCGTGAGGTCGCCCTTCTTAAATTTAGCTGCGATAATATCAAAGGATTCATTATGATCGATGAAAAGATAGAGAGCCTGAGCCAAGAAATTGTCGCGAAGGCAAAAGCGCTTGGAGCAGACCTTGCTGGTATTGCAAAGGTGGAAGATTTAAAGCAGTCGCCTTCACACAAGATAAGTGAGAAAATACCTGAATTTGACGGTGTGGGCACCAAATCCGTGGAGGGACGAAAACGCGGAATCGTACAATGGCCGGAAGGCGCCAAGTGTGCCATCGTGATTGCATTGGCCCACCCTCCGGAAAAGCCGGAACTGGACTGGTGGGTTACCGGGTCTTCCGCAGGGAACACGGCAGGCAACCAATTGCTCATGGCGGTAGTAAAAAAAATCGCTGATTGGCTTGAACGAGATATGGGCATCCGGAGTTTCAAGCTGCCTTATCACATAGAACATGGCGCGGTATACATGAAGGACACCGCAGTGATAGCCGGGCTGGGCTGTATCGGGAAAAACAACATTCTGATCACACCCCGATACGGACCGCGTTTAAGAATGAGAGTAATGCTTATCGATATCGATTTGCCTTCCACAGGACCGATTGATTTTAATCCCTGCCTCAACTGCCCCATGCCCTGCCGGAAGGCTTGCCCTCAGCATGCGTTTTCCAGAAAGATTTATACCAAAGAAGAATATGGAATGAATGAGCTTCCCGGCCGGTCCGGCGTTTACAGCAGGTTCCAATGCAACCAGCAGATGGACATCGACAGTGCCAACTTCGAGGTGGTTGAAATCGAGGGTCAGGAGATGATTGGGAAAAGGGTCAAGTATTGCCGTGAATGCGAGCTGGCTTGTCCGGTTGGAACTGATTGATACTTGAGCCTTCACAAAATCAGTTGCCGTTGGCATACATTTGTGCCTATTTATCGGGCTGTACCATAGGCAGTGAATCGGCTTGTATGGCGATCCATATCAAAAGACAGTGAACATTTCCGTGACGACGATCCAACCGTTGCGTGCAGAATCATAGAGAGGCAAATCAAATGACCGGTCAGGAATTCATTGAAATCGAAGGGGGAAAACCCTTATCCGGCAGTGTCTGTGTTCAGGGGTCCAAAAATGCCATCCTTCCCATGCTAGCCGCATCCCTGCTCCCTGAAAAAGGATGCAGCGTCATCCGCAATGTGCCGCCGCTGAATGACATCCTTGTGGCGTTTGAACTCATGCGCTACGTGGGCGCCACGGTGGACTACTTTCCCAACGAAAAGGTGGTCTGCGTAGATGCCACCCATCTGACCCGGTCTGACCTTCCCGAATCACTCACCTGCCGCCTGCGGGCGTCGGTGCTCTTTATCCCGCCGCTGCTCAAACGGCTGGGGGAAGTCAGACTACCTAGTGTTGGCGGCTGCCCGCTGGGGAGCAGGAACCTGAACTACCACTATCGGGGATTTGCCCGGCTGGGTGCCCGAATCACCAATGGCGACGCCTTTGTCATCAGTGGTGAAAACTATACAGGCACCACCATGTATCTGGATTTCCCCAGCCACACCGGAACTGAGAACCTTATGATGGCGGCCTGTTTCTCCAAAGGCGTATCCGTTATTGAAAATGCCGCATCCGATCCCGAAATCTACGATTTTGCCAATTTCCTGATCAAAATGGGCGGCAAGATTCACGGACTGGGCTCCCGGACCCTGACGGTGGAAGGGGTGCCGGCCTTGAATCCCATCGACTACTACGCCATGAACGACCGGCTGGATGCCGGATTGTTCATGATGGCCGCCGGGATAGCCGGCGGCAAGATTTCCATTATCGGCGTGGCCCCCGGAGATCTGCGGATTCTCATTGAAAAAATGATGCAGATGGGGATCGAAATAGGCATCAACGGGCATGTGCTTGATGTGTCATCCCCGGGCAAGCACCTGAAGCCGCTGAACGTGCTCACCTGCCCCTACCCCGGGTTCCCCACGGACTTCCAGCCGGCCATCATGGCACTGGCCTGCATCGCCGACGGCCAGAGCTATATCCGGGAGCGCGTTTTCGATAAGCGCTTCAGCCAGGTGGCGGAGCTGAGAAAACTGGGGGCGTCCATCGACCTGGATGAAGAAGACGGCCTGGCCATCGTCAACGGCCCCACCACATTCAAGGGCGCGGACACCAACCCGGACAACATCCGGGCAACCTCGTGCATCCTGCTGGCGGGACTGGCCTGCCCGGAGAAGACCATCATCCGGAACGTCTACCAGATCGGTCGGGGGCATTTCGATATCGAGAACCGGTTTCAACAGCTCGGCGCCCGCGTAACCAGGAAGACCGCTTAAAAGTAGATTTGGATATTGTAATTTGGAATTTATTTAAGATTTGGTGCTTGCAATTTGTTGTTTGCGGCGTACGCCTTTCCAACAGCACCGGTTTATCCGGGTTGGGGGTGGGCACTAGGTAAACAACTCGGTACTCAAGTACCGCTCGCCGGTACTGGGCAAAATGGTGATGATGCGCTTGCCGGCATTTTGCGCCCGGGACGCCACCTGAAGGGACGCCCACACCGCCGCCCCGGAGGAGATACCGCACAGAATGCCTTCATTTGCCGCCAGGCGCCGGGCGGTCTCAAAGGCATCGTCGTTAGAAACGGTGACCACCTCGTCGATAAGCGACCGATCCAGCACCTGGGGCACAAATCCCGCACCGATGCCCTGGATCTTGTGGGGCCCCTTTTCGCCGCCGGAAAGCACCGGCGAAGCGGCCGGTTCCACGGCCACACAGCGAAAGCCGGGCTTTTTATCCTTGAGAAAGCCCCCCACCCCGGTGATGGTGCCGCCGGTGCCCACGCCGGACACCAGAATGTCCACATCGCCTGCCGTGTCCGCCCAGATCTCCTCGGCCGTGGTCTTCCGGTGAATGCGAGGGTTGGCCGGGTTTTCGAACTGGTTGGGCTGCCGGAGCAGTTTCTGGCGCTCGACGCTCATGCTTTCCGGCATGGTGAGGCGAAGCCGGTATCCCCGGGCCGCGCAGATAAAGGCCAGCCCGATGCCGGTGTTGCCGCTGGTGGGCTCTACGATCAAGGTGTCGGGACTCACCAGCCCCTTTATCTCAGCGTCGTCGATCATGGCCGCGGCGATGCGGTCCTTGACGCTACCCAGCGGGTTGAAGAATTCCAGCTTGGCGTAAATCTCAGCGTGAAGATCGGCCCCGAATCGATTGAGCCGAACCAGGGGTGTCTTTCCGATGGTGCTATGAATGGCTGTGTGAACGGTCATGATGTCCTCCTTGCAGGGGGGGGATGGTCGGGGGGTAAAAAATCCTGACCCAAAGGACCAGGCTTTCTATGTTAAAATAAAGTAATCTTCCATGATGATCAGTTTTGGCATTTCCATCATCACCGTGGTATCAGACGGGATAGACTCGGTGAGCCAAACATTGCCGCCCACCACGGACCGAGCCCCAATAATAGTCTCTCCGCCGAGTATGGTGGCACCAGCGTAAATGATGGCATCATCTTCGATGGTAGGATGGCGTTTTTTTCCCCGAAATTTCTCTCCTGCCCCTTTGGGAAGTGAGAGTGCGCCCAGGGTCACCCCCTGATAGATGCGCACGTTACTGCCGATCTCGGTGGTCTCGCCGATCACCACACCGGTGCCGTGATCGATGACGAACCGGCCGCCGATGGTGGCCCCGGGATGAATGTCGATGCCGGTAATACTGTGGGCATACTCGGTCATGATCCGGGGAAGCATGGGCACCCCCAGCTCGAACAACTTGTGGGCCACCCGGTAAACACTGATGGCATACAGGCCGGGGTAGCTGAAAATGATTTCGTCGTGGCTCTTGGCCGCCGGATCTCCCTCGAAGGCCGCCCGTACATCCGAGGCCAGGGTCTGACGGATCTCGGGAATGACGTCCAACACCTCAAGGGCGATGCTGTGCCCTTGGGACTCGCACCCGCTGCACGACAGATGGTAGCGCAGGCAGTCGTGGCGGATGTTGTGGGTGATCAGATCGGCCAGCATGTCGAACAGCTTGGACACGGTCTGTCCCAGGCTGTATCGCATATTCACCGGATCCAGCTTCTCCCGGGTAAAATATCCGGGAAAGAGCAGTTCCCGGAACATGTCGATGATGTCGACCACAAACCCTTCCGAAGGGATGGGCTCGCTGTCGATGTGTGTGTAACATGGGCTGTTCTGGCAGTGGTCGATAATCCGTTCCGCGATTTCAGGCAGATTCGAGCGTGCCTGTTCGTGGCATTCGACTTCGGACCGGCATACACCGTCGGGGAGGGGACTGCTTTCTTTCATCGGGAGTCTCCAAAAATAAACTGTTTTTACTCGTCCGGTCGGGGCGGATCTGGTTGAGTGCAGATGCCCATAAGACGACTATCCCTGATCACCGTAAATTGATAACTATTACAGTAACCACAAAGAAAAGGTTGTCAAAATCCGTTGATTTGGGGAGTATGACCAAAGCGAGCGGCAGGTCGAAAATGACAAGAAAAATGGACTCTATTTTTGAATAAAGGTGAACGCCCATGACCGGACTGGACGATCTGAAGATTGCCACCTTGAGCCCCGAGGATCTTGAAACCATTCGTGCCCTGGAAAAAAAGCTGGGCCCGAATGTTCGGACTTCAAAGCCTATTACGCCGAGCATGACGCCGCCAAGGAAGCCAAGGGATGGCTCAAAGGCTTTCTGATCAACAACACCCTCAATCCCAAACCCAAAAAGCGCCCCATCCGCATCCGCCAGGTGGTCAATACCGAATCGGACAAATAGGCAGGACAAACCAGGTTGCATTTATGCGATGTGGGGTTGGTTTGAAAACGTGTAGCCGTTCACAGGTTCAGGGTTCAAAGGTTCAGAGTTACTTTTTTGCTGAAGGCTGAGGGAATAAATGAGTCTCAGTGGATCTCTCAATCGAATTATTCCGCCATCTTGCGTATGAATCAACCTGCTGTGCCATGAATTTGTTTTTTCAATCAAGTATTGCTTTCAGCAGCGCATCTCGTGCATCCGAGTAAAAGTGAATATCAACCTTTGTGGCCATTTCATCTGAGAGATCGTAAAGTTGTCGGCGGCATGCCACGGGCATTAATAGCGAAGTGGCTCCCTTTTCGATTGCGATCTCGGCAATGGTGACTGGATTATGAACCGGTTCTATAGACCCCCCAAGGTTGATTTCACCAATAATGATCAGGCCGCCGCGAACGCTCTTTTTCAAGATCGATGTGCATAGCGCCATCAATGCGGCAATCCCGACCTTGGTGCCAGATTTGGCGGCATCAAAAGCACGAAGTTGGACTGTGAATTCATGGTGCCTGGGATTTTTGTCCCCCACCAACTGCGTGGCACGAGCATAAAGGTTTTGTGGGCTTGGTTATTATTTCGGCCGGTTCATGGTGGGCACTGCCCACCGCAACAGCACGGGGTGCACTTTGGCCGAAGATAGAACCAACCCCGGTTTTGCTCGGAGTAGCTGATGCTTTCTTTGAAAGCAGAAGGTACGGGTTTATTCAGAACCTTGACCCCCGATCCGGGGCCCTCATTGGCCTCAATTCGAAATAGCCCCGCATGTTCATCCGTGCCGCCTGGGCTGATAGTCCATACATGCCCCGGTTCCAAGGGGTCTTCCCCGATGCTGTTTTCACTCTGTAATTCAGGGGTGGAAACAAATTTTTCGACACCATCCTCACCAAACACATATGAAAAATGGGAATGTTTTCGGCGACGCGATAGCGAGCTTGCTTTTCTTTTACACCATCACCGGATGAGTCTTCCTGTTGGATGGATATTTCCCCTGCTAAAACACATCGCAGCCATATGGCAGGCCCGGTTCGCTTCGGCAAATTATAGTCGCCAAGCACAAAAAGTTCCGGCAGCTCAATTTGCATCCGGGGTATAATCGCTTCCCATTGCCGATTCCGGTCAAGCCATAAAATACACACGGGGGCGACCTGAACTTCCGGATTATACACGGCAGCGCAATGGATGGATTTCAGGAGATGTTCGATCACTTTCATCGCTTCGCAACCTCCCAATATCCATGCTTTCTGCCACCGACTCGTTTCAGAACCCCCTCTTGCCGGAGCTTTCGAAGGTGCCGCTCGACCGACCGCTGAGTAACGCCGACAAGGTCCGCCAATTCCGGGATTGTGATCTCGGCTTTTCCGCCTATTGCAGCCAGAATCTTTCCCGACGTTTTACCGACACGGCTTGCGGCCTTAACCGACGTTTTACCGACGCTTTTGACACGCTTTCCCGACGATTTAATCGTGCTTTCGGTGGTCTTTCTCGGCGCTTTACCGACAACCACCTTCACATAATCGTCGGTAGCGTCAAATAGAGATTGGACGCCATCCGCTTTCAAAGCCGGAATGACCTTGGTGCGTATCCCCATCCCGCGGGCGTCCACGTAGCCGTAATCCCGTAACACTTCAACAACAATGTGGTTTCTGGCGGATCGTTGCCCGGCCAGCATCTTTTCGACGGTCATGGAATTGGGCAACGCGCCCGGGCTGATAATTTCAAGGCGGTCCCGGTAACCGGCAATCTCTACATCCACAAAGCGACTCCAATCCCTGTGGGCCAGCGCATTGATCAGCAGTTCGCGCAAGGCTTCGTAGGGATAGAACCAGATTTTTCCCCGCCGGAAATTATCGTCAAGGGTATTGGGTTCCAAGGTCACAAAGGGTTCCATGGTCTCCAGGGTCTTTTCGATCAGACCAGCGTCGATCAATGATTTTCCCGCTTTTCCCACCTGAAACCTGCCCACCATCGGGGCATCGATAATCCTGTCAAGCTGCGCTTGATATGCCTTGTCGGTCGAATCGAAAAACATCAATCGGATTCCGGATTGCTTCAGCGTTTGCCGGGGTCTAATCCCGAATAAAACCAGCCCTGCGATGGTACACACCGGATCATCGGCAACACCATCCGTCATGAAATCCAGTGCCTTGAGCCGCGTGATCCAGCCTTCCTTATCTCCAGGCACATCCGGGTCCCTCAGAATATCACGCAGATAATTTTCCAGCCGGGCTTGATCCAACGAGGCAATTGATGTGCGATTGACCGGCATGATTTCCGTGTGCACCGCTCCACTGGCAGCACCAAGCATCAGAAGTTGTTCCCGGGTTGCGGGACGGGTCACGTTGCCGATCCGGACATAGGCCGTTTCCCGATCATTGGCTCTAACGACATATGGCTTAAAAAT
>JABZFO010000094.1 GCA_014237405.1 Desulfosarcina sp. | reverse complement strand
CATGAACATCATCGGTATCGGCATGACCTACTGCGTGATCAAAGCCGCCATCGACACATCCAAAGGCAAAGGCGGCCATCACCACTAAGACCGGCACCAACAGGCAGTAATTTCAATCATGAGGTCCATCCGTTTCTCCTGCTTGATTCTTCTTTTAATCCTCAATTTATCGGGATTATCGCTGGATTCATCCCTGGTATCGGCAGCTGGATCACGCCCCCAAGCCGTAACGACTTCTGAAAGCAGCGTTGGCATGTCGCAGGAAGAGCTCCAGGCGGCGGTGATCAGCTATGCCAATCGGTTTATCGCCACCATCGGGCAGGCTGCATTTCAGATGGAAGAGAAAATCCCCACGAGGCAGGGACGGCTTATCGCGGCAGCAAGAAAAGTTTATTCAATCAGCTCTGCGGCAGAAATCGCTGCCGGGCCCAACGCCGGGCCGGCACTGCTGGACCTGGTGGTGATGACGACATTGAACCGGATGGTATGGGAATTTTACTGGCGCCCCCAGGTCTTCGGCATGCCCGCGTCAATCATGGTAGATGCATTTAAAAAAATGGAGGCGGATGCGTGGGATCTGGCGGCAAAAGTAATGACGTCCACTCAGCTTGAAGAATTCCGGGATCTGATTCTCGACTGGTATGCGGACAATCCGGAACAGGTGAGCGTTGACTACATCCGCTTCAGTGACTTTGGCGATCTTGGTAAAAAGCCCCACCTGAAGGAAATCCAGAAACCCGGCGGTCTGCTGGCGCCGGTGCGAGAGGCCACCGCGGCGGTGGACGAGGTCCGTATGACCTCTGAAAGGGCGATGTTTCTACTGACCAAGATGCAGCTGATTATGGGGTTCCAGGCTGAACTTATCTACAAGCAACTGGTCATGCAGCCTGAAACAAATAAAATCCTTGAAGACATCTCCGGTTTCAGGACCACCGCCGATCGATTTGCCGACCTGCTCGAACAGCTACCCAGGCAGGTAGCAGATGAACGTTCGGCGATGTTCACGGACGCCGAACGCCTGATCGCACGCGAACGCACTGCCATACTCAAGGCCTTCGATGACAAGTCCACTGCGATTCATCAGATCAACAAGAATGTACAGGAGACACTTAACCGCGTTGGCACCACATTTGGCAGTCTCCAGAAAACAAACGCTGACGCCGAGCGTCTGATCCAGGGTGCGCAACAGACGGTACGGGAAATGAAAGACCTGATGGCCGCTGTGGACGGGCTTGTTGCCAGATTCGAACCGAAGGATCCGGCAACACCATCGAAGACCTTTGACATCAACGAATATACCGCCCTCCTGGTAAAGATCCAGGAGACGGTGGGCAGTCTCAACCAACTCACCCAGTCCGTCAACGAGACTAGTACACCGATGATCACCCACATTCTTGAAGAGTTTAACGATGCTGCCGACACACGCGTCGATCACATATTTTGGCGGCTCCTTCAACTACTGGCTGCCACCGGAGTGATCATTCTCGTGATACTGGTCGTCAACCAACGGCAAAAACAGACCAGAAAATAAGCGATGAAAGCTGTTTGTTTTGCTATTGTCATTGTTGAAATGGTTATTATATAAATTAATCAATTAAGTCCTGTTTAATCTACGGGACGGTTTCTTTCTGAAGGAAAAATCCATTTGTCAAAGTGGCACCCTCCAGTTTGCGACGTTGAAAATTTTTAAGAAAGGAGGATGTTATCATGACCAATGGAGTTGTTAAGTGGTTTAACGACCAAAAAGGGTTCGGATTTATTGAGCAGGAAGACGGAGCGGATGTGTTTGTTCATCATTCTGCAATCAATGCTACCGGTTTTAAATCCCTCAATGACGGTGACCGAGTTTCCTTTGATGTAGAGCAAGGACCAAAAGGTCCTTCCGCTACGAATGTCACTGTGATTTAACCTTAGCTTCTGAGCAAAAAGGGCATTCCTTTAATATTGAGGGGATGCCCTTTTGTTTGGTTTGAATTTATACCTTCGCCATTCGCTATCATCAAACCCTTAACCTCAAAAAAGCCCGCTCATAGATCCTTTTCTTGTTGTCATTATCAAAAATAACAGCCAAGGGGGTAACAAATTGGCAAGATCAAATTATCAATTTAATAAACGTCAAAAAGAATTAGCAAGGAAGAAAAAGAAAGAACAAAAAAGACAACTCAAACTGGAAAAAAACACTATAAAATCAGAAGAGGATCAAAATCAATCCCAGAATGATGGAGAGAATGAAGGCCAAAATGAAGGAGAGAATCTATAAGCATAGCAACCGGATGAAACGGAGAAAAGATATGCGTCAAAAGTATGTGATTTCTCGAGATGGTGCCAAAAATAAACTCAAAATCAGGGAATATGCAATCATTGAAAAAAATCTGAAAAAAGTGGCGTCTTCAATGCTGCAAAAGGGAAGTTTTTCATTTCTCTGCGAAGAAACCTATGAAAGTGAGATTATCGTGAGTTCCATCTCCAAAGGAATGAACGCCCTGATTTCAATCCTTCGGACCCACAATATATTTCCCATCGAACCATACGCCACCAAAATCGCCGAATCAGTCATGGCGTTATACAATTCATCCGAAGATGGTTCGGTGGAGCTGTTTTTTGACGACGTCGATTTGGTATCTGTTTGATATGATGCGGCAGATGCCCTACAACCACGCTATTTGGAACGTTTTGTCTTGGCCGGAAGTGCTCTGCACTTTTTTGCAATCCTCTTATGCGTGACTCCGTTAAGCCCTCCACTGATAATTTAAGTGCATTGATCAGTTAACTGCGCTATACATAAAAGTTAATCATATTATACCCACATAGGCTGCAGGGGGCAAACGGGTTTATGGAACAAAACGACGCATTAAAAAAAGAAAGCCTGCTTGAGATCAGATCATTGCGGGAGCAGGTTTACGAATATCTGAGAGGAGAAATGCAGGCCGGAAACCTGATTCCCGGGGCTTTCATCCCCTTGAATGAAATCAGCGAACGGCTCGGCATCAGCAAAACCCCGTTGCGAGATGCCATCATTCAGCTTGAATGTGAGGGGTTCGTGACCATTTTGCCAAGGCGCGGCGTGGTGATGAACAAGCTTTCCTTGGATGAGATAAAAAATGTGCTTGAAATTGTGGGGGCATTGGAAAGCCAGGTAATTTTATCGGTCTTCGACCAGATCGAACCCCATCATCTTGAAATGATGGAGCAACTCAATGAAAAAATGAGATCGATCATGCACCGTCAAGAATTCCGCAAATTCGACCAACGGTACTACGAGTTAAACATTGCCTTTCATGATGTTTTTCTCAATCTTTCCAATAATACCGCCCTGAAACGCATCATCCGGCCGATCAAACAACGCCTGTACGACTTCCCGCGGCCGACCTACATTAAGGAGTGGGAATTGACCAACTGTGACGAGCATGATCAGTTTATCCGGTTCATCAAAGACGGCCAACCGAAAAAGGCGGCCTGGCTTTGGAAAGACAGGCACTGGTCTTTCACGGCCCACGAAAAGTTCATT
>JABZFO010000117.1 GCA_014237405.1 Desulfosarcina sp. | reverse complement strand
TTCTTTCACCCCCTGCAAGGTCTTCGGCCAGTTTCTGAATAGCCGGATTATTAAAATCACAAAAAAATGTCTTTTGAAGCATATCTTCCGTTGCCGATTGTTTTGACTGTGCCATTTTTTTCTCCTTTCTTGATTCAAGGTGTTTTTCTCTCAGACCCGTCCACCATAATTATCGTATCTTTTTTTGAAAAGGGGCATATACGGCATTTATTGATTCGAATGCGACATTGGTGTGATCAATTGAAATAAATCGAGGAGAGGTGAAATAAATCGAGGAGATGGCAGGACCTGGAAGAAAACAAGGTCAGACCTATACATTTGGCAAGTCAAATGCCCTATGGCTGCCTGGAGAAGCCTTTGGTTATGCCTGTGAAGTCACCTTTTCATCGGCGGGTGCTTCTTTCGACACCGTACAGGACCTGAGCCGTTCGAGACTGGTCTCCCAATTGGAGCGGATCAGCTCCACTGCTTTTTCCAGATTCTTGGCTTTGAATGCCGCCACGATTTTCCGATGCTCCTCAAACGAGGCCTCTGCGCAGGAGCATCCCCCGAAGTAAAAGACTTCCAGCCGCCGGTGTTTGATCTTCAGGTCGTAGAGAATATTGCCTAAATGGTGATTGCGGGTTTTCCGGATATAAACGTCATGGAAAGCGGCATCGGCCTCCGAGGCCTTGACGGCGTCACCGTCTTTAATGGCTTTTGCCAAGTCCGCGTTGGCCTGTTTCATTATCTTGAAATCATCGGCAGCAAGGTGGGGTAGCGCAAGGGATGCGGCCAGGGTTTCAAGGGTCCAGATGATGGGGTAGATCAGGTCCGCCTCATCCATGGAGATCTCGGCCACCCGGGTCCACCGGTTGGCCGACGCCTCCACCAAGGCCTTTTCCTCCAGTCGCCCCAGGGCTTCCCGAACGGGTGTCCGGCTCACGCCAAGGGTTTCGGCCAGCTCTTTGTCCAGGAGTTTCTCCCCGGGACGCAGCACCCCCTCGGTGATCCATTCCAGAAGGGTGTGGTAGACTTTATCACGCATGAAAGAACGGTTCAGCTGGGTGGTTTTTTCAGGAATCGGCATGGGGCAAACGTCTTCTCCGTGTCTGTTCAGTTCATCGATGCCATGTGGATACCTTGCCGGCAGGAATCGCTGGCTCCGACCGGCAGCATTGAAGCTCGCGCTTCGCTGCCTACCGGATTCGCGCGAAACCGGCGTTGAGCAGGTCCATCAACTTCCCGGCAGGGTTCTTGAACCGAGCCAGGAAGATCATGGCGGCAATGATGTACGGCTTGTAACTGGCCTGACGATACAGCGGATCGCGGGAGCGATCAAAAACCGAAGCCGCCACTTCTCCGGCATCGCAGCTGACACCGGTGATGTCTGCGGGAAGACAGTGCAGATAGAGGGCCTTTTTCTCACGGGTCTGACCCATCAGCGATTCGGTGCACTCCCATTTCTTGAATTCGGCATTCTGGGCCAGAAGCTCTTTTTCCAAGACCTTGATGCTTTCGAAATCACCGTTTCCATATAAATCGGTGCGTTTTTCCATGGCGGCGAAGGGGGCCCAGCTTTTGGGATAGACGATGTCTGCGCCCTCAAAGGCTGCTTCCATGCTATTTGTCTTGACAAAGGAACCACCGGAGGCTGCGGCATTGCGTTTGGCCACGGCTTCCACTTCGGGCATGATTTCGTAGCCTTTGGGATGGGCCAGGACCACATCCATGCCGAACCGCGTCATCAAACCTACCACCCCCTGGGGCACGGACAGGGGCTTGCCGTAGGAGGGTGAATAGGCCCAGCTCATGGCGATTTTTTTGCCCCTGAGCTTTTCGACGCCACCGAAGTGGTTGATCAGGTGAAGCGTATCGGCCATGGACTGGGTGGGGTGGTCGATATCGCACTGGAGGTTCACGATAGTAGGGCGCTGCTCCAGGATGCCCGCCTCGTGGCCTTGCTGGACCGCGGTGGCGACCTCCCGCATGTAGGCGTTGCCTTTGCCGATGTACATGTCGTCGCGGATGCCGATCACATCGGCCATGAAGGAGACCATGTTGGCGGTTTCGCGCACCGTCTCCCCGTGGGCGATCTGGGATTTTCCCTCGTCCAGGTCCTGCAGCGCCAAACCGAGAAAATTGGCGGCACTTGCAAAGCTGAACCGTGTGCGGGTGGAGTTGTCCCTGAACAGGGAAATGGCTAGGCCGCTGTCGAAAACACGGGCGGAGATATTGTTCTGCCGCATCCCCCGAAAAATTTCCGCCACGGCAAAGGTCGCGGCGATCTCATCGTCCGATCGCTCCCAGGTGAGCAGAAAATCATCCAGATGCATCCCCTCCGAGCGAAGCTGCGATAATGCCTTTACTGATTCCTGAATGCCGATTTTGTCCATCGTTGAACTCTCCATTGATTGTCGCCATCCGTTGACGGCCATTTTAATGCTATTCCTTTTTACCGGTCACCGTTAGCTGGTGGACTGACCTGTTGCTATAACAGTCCGACACGGTCATTGAAGGATTGGATCAGCTCGTCGATCCGCTCCATCTGCCCCAGGCTGCGCTGCCAGTAGTTGTCGTGGTCGGCCCACTGGGCATTGAGTTCCGACAGATCCCGTCCCTGCTGTTCGATCCAGGTGAAGTATTTGAGGTTGTGCATGGTTTTTCGATCATAGTAGCCCAGCTCTTTCATGTGATCGATGGTGACGGTGCCCAGCAGTTCCAGGTCTCGATGGGCCTGGGATTCGGTGTACGGTCCCCGCTCATCGGCCAGCTCTTCGACCCGCGACCCGTAAAGCTGCATGGAGTCAGTGGCGATGGTTAACACCACATCGTCTTCGGTGAGTTCGTTGAATTTGGCGAATTTGATGGCTGCGATCACATTACCGATGCCGGATATTCCCAACAGGTCGAGCCGGTCCACAAGATGCGGGTCCACGCCTTGTCGAACAAGGACCTCTCTGCCGATCGTCTCATTGAAGAGCCGGAGCAGCCGCATGGGGACTTCATCGTCCACGGCAATGACAAAATCGGTCTCCTTGCAGTCATGAACCCAGGGGACATGCTTGTCGCCAATGCCTTCAATGCGGTGGTCCCCGTAGCCGTTGTACAACAGGGTCGGGCACTGCAGGGCTTCGGCAGCCGCGACTCTCAAGCGGGGGAATTTGTCCTTCAGGTAGTAACCCGCACCCAATGTCCCGCCGGAACCGGAGGCGGATATGTATCCGGCAAACCGCTTGCCGTCGGTCAGGTATTCGCCCAGGAGTTCTTCCACGGCGCGTCCCGTCACCGTGTAGTGCCACATGGGATTACCCATCTCGTCGAACTGGTTGAAAATCTGAAGGTCCTCACCGGATTCGCGAAGTTCCCAGCATTTGTCGAAGATCTCCTTGACATTGGATTCGCATCCCGGGGTGGCGATCACCTCACCGGCCACGCTGCGCAGCCAGTCGAACCGCTCTTTCGACATGCCCTCCGGCAGGATGGCGATGGCCCGGCAGGCCAGCAGGGCAGAAATGTAGGCGCCGCCGCGGCAGTAGTTGCCCGTGGAGGGCCACACCGCCTTTGTGCGTTGGGGGTCGAACTGTCCCGTGACCAGCCGGGGAATCAAACAGCCGTAGGTGGCACCCACCTTATGGGCCCCGGTGGGAAACCAGCGGCCGGCAAGCACGATGATGCTGGCGTGGCAGCCGGTGAGCACCGAGGGAAGTACGAAATGATTCACGCCGCCGAAAAGCCCGCCGGTATCCTTGGGTTCGTTTTTCCAGGTGATCCGGTAAAGGTTGGCCGGATGAACATCCCACAGACCGATGGTTTTCAACCGGTCCTTGATCTTTCCGGGAACATTTTCCGGGTTCCGCATCATGGCAAAGGTAGGCAGGGTGATGCCCTTGTCCCGGCAGTATTGAACGTTGCTTTCCAGCACCTCCGGATAAATGGTCAGATCGATCATGGTTCTTTCCTCGTTCTACAGGATGGTTTCGATGTCTGTGATGGTGGTCTCCGGCACGGTAATCCCCTTTTCCGCCGATGCGCTGTCCTTGAGTCCGTTTCCGGTGGCCAGGAGTACGATGATCGCATCCGTCGGCAGTTCGGAACGGACTTTCAGGAATCCGGCAAATGCCGCCGCCCCGGCTGGTTCAGTGAATAGTCCGGTGGAACGGGACAGCCGGACCTGGGCGTCGAGAATCATCTGATCAGACACGGTGATCACGCAACCACCGTACTTTTTCAGCTGTTCCAGGGCGTGAAACCCGTTTCGCGGCACATCAACGCAAATGGAATCGGCAATGGTCCGCGTGGGGATATTTTCAAATGTTCCGGTGTGAAATGCCCGGTACAAGGCATCGGAAGTCTCGGCCTGCACCGAATAGACCACGGGGATCCGGTCTATGAGCCCCAGCCGTTTCAGATCCCTGAACCCTTTGTACACACCAGCCAGAATGCATCCGTCGCCGGTGGCCACAAAAATATAATCGGGAGTCCCCTTCAGTTGTTGGTAGAGTTCCAGGGAAACCGTCTTTTTGCCCTCGATGGTCATGGGATTGTATGCGGTATTTCGGTTCATCCCGCCTTTTTTCACAGAAAAGGTCATGGAAAGGTCGTAGGCCAGATCGTAGTTTCCCCTCACTCGGTGAACCGTGGCACCGTATTGGAGAGCCTGGACCAGCTTGGCGGCCGGTGCCGCCTCCGGGAGGAACAGGGTTACCCGCTGTCCGGCGGCCGCTCCCACGCCGGCCATGGAAGACCCCGCGTTTCCGGTGGAGGCCAGCACGATGTCCCGGATGCCGAACTTTCCGGCAAACGCCGAAACGAGAAAAGAGGCTCTGTCCTTGAAGGAACTGGTGGGATTGGCACCGTCGTCTTTGATAAAGAGGTTGTTAAAGCCCGTTTCCCGCCGGAGGTTGGAGGGCCTCCACAAGGGGGTATTGCCCACGGGAATCGGCGGGAAGTACTGCCGTTCTACCGGAAGCAGATCGTGGACGTCAAAATTCTTATCTACCGTGCCGCTGAACGCCACCTCGAGGATCCCCACCAGCGGCTGATCCGTTGGCTGGTGTTTGGCACACGACGGACAGACCATAACCTGCGGATCGATGGTGTAGGTGTTCCCACACTGCGTGCAGACGTAGCCAAACTCCATCATCAAATCACCCTGTCATTTGTTGGTTTTCTTTTTCAGCATTCCGGAGCCGGCCGGTATACCGGCCCCGGAAGTCTTGACACATCCTTTTATTTTGCAGCGGCAACGGCGTCCAGGAAAGCTTTGAGCATCTCCTCTCCCTCCGGTCCGAATTTGCTGACGATCAGTTTTTTCAACTCGGGAATGGCCACCTCCTGAAACTTGGCCTTTTCCTCAGGAGTCAGCGCATTGACTTTCATCTCCTTGGAAAGGGCGGTCAGTCCACGGTCCGATGACTCGATGATGCGTCCCATGCCCCGACCGGCGACGATGGCTGATTTGGCAGCATAGTCGACAACTGCTTTCTCGCTGTCGCTGAGGCTGTTCCAGAACTTGTCGTTCATTATCCAGACGTAAGGGGCGAAGATATGGCCGGTCAGGGTGAGGTATTCTTGTACTTCATTGAACTTGGCAAAGGCAATGATGGGAATCGGGTTCATCTGGCCGTCGGCCACGCCGGTCTGCAGGGCGGTGTAGACTTCGGACCAGGCAATGGCCACCGGCTGGCCGCCCATGGCGGAGATGATGGCCTTGTGGGTGTCCAGCCCCATGGTACGGATTTTCATTCCTTTCATGTCTTTGGGAGAGTGGATGGGGCGTTTGGAATTGGTGATGTTGAAGAAGCCGCCGGAGTCGCCGAAGCCGATCACGTGCATGCCGGTCTTCTTTTCGATGTCGGCAGCCATCTTTTGGCCGAAAGGCCCGTCAAAAACCGAATACGTCTTGCTGATATTGGTGAAGGCGAAAGGAATGTCGATGACACCGATCAGCGGGTAGGCGGAGGCGAAGCCGCCCACCGAGTGGATACCCGACTGGATGACGCCCGCTTTCACCTGCTGGAGCACATCCGCATCTTTGCCCAGCTGACCGTTGGGGAACGTCTGTACCTTTACCGACCCGTTGGTGCCGGATTCCACCAAACTTTTAAACACGGTGGCCATGGCACCGGTGGGGTTGTCAAAGGGATCGTCCTTGTTCAGGTGATGCAGTTTGATGGTCTTGGCGGCCAGCGCCGGACCGGAGATGCCTGCAATAATGAAAAGTGCCAGTGTAATCATAGCCAAACCGCTTACGATTTTTTTCATGGGGACCTCCTCCTTGGTGGCAACTGCCCGTTGCCGGTTGTTGGTATGATGCCAGATCCGATGAGATATGGCGGACAATTAAGATAAGGCTATGAACGTCGAACATCCAACGTCCAACGTCGAATTTTGAATTAGGCTTACTCACATCCCTCTAATCATGTGGGGGATGAACATGGTCATCTTGTCCCAGTAGGCCACCAGGAACAAAACGAACACTTCCACAATTAGAAAAGGAATCAGGGAGATGGAGATCCTTTCGATCCGTTCCCCGGTGACCGATGAGAGCACAAAGAGGCAGGCACCCACCGGCGGTGTCATCAGTGAGATGTTCAGGGCCAGCACGATCATGACGCCCGCGTGCACCGGATCCATGCCGATGGTCGCCGTCAGCGGGGCCAGTACCGGGGCCAGAATGATCAGGGCGGCGTTGATGTCCATGAACATCCCGATGCCCAGCAGCAGCAGCAGAATCAGCCCGATGATCACATTGGGATCCGATGATACGAACAGGAAGAATTCAGCGATTTTCTGGGGAATCTGCATGAAGGTCATCCACCAGCTCAAGATGGAGGCGCTGGCGATAATCAAAAAGACCACTCCGGTGATGCGGGCCGTTCGAACCAGCATCTCCACGATGTCCGAAAGAGTCAGGGCTCGGTAGACGACAACGCCGATGAACAGGGCGTAGAATACGGCGATGGCGGCCGCTTCCGTTGGCGTCACGATACCGAAGAGGATGCCGCCCAGGATGATCCCCGGCATGAGGATCGCCAGGAAACTCGACTTGAACGCCCAGAGGATGCGGACGAGGCTGAACCGCTCTTCACTCTTGGGCAGATTGAGACGCTTTCCCAGGCCGGCGATCACGGCCATACACAGCAGGCAGATCAGCAGTCCCGGAAGAATTCCGGCCGCAAAGAGACCGGCGATGGAGACACCCATGAGCGAGCCGTAAATGACCATCAGGTTGGATGGCGGTATGGTGGGTCCGATAATGGAACCGGCAACAGTGACCGCACAGGAGAAGGGCCGGGAATAACCTTTCTTCACCATGGCCGGTACCAGCGTGTTTCCGAAAGCGGCCGTATCGGCTACGGCGGCGCCGGTCATACCGGCGAACAGCACCGAGGCGATCATATTGGAATGGGCCAACCCTCCGCGGGTGTAGCCGACCAGTGCATCTGCAAAGGCCGCCAGCTTTTCCGTAATGCCCGACCGGTTCATGATTTCACCGGCCAGAATAAAAAACGGCATGGCCATGAAGGTAAACAGGTCCAGGCCCCCGAAGAACCGTTTGGGGGCCATCATGAGAAAATTTTCACCACCAATCTGGATGAGTCCCACCAGACCGGCGATTCCCAAGGTCACACCGATGGGAAGCCCCACAAAAATGAAAAAGAAAAACAGGATGGCCACAGTTATCATGGATGTTCTCCCGAAACAGCCCAATCTCTATTGATATCGCGAATCATGGACGAGAAAATCTGAAATGCCGTCAGTGCGGATGATACCGGCACCGAGGCAAAGGGTACCACCATGGTCATGCCGAAAATGGTGGCGTACTGGTCCTTTCCCGCCGAGGCCATCCCGATGCCGTAAACCGCCATGAAGACAAAAAAGGCAAACCCGATGACATCCAGGGCAACCACGAGATAGCGTCGCCTGTTTGCCGGAAGACGCTGCTTGACAATATCCAGGCCGATATGCTCCCGGTAATAAGCCCCGCAACTGACGGCCAGCAGGGCCGCCCAGATCATGACATAGCGGGAGAACTCCTCGGTCCAGGTGAAGCCCAGGTGAAGGAAATAGCGCTCCACCACCCCGAACCAGATCACCACCACCATGGTCCCGATCAGCAGCGCACAGATCCGTTCCACCAGCCAGTTGATCCGGCGGGCCCAGGTATCCAGCATTGTCCTCATCAGGTGAGTTACCTCCTTGGCTTCCGATTGTTTCTATTCGCGAAGATGCTGATTAAGCTGGGGAGCTATTCAACGACGTAGTCGACGCTGCGGCAGATGCCGCCAAACAACCGTCATCGAAAATTCGATGCGCTCCCGCCACAACTATTTGGCGGAGTAAATCCCCGGTATGACAGCGTACATGGCGGCGGCCTGCACTAGTTCTCGTTTCCAGGTCTTTTCATTGGGCGCATGAGCCTGATCTTCGTGACCGGGACCGAATCCGATGCAGGGGATGCCGTATCGCCCCATGATGGAAACCCCATTGGTGGAAAACGTCCATTTGTCCACTATCGGTTTCTCTTCGAACAAGGAAGTGTAAGCTTCCACCAGGGTCTGACAGGCCGCGTGGTCCTCCGGCAGCACCCATGCCGGAAAGTAGCATTCCGTAGGATAAACCAGACCCGTATAGGCCGGCCGGTCATAGTTGTACATGGAAACCTCGGCGCCTGCCCGTTTGACGGCAGGCAGGTCACGGATCTCCTCGAGGGCGGACTCCCAAGACTCTCCCCAGGTCAGCCGGCGATCGATGGAAATGGCGCAACTGTCGGCCACTGCACATCGTGAAGGAGCGGTAAAAAAGATTTCCGACACGGTCAAAGAGCCTTTCCCCAGGAACGTGTCGTCCTTCAGGCGCGTGTGCAGATCCTGAAGTTCGTTGAGGATGGGCGCCATTTTAAAAATGGCGTTGTCTCCCCGCTCGGGGGCGGATCCGTGGGCGCTGACGCCTTTGACCTGGACCCGAATTTCCATCCGGCCCCGCTGCCCCCGATAGATCCTGCAGGAGGTCGGTTCGGTGGATACCACGAAATCCGGTTTGATCCCGCTCTTTTCAATGATGTACTGCCAGCACAGCCCGTCGCAGTCCTCCTCCTGCACGGTTCCGGTCACCAGGAGGGTGTAGTCGCCGAAGAGGTCGAGGTCCTTGATGATTTTTGCTCCGTACACCATGGCTGCCATACCGCCTTCCTGATCGCTGGTGCCCCGTCCACCGATGACCTCATCATCTTCGAATCCCTGGTATGGATCAAAGTCCCAGTTGTCCAAATTACCTACCCCGACCGTGTCGATATGGGCGTCCATGGCAATGAGTGTGCTGCCGTTTCCCAGATAGCCCAGCACGTTGCCCATGGGGTCGATTTCCACCCGGTCAAAGCCCACCGATTCCATCTCACGTTTGATCAGCAGGATTATTTCCCTTTCCTCGCAGCTCTCGCTGGGGATGGCCACCATATCCCTCAGAAACCGGCTGATGTCCGGTTTAAAGGCTTCGGCCTTTTTCATAACGCGCTTGAAATCAATGTTCATTGGTATTCCTCTCGACCTCAGGATGGTGATATTTCGACAGTCGTCAATGTTCTTCCTGAAAGCGGCTATCCAGACCAGTTTCCGGAACGATACGGGGCGGGCAACGGCCGACCAACGGATCCGCCCAATTCGGCGGACAAACCGTTGCCCCAATTAATATGTAGTATGTGATATATTGCAGAACCCCATTTTCCTGTCAAGGGAAAGATATGGGGATAGCCAGTTACCAGCGCCGCCGCCAGCAGTTTGCCGGTTTAACCGGAAATGAAGCCATATGCCAGGAACGCTGGGCTGTGGTCTTGATTAAAAGATTGAACATCGAACATCGAACGTTGAACATCGAATGATGAGGTCGCTACGCTCCACCGATTTATGAAAAGGATAGAATACCTTATTCGACGTTCGACGTTGGATGTTCGATGTTGGGCGTTCAGCTATTTTAATTACGGGTATTGAAGTTTCATAAGAGTTTCCGCCAAAACATAGGTAGTCTGTCACCCCTTTTTTGAAACCCCGGCCTCGTCGAATGAGGCCATTTCGTTCATGATCCGGCAGGCAGCAACGACAATGTCGATGGCCAGAGCGGCACCGGTGCCTTCCCCCAGCCGCATGTCCAGGTCGACCACCGGCTTCAGCTCCATCTGTTCCAGGGCCGCTGTCTGGGCGATTTCCACCGACCGGTGCCCGCTGATCAGGTAGCCGCCAATCTCCGGCCGGATCAGGTGGGCGATGAGCCCGGCGGCCGTGGAGATGACCCCGTCGAGCACCACCGCCACCCCTTTGGATGCTGCCGCCAGCGCCGCTCCGGCAATCCCGGCGATCTCGAATCCGCCTACCTTGCACAGGATGTCCAGACCGTCTTTCGGATCCGGCCGGTGAAAGTCCAGCACCTTTTGAATCACCTTGATTTTGTGGCGCACCCCCGCATCGTCGATGCCCGTTCCCCGGCCGGCGGCCTGGGCTGGAGTGATGCCGGTGGCCACGCTGATGATGGCTGACGCCGAGGTGGTGTTGCCGATGCCCATTTCGCCCAAGCCGATGATATGGATAGGGCGCTGGGTGTGGGCATCAAAGAAGCATTCCATGCCGGCTTCAAGTGCCCGAATTGCCTCTTCCCGGGTCATGGCCGGCTCCAGGGCGAAGTTGTGCGTTCCCCGGCGTACCTTTTTGTCGACAAGATCCGAATGCGGTTCAAGATCGGCGTTCACGCCCATATCCACGATGCGCATGTCGATGCCGTGATGGCGGCACAACACGTTGATCGCCGCACCGCCGTCGAGAAAATTCTTCACCATCTGGCCGGTGACCTCAGACGGGTAGGCCGACACCCCCTCCTCGGTGATCCCGTGGTCGGCGGCGAACACGAACAGGGCTCTTCGATCCACCTGCGGGGAGAGGGTCTGCTGGATCAGGCACAGCTGAATGGCCAGCTCCTCCAGGCGGCCCAGGGCACCCAGGGGCTTGGTCTTGTTGTCCATCTTCTGCCGTGCCGCGGGAAGCAGGGCCGGGGAGATCGGTGCAAGAGTATTGCATACCTTCATGAAAAGACTGCCTGCCACAGCATCAGCGATTGATCCTGTGGCTGCAGCAGACGTGTGGACCTTTTCTGACCTGCCGGCAACCGATGACTGTCTCGCTTCGCCGGTAAAATCCAGAATGATTTTAAAAGAGCGGCCCGAGAGGACATCGGGGAGGCGACCCGTGAGCTGATCCGGCAAAATGATCGATTCGACCAGCAGGTCAACGGCGGCCTGATGTTGTCGGATGACATCCAATGCCGCCACCATGTGCCGGCGGTTCAACCCGTATGCTCCGTAAACCGCGGCCTCTTTGTAATGCATCAGGTTAACCAGGTTGGTTTCGATGTGCTGATTCTTGGTCAACCCGCTGAAAAAAGAGAACCGGCCGCCTTTGCCCAGTTTGGCCACGCCCTGGCAGAAGGCGATGGGGTCGGGGCAGGCATTGACCACCACATCGAACTCGCTGTCCGTGGTTTCCCGAAGGCACGGAATTTGTTCGGCTTCCAGAAATGAAGACGCCTTGGCGATTTTCTCCGCGTTCTTTTCAATCACCAGGGGAATCGTTCCCATGGTTTTGGCCACCAGAGCGGCGATCAGCCCGACGGTACCCCCGCCGAAGATGACGACGCGTTCGGCAGGTCTCAGGTCGAGCTTATCCAGGGCATTGAGCACGCAACCCACCGGTTCGGCGAAACAGACCCGGTGGGTTGCGATATCCGCAGGTACCGGAATCAGGTTTTCTGTGGGGGCCAGCAGATAGTCGCTGTACCCGCCGTCGAAATGAAAGCCCATGATTTTCATGGATTCACAGAGATTTTCGCGACCGGTGGTGCAGTACCGACATCGGCCGCATGAGGTGCCGGGCCAGACGGTAAATGTCTGGCCATGATCGTCCTCGGCCAGAATTTCATGTCCGGGGACCCGGGGAAACACCAGGTCCCGGTGTCCCTCGTTCCACATTTTGGCGTCAGTGCGGCAGACCCCACAGTAGTTGACTTTCAGCCGTGACATGCCCGTTGCAGGTTCCGGCATGTCCGACCGGCAGATTTCTATCCGGCCCAATCCTGTGAGCACCAGTTTCATTTGCGTGTCTCCTTCACAGTGGTGTTTCCGTCAATGTCAGCCGGTAGATGGCGGCCTCGGGAAATCCACCGGCTTGAACATCGGTCAATTGGTCTTTCACCTTCGCCAGTCCTTCAAAAGGGAAGACGCTGGCCTTGTCCAGGCCAACGGCAGAATAGGATTTGTCCTTGATCCGGATGTAATCAGCGCCGTTTTTAATGACGAGAAGTTCCATTGTTGTTCCTTTTCAGTTCTGTAACCGACGAAGCGTCACCAGCCCGGTTTCCGGCTCCCGGTTTTGGGATGCCACCCAGCCTTCAAGGGTTCGCCAGGCGTTTCCATTATCGATGGCGGCAGCCGCTGCGTCCATTCCCGATGCGATGGTAGCGGTCTTTCCGGCTACCTTCAGGATCAGGGCGGTGTTGAGTTCGACGGCCTGCCGCCGCGCGCCGTTGCCGTTTTCCTCTCCTCGAATGAGAGCAACAAAACGCCTTGATTCCTTTTTCAGATCCGATTCAGGACGGAGCGCGGCCGGATCGTGGGGGGAAAGTTCAAGTTTTGACGGCTCCAGAATGAACTCGTGGATATGGCCCTGTTCGTTCAACTCGGCGCACCAGGTGGTGCCGCACACCGAGGCTTCGTCCATGCGCGAGTAGACGCCCCGAGCACCGGTCCGCGGCATTGCCGGGTTGGCCAGGGAAGCGGCAATATTCAGGGTAGAGCCGAAATGGATCTGGGAAAGGATCCGACCCAATGCCATGGGATGGATCTTCGGGCTCATGCCGTTGAACAGGCCAATATTGGTGCCGCTGATGCTGTGGGCCACCAGGTCGGCATCGCACTCCACGTCTACCCCCAGTGCCTCGGCCATGTCCACCGTCCCGCAGACGGAGGTGATGGCGCGGGCACCGTGACGCGCCATCCGGACCCCGGCCGATGCCGCCACGATGGCGGCCGCCGTGCTGATGTTGAAGGTCTTGAAGGTATCCATGCCGGTGCCGCTGTTTTCCACCAATGGGGCACCGGCATTGGTTGTCACCTTGGTGGTGTCCAGTTGATAAATGGCCTCCCAGGCGCCGGCCACCTCCTGCGCGGTTTCTCCTTTGGCGCGCAAGGCCGCCAGGAAAGCACCCTGTTGCATGGGCGTGGTTTCGTCTTTCAGAATTCGGGTGAATGCATCCCGGGATTCGTTGCGGGTCATGTCCGCTTTGTCGATGAGTCGGGTGATGCGTTTGCCGAAGGATTTGTCCTGTTGCATCTGTTTATGTGCTCCTCATTGGATGAACGATTGTTCGGGTTGAACAGGCAATGGGGGAAAATTCAGGAAGGCTTGCAGCAGAAAAAAGCAGAATCCACAAAAAAACCCGCGGCTGCATACGCCTGTATCCCTTCGCCTGAACAAACGGACGAAAACGATACGGACAGCTTCCAGCGGGTATCCGTTAAGGCGGGCATGCACGATGCCCTCGGCAATGGACAGGCAGGCCTTCTGGCTTACGGGCGCTCTACCTCGATCCTACTGACCGCGCCTTCCC
This sequence comes from Desulfosarcina sp., assembly GCA_014237405.1. GTDB lineage: Bacteria > Desulfobacterota > Desulfobacteria > Desulfobacterales > Desulfosarcinaceae > Desulfosarcina. The sequence continues at coordinate 13,118 of JABZFO010000117.1, read as the reverse complement.
ATCGATGGCGAATCGACAGTGGCGTTTTGCGGCGTTCGTTCCCGATCACAGCAACGGCTGGTATGCGATGGCGTTTCACCATCTTTCCTTTTAACGGGACGGCGGTAGTCCGATATCTGCGTTACGCTTCATCCTTCGTCACTGCGGAGTACGCTAAGTACACCTCATTCCTCAGGATTCGCAAGCCTTGATTTCGGACTTTTTACGAGCCCGTCTGAAATGGGATTTTTTACGAGTGTATCAGGATTGGTTTTCTATTTTTAGAGATAATGTCTGGCTCATGCGCCTATCCATTTGCGGCCTGTCTCTGCCCTCTGTACTGCAAAGAAATTCCTCGACGAACGTCAAGGGGCTGGTGTAAAAAGAAATATCTCGAATTTCGCCACCGATACATTTTTTTTGACAAGGAGGTACCAATGACCCGAAGTCGGCTGATTCCAGCCGTGTTGGCCCTGCTCCTGGTTTTGGCTGCAATGGCAATGCCCGGCCACGCCGATGTGCAATCGACCGAGTCTGCGGAAAGAGGCGGCTCAAAAACAATGGTCCGGCTATCCTACACACCTCTCTACCAGTTCGAAACCGACCTGGACAGCGGTGGGAAATTTGATGTTCAGCGTCATTTCCTGAGATTTGACGTTTCCCGATTCATCGACCCAAACTGGATGGTGGGGGTCGGGGTGAGTTTCGATTACGAACGCTGGAATTTTTCCGATATCGCGGGACTTGCCGGGGTCGACCTGTGGGACGGTATTTTCAGGCCGGGCATCAGCATTCCCGTCTTTTACAGTACGGACAACAACTGGCGATTCGGCATCATTCCCTCCATCGATTTTGCCGGGGCAACCGGTGCCGAAACCAGCGAATCCATTTCCTATGGCGCGGTGGTGTCCGCGGCATACACCTTCGGATCGAATCTGATGCTGGGCCTTGGAACCGGTATATTCGAGCGCCTGGACCAAACGGAAGCGTTTCCCTTTGTCGTCATCGACTGGAAGATCAATGACCGGATGCGGCTCGTCAACCCCTTCCCGGCCGGGCCGGTGGGTCCGGCCGGGTTGGAGCTGGTCTACACACCGGGTGATACCGTGGAGATCGGCATCGGCGGCGCCTACCGATCCTATCGTTTCCGGTTGGATGACAGCAGCGTGGTGGCCGACGGCATCGGTCAGGTGGATTTCTGGGCGTCGTTTGTACGTGTGGGCTGGCGGCTGGGCAAACACTATCAGTTCGACATCAATGGTGGGGCCTTGTTCGGCGGCAGTATCACCATCGAAGATGAAAACGCCAACGAATTGGGTGAAACCGACTACGACACGGCGCCTTTTATCGGCATGACCTTTAAAGGACGATTTTAGCTGGGAAATCGGCTTTATGAATGGAAAAAAGCGAATCCTGAAGGCGCTGGCCGTTCGTCAGCCCGACCGCGTGCCCTTATATATTCACGGCATCAACGAGGCACCCATCATCGGCATCGGCAGGCACCTCACAGACGGCCTGCCGGAACCCCGGCAGTTCCATGAAATGACCGATGGGGAAAAGATGAAGCTGGTGGATACCCTGTTCCTGATCCACGAGGCCTTCGGCGTGGACGGGATCACGACTTTTGAGATCGGTCACGAACGGGAACTGGACGACAAGCATGTCATGGACGACTGGGGCATCACCTATCGGCGCAGCCCCCACGGACTGCCGGTGGCCAAGGGGCATCCGGTAAAAGACGCCGCTGACCTGGATCGCTACTCGGCACCGGAGCCCGACCGTGCCCACCTGCTGCTGCTGGACCTGGCCAGAGACCGATTCAGGAACAACGTGGCGCTGTTTTGGCTGATGCGGGGGGTATTTGTAAGAAGCTGGCGGCTGATTGGCATGGAAAACTACATGATCAAGCTCTATCAGGATCCGCTGCTGGTGGAGCGGGTCGCGGAAATGGTGACCCGATACAATCTCAAGCAGCTGGACATGCTGGCCGATGCCGGGCTGGATGTCCTGGTGGTGGAGGACGACATCGCCAACACCAACGCCCTGCTGATCTCGCCCGCGCATTTCAAACGTTTCGTCAATCCCTACAACCGGAGGCTCGTGGACCGGGCACACACGCTGGGGCTGAAGGTGGTTCGCCACAGCGACGGTAACCTGTGGCCCATTCTGGACACCCTCATCGCATCGGGATATGACGGCCTCAATCCCCTGGAGCCACAGGCCGGCATGGACCTGAAAAAAGCCAAGGATTACTGCGGTGACAGGATCTGCCTGCTGGGAAACATTGACTGCATGCACCTGCTGCCTGATGGAACGCCGGCGCAGGTGGATGCGGCGGTCCGGCAGGCAATGGCTGCGGCGGCTGCGGGCGGCGGATACATCTTATGCTCGTCCAACTCCCTGCATCCCGGCGTTAATCCTGAAAACTGCATCGCCATGTTTCAGGCGACGAAAAAATACGGCCGTTATGAATAGCTCCGCCGATCCCGGCACCCACGCCCTGGTATCTTCGCCGCGCATCGTCTTCTCACTGCTGTTCCTGCTTTACATGTTTGATTACATTGACCGGCTGGTTATCGTCTCCCTGTTCCCCTCTTTGAGCCGAGAATGGGGGCTTACGGACACCCAGTGTGGACTGCTGGTTTCCGCCGTTTACTGGTCCATCCTCATCTTCACCCTGCCTGTGTCCGTGCTCATCGACCGCTGGAGTCGGAAGAAAAGCATTGGCCTGATGGCCCTGCTGTGGAGCGCGGCAACGCTGGCCTGTGCCTTCACGCGGAACTTCAACCAGCTTTTTGTGGCCAGAACCGCCATCGGTCTGGGAGAGGCGGGATACGCCCCCGGCGGGACGGCCATGATTGCCACCATGTTTCCCAAAGCAAAACGGGCACGGATGCTGGGAATCTGGAATGCGTCCATTCCTTTGGGCAGTGCTCTGGGAATTGTCCTCGGCGGCGTTATCGCAGAGCATTTTGGCTGGCGCCACGCATTCGGCATCGTGGCTTTGCCCGGCGTCATCGTGGCCGTGCTGTTCTTTTTTGTCAGAGATTACCGCACTATTGCCCTGGTGAAACCGGCGGGCAGTCCGGGTCATGCAGACACCAGGATGGGATGGGGTGATATAGCTGGGCACTTTTTTAAGAACCGGACCCTGGCATTCAACAACCTGGCCTTTGCCGCCAATACATTCGTGACCACGGCCCTGATGACCTGGCTGCCCAGTTATTTTCAGCGGGTGGAGGATCTCTCCATGAGTCGGGCCGCCACCAAGGGGGGCGTGGTGATGCTGCTGGCCATCATCGGGGCGCCACTGGGAGGGTTTCTGACGGACCGCTGGATGAAACGCCGGAAAAACGCCAGACTTTTGTTTCCCGCAATCTCTTCAACGGTGACCGCTGTGATCCTGCTGGTCGGCTTTAGATGGTTCGCTGGACCGGTTCAGTATGCCCTGCTGCTGTGTGCAGGAATCAGCGCTGTGGCCTTCGTGCCTGCCGCCGTGGCGGTTACCCAGGATATGGTTCACCCGGGCCTGCGGGCCGTGTCGCTGAGCCTGTGCGTCATCGTTCAGCATGTTCTGGGCAGCGCACTGGGCCCGCCCGTCATCGGGGCTCTTTCCGACCGTTTCGGACTGGAGACCGCCATGGCGTTCCTGCCCCTGTCTGCCCTGCTGGCGGGGGGTCTTTTTTTCGCGGGTTCGTTCTTCCATGCAGCTGACAGTCAGCGAGTCGAGGGGATCCATCGCCTTTTGTCATCAACGCCCTGATGCGATGGGTCGGATGTGGGTATGCCCATGTCCCCTTGCCGCCATGCGCAGGGCCCTAAGACCGGATCATGGTCAGCAGCATCTTGAATGGTGCGACCGCCTTCAAAGCGTGGGGTTCATTGGCCGGCATGATGATGATCTGGCCAGCTTTCACCCGGTGCGGATTGCCGGAGATGCGGATCTCCACCTCCCCGTCCAGTACCTGTACCATGGCGTCGAAGGGCGCGGTGTGCTCGCTCAGCCCCTGCCCCTGGTCAAAGGCGAACAGAGTCACCGTTCCCGTTTTTTTGTCGATGATGGTTTTGCTCACCACCGTGTCTTTCTGATAACCCACCAGTTCGGCCAGATCCATGGACGTTGCAGTTTCAGTCATGATGTTTCCTTTCTTTGTTGAAGTTCACCGCGGCAGGCCACGGTAAATGCGATTGCTTTCGCGATTCAGCGGATGGGATGTCCGTGTAAATCGAACGGACTATAATATGGGTCGAATTCGACGGATTTAAATACCCAGGAATGATTTTTTTCGGTGGCGGTCCGGCTGCGTAAAGATTCGATTTTAACCCGCCATACCGTGATACGCCAGCAGCGGTGGATGTTTCGACAACGGAAAACAGGTGGCGGACAAGGTGAGAATGATGGGATTTGACCGGTCTCAGGTGCCCGCACCGCTGGACATCGCTTGCACCCATTGCGGGAATACGTTTAAAATGGAAACCGATGGTATCGGTCTGTCCCGTCTGCAACATGGTGTACGCTGTGACCCCCTGTCATTGCACCCGTGCCGATAATGCCATGGCGGCTGGTATCGGTTATTGATACCATTTCTGGATGGACATATAGCTTGATCATGTTAAGGAAACCCCATGAAAACACTGTCTCAAATGGAAGCGCGGTTGAAGGAACTGGAATCGGCTATCAAAGAGACCGAATCGCGGCTTCCTGCCCATTCGGTGAAGCCACCGGTGATGATGGACCTTTTTGCGCTGGAGGATGAGTACGAAAATCTGGTGCAGCAGATCCGGGCGTGCAAGGCTGGCGGCGCTGATGCCTGTCACGACTGATGCGCAGCCTGAACGGAATTGCATGACCGGCCCAGTGTTCTCTTTTGTTTCGAAAGTCGGCTGAAGCCTACCTGGACATGAAATCCATGGCGGTGGTCAGCACCTGGCTGGCCGGCAAGCATGACGAGATAGGTCGATCCCCAGAAAATGGAGGTCTGCCACCTCACCGCCCGGTGATGGTCACACACGCAGCTTTCCTGGTCGAATATGTCACGCTGGTCTTCAGTCTCATTCAATGTCCACTGAAATCTGCCTGGGTTTTTCTTCCTCGGGCCTGGGGATCTCCACAAGCAGCACACCGTTTTTAAATTTAGCCTTGATCTGGTCCGGCGAAATCATTGCCCGCAAGGTGAACGCCCGGTGAAAGTTGCCGCAGGTGCGCTCCTGGCGGTAATAGTTCTTCGACTGAACGTCCGGATCGGCAAATCCCTTGGTCGGTTTCATAGATATCCACACTGGGGGTCCAGGCACACAGGGGGACTTCCTCGTCTTCATGCGCCTGGCGGGGAAACGAATCATCGAAAAGCTTGTTGATGCGGTCCTGCAAGGTAGTGATGTTTCCCAGCGGGTCCCACTTGATGATGGCCATGACATCTCCTCCTGTTATTTTGGTTTAACCGGTCGGCATTCAGGCGGTCGCCGTGGGCGGTTGAAGGCGAAAGATGCCGGTCTGTTGAAATGGCAGATGGAAAAGCATGGACGGGCATCGGCTTCGAATGAGAAAAGCTTATCCTTTTGCCGGCGGTTGTCAACCCCGACCGCCGCTTTTTCAGATCATGTTTTGATCGGTGAACCGGGCATTTGTCCCGGATCGATGAATTGGCGCAAAACCGACAATAGGCTTGCAAAAGCCCTCATTTTCTGGTGAAGTGTGCCGCACATTTTTGTAAATGGGGAGAATAACCATGAACGACGATTTTGAAAACGAAACCCCGGAAGCGGGAGAGAGTTTTGCCGAACTGTTCGAATCCTACAGCGCCGGTATGAATGAGAATATTCAAGTGGGCGACCGGATCCGGGGACGAATCATCTCCATTGGCACCAACAGCGTATTTGTGGACACGGGTACCAAAGTGGACGGAGTGGTGGAAAAGTCCGAACTGCTGGATGAGGATGGCCAGCTGCCGCTTGTTGAAGGAGATGAGCTGGATCTTTACGTCGTCGTTGCCGACGAAAGCGAAATCCGCCTGTCCAAGGCCATTTCCGGCATCGGGGGGCTGAATATGCTCAGGGATGCTTGGGAACAGCGTATTCCGGTGGAGGGTAAGGTGGTGGCCGCCATCAAGGGCGGGTTTCAGGTGGAGGTGATCAAGCGGCGGGCGTTCTGCCCCATCAGCCAGATGGACCTGACCTATGTGGACGATCCGGAAGTCTACGTGGGCCAGACATTTCCTTTTATCATCAAGCGATTCGAAGAGCGGGGCCGCAACATTGTGATCTCGCGGCGCGACATCCTTCAGAAGGAACTGGAAGTGAGCCGCAAGGCATTCATGGAGCAGCTGAACGAGGATGCGGTTTTTGACGGTACCGTGGTCCGCATTATGCCCTTCGGCGCCTTTGTGACCTTGGCGCCCGGGGTGGATGGGCTGGTGCATATCAGTGAACTGAGCTGGTCCCGGCTGGACACCCCCGAACAGGCCGTCAAGGTGGGGGATCGACTCCAGGTGAAGGTCCTGGGCATCAAAGACGGCGACAAGCCGGGAACCAAAAAGATTTCCCTTTCCGTGAAGCAGGCCATGGGCGATCCCTGGGCCGATGCCCCGAACCGGGTCCGCGTGGGAGACAAATTGATGGGCAAGGTGACCCGATGCGCCAACTTCGGTGCTTTCGTCGAGCTTTTCCCCGGCATCGAGGGGCTTGTTCACATCAGCGAAATGAGCTATACGCGCCGGGTGATGCGTCCGGAAGATGTGGTCACCCCCGGTGACGAGATCATGGTGATGGTCAAGGAGTTCGACCTTGACCGCAAGCGAGTTTCCCTGAGCATCAAGGATGCCGAAGGCGATCCCTGGGCGGACATCGAAGAAAAATTCAAGCCCGGCAGAACAGTACCGGGGCGGGTGGAAAAAAAGGAGGGCTTCGGTATCTTCGTGAACCTGGCACCGGGTATCACCGGCCTGCTTCCCAAATCAAAGATTGCCGCCTCGGAAAGAGCTGCCGAGATCGAAGCCTTCAAGCCCGGCGCCGCCATCACCGTGACCATCGACGGGATTAATGCCAGGGAGCGGAAAATCTCCCTGGGCACCGGCGATATTGCGGATGACCAGGGATGGCAGGAATTTTCCGGCGGGACTACTGACTCATTGGGCTCGCTGGGGGACCAGCTGAAAAAAGCCCTATCTCAGCAGAAAAAAGGAGGTTGATCATGGCACAGTGCGATTTTTATGACCTGGTAATCATCGGCGGCGGCCCGGGCGGTGAGCGATGAAGTGGAGAATTATCCCGGGTTCGCCCACATCAGTGGGGCAGAGCTTTCCATGAAATTCACCCAGCACGCCCAGTCCTACGATCTGGAAATCAACTCCCAGGAGGTGACGGTGCTGGACCCGGGGTTGGACTACCACACGGTGAAATTGGCCAACGGCGAGTCGCTGAAGGCCCATTCGGTCATTCTGGCTACCGGTGGCAGCCCAAGACAGCTTGATGTGCTTGGAGAACGGGAATTCTACGGCAAAGGCGTTTCCTACTGCGCCACCTGCGACGGATTTTTTTTCAGGGGAAAAACGGTAGTGGTGGTTGGTGGCGGGGACAGTGCTGCGGAAGAGGCCCTTTATCTGGCCAAGCTGTGCAAGAAGGTTTACATTGCCCATCGCCGGGATGAACTGCGGGCCAGCAAGATCCTCCAGCAGCGCATTTTCGATGACTGCAACATCGAGATGCTGTGGAACACCGTGATTACTGAAATCAAGGCCGGCGCTGACGGGGTGGAGGGCGTCGCCCTGAAAGACACCGTGACGGCGGAAACCCGTGAACTGGATGTGGACGGGGTGTTCATCTTCATCGGCTTCAACCCCAACAACCAACTGGTCCCCGCCGGCACCCGGATGAACGCCGACGGCATGGTGGTTACCGACGACAGGTGTGAGACCAATACCCCCGGTATATACGTAATCGGGGATCTGCGGGAAAAGTTCGCCCGCCAGATCGTTCTCGCGGCGGCAGACGGCTGCACAGCCGCCCTGGCCGCCGCCCATTATGTGGAGGCAAAAAAATCGGTGCGGGGGGACACCTGTGAGCTGCCTCCGGATGCTGCTGAATGATATCTTCGACTGCGGCTGACCGGTTCCGCACCATCCGGTACCGCCCCCTGCGCTCAGGACTCTGGACATGGGCCCTTTTTTTGATGATGGCCGGTGGTGGATATGCCTTTGACAAAACATCGCCTGCCGGTCCGGTCAGGGAACTCCGTGTCGGGTTGGCGGCTCACGATGTTGGCGGGCTGTGGAGCGGTGAATCGAAAGAAAAGGGGCCGGACCTTTGCGCTGAGGTGATCTTCAACCGCTCGCTGTTCCACCTGCTTTCCGCCACGGCCTACCCCAGCGTCGGGGCCAGCATTAACACCAGGAGCGACACCAGCAAGGTCTATGGGGGATTCCTGCTCCAGTGGGAGCCGGCGTCACCCTTCTTTTTTTCAACGGGATTCAGTCTGGCCCTGCACGACGGTGAGCTGGATACGGATTCGGTCAACCAAAAATCTCTGGGATCGCGGGTGCTCTTCAGGATCCCCATCGAAATCGGTTATGCCGTCAACCCGCGTCACCGGATTATCCTTGCCTTCGACCACGTGTCCAATGCCTATCTGACGTCGCCCAACGAAGGCATGGACACCCTGGGGCTGGTATACGGGTACCGGTTTTAAGGGCCGCGGAAAAAAGTAAAGAATTCTGGCCCAAAGGACCAGTTTTTCTGAGGATAAATCAAAGGGCAACCAACCCATGTTTGAGCTGTTCAGAACTTGGATAGACCGGCATTTTTCTGATCCCCAGCGGGTGATTCTTGGCCTCGTGCTGCTGGTTGGGGCGGGCCTGGTCTATTTTCTGGGCAGCCTTTTGGCCCCCGTGCTCATCAGCATCATCATCGCCTACCTGCTGGAGGGCATGGTCGGCCTGCTTCATCGTTCTCGCATGCCCCGCCTGGTCGCCGTGTCCATTGTCTTCACGGTCTTCATGGTCGGTATGATCGTCATGATCCTGTGGTTGATTCCCCTGACCGTCAAGCAGATCAGCCAGCTGGTCCAGCAGTTGCCCGGCATGCTGGCCACGGTTCAATACCGACTGCTTCAGATGCCCACCAGTTACCCGGAGCTTATCTCCGAAATCCAGGTTCGGCAGATCATCGATTTTCTCAACACCGGCATATCCACACTGGGCAAACGGGTCCTGACACTGTCATTCGCCTCGGTCGTGGGGCTCCTCCACCTGGTGGTATATCTGGTGCTGGTACCCTTCATGGTGTTTTTTCTGCTTAAGGACAAGAAGATGATCCTGGACTGGGGTCGGCGTTTTCTGCCCGACAACATGGACCTTACCGAATCCGTGTGGCAGGAGGCCAACGTCCAGGTCACCAATTACATCCGGGGCAAAGGCTGGGAGCTGCTGATCATCTGGGGGACCAGTTATGCCGTGTTCAAGGCTTTGGGGCTTCAGTTTGCCCTGTTGATCTCACTGTTTGTGGGTCTGTCCGTCATCATTCCCTATATCGGCGTGACGGTCATGGGATTCGTCATGGCTCTGGTTGCCTTCTTCCAGTGGGGGTGGAGCGGTGAGTTTGCCTCGGCCATGATTACCTATACGGTAATCCAGATTCTCGATGGCAATCTCCTGGCACCGCTGCTGCTCTCCGGCGTGGTGAACCTTCACCCGGTGGCCATTGTCGTGGCTGTGCTCCTGTTCGGCGGATTGTGGGGGCTCTGGGGGCTTTTTTTCGCCGTTCCCCTGGCCACTCTGGCCAACGCCGTCATCAAGGCTTGGTTCGTAAAGATTGAACACCGGTCCGATAACCCGTAACATCTACCTTGCCGTTCCTTTTTCTTCACCCTGTTCGGCTTGTATTTCTTGCCATCAGCCTTTTCCAATCTGAAAAAACGTGTTGCGTTCAGGCGCACTTGAATTAAGATTAAGAAATATCAATCTGTCTTTAACCAGGCACCACCGCTTCACACGTTTCGTTGAACGGCCGGGCCAGCGAGGACCACCATGCAGGAAACCGACTTCTTAAGGGGAAACCAGAGAGTCCTGAACGACATCAAGAAGTTCGAAATCTTCGAACCGTTTCAGGATGAAGAACTCCACCACCTGATGTCCATGAGTAAAATCAGGAAATACAATCCGGGAGAGACTATTTTTGAGCAGAATAGCGCCGATACGTGGCTCTACTTTCTGGTTTATGGGAAAGTCCGGGTGATGAAGGACAATAAACCGGTGGCCCTGCTTCAGCGCAGGGGCGATGTCTTCGGTGAAATGGGCGCCATCGAGTGCGCGCCCCGCAGTGCATCGGCTGTCGCCGTCGGCGAAACGGTCTGCCTGGCCACGGACATCTACTACATCGAACAGCTGACCGGCACCGACAAGCTGGCCTTTGGATATGTCATCTACCGCGTGTTTTCGGGCGTTTTGGCCGGTAGGCTCAGAATTACCACCGAAGAGCTTCTGGAGTTGAAGGGCCGGAGCATCAAAATCTGGTAGAAACGAGGGCGGGAAAATTGAAAAGTGGGGTGTGGATCCCGCTGCCTTACAGTTTTACCAGCTCATATGTCCGCGAACCCAAGCCTAATTTCTCGGCGTAGTCCAGCTGGATCTCCCAGTTCACCTTGGGATAGATGCCTTTGAACTTATCTTCGCCGGGAGCGGTGTTCGTGGTCAGCCGGGTGCCGGCCAGGGCCGGTTCCGCGTTCACCAGGTCCACCGAGGCCTGGTCGATGGCCACGGGGTCGGTGGATGCCACCACCCCGATGTTTTTCACGATGGGGGCGTCGTTGGCCGGGTAGCAGTCGCATGCCGGGGATACATCGGTGATGAAATTGATGAAAAAGGCTTTGTTATCCTTTCCCTTGAGCACACCCATGGTATATTCCACCATGTTTTCCAGGAAAACCGGGATGGACTGGTTCCACTGCACCGTGATGGCTTCGTTGGGGCAGATGAGGATGCACTCGCCGCAGCCGATGCAGGCCTCGGCGTCGATCTGCGCCCTTTCGTCCACCATTGAGATGGCATGCTGGGAGCAGTGGTCCTGGCACTCGCCGCAGCCGATGCACAGTTCGTCTGAAATTTTGGGAGACAGGCCGGAGTGCTGGGCCAGCTTGCCTTTTCGGGACGCACAGCCCATGCCTACGTTCTTGATGGTGCCGCCGAAACCGGACAGCTCATGGCCCTTGAAGTGGGCCACGGATACCAGGGCGTTGGCTTCAACGATGTCGGTACCGATATAAACCGAGTCAAACCGTTTTTGGTGGATGGGGACCGGCGTTTCATTTTTGCCCCGCAGGCCGTCGGCAATTATCAGGGGCGCCTGCACCACGGCGAAAGCGAATCCGTTGGCGATGGCAGTGGTCAGGTGGTGGGGAGCGTCGCTGCGGGTACCGGCGTACAGGGTGTTGGCATCGGTGAGAAAGGGCATTCCGCCGGCCTGCTTGACCATCTCCACCACTTTTCGGATGTACACCGGGCGTATGAACGCCGCATTTCCCATCTCCCCGAAATGGATTTTCACCGCCGTCAGATCCCGCTTTTCGATGACTGTCGATATGCCGGCGGTTTCCATGAGCCGTCCGATTTTGGCGAGAAAATTCTCCTTGATCGTAGCGCGCATATCGATGAAATAGATCTTGCTGGTCATGGCATCCTTCAGTGGTATCCATTAAAATTAGATCCTAAGCAACATATGCCACACATCTACCGGCCCATCCAACCGTTGTCAAGGTCATACCCCGGCTTGGAACTGCTGGAAAAAGGGAATTGATTGGGGTATAAGGGGATCAAAATAACGTGAACCTTCATCCCATGGAAAGTCTTTCAAATGGATCTGAACGTCAAACTGACCATACTGGAACGCATGGTCGAAATCTACGACCGGTTTGTCAGCGAATTTGACCTGGCATGTGAAAAATACTGCGCCCACTGCTGTACGGCCAACGTCACCATGACCACCCTGGAAGGCTACCGGATCATTGCCAATCTGGAGAAGACCGGTGAAACGCGCTATCTGGAAACCATTGCCCGGAAATCCCATCCCGACCGGTTTATGCCCCGGGTGTCCATTAACCGCATGGCCGATATCTGTGCCCGGGATGGCGACCCGCCCGAAGAGCACCTGAACCCCGACGCAGGTCCCTGCCCGGTGCTGGCGGGCGATGCCTGCCCCCTCTATCCGGCGCGGCCCTTTGGCTGCAGATGCATGGTGTCCGCCAGAAATTGCGGTGAGACGGGATTTGCTGATATGGACCCTTTTATCCTGACGGTCAATGACGTATTCCTCCAGCACGTGGAGCACATCGACGCCCAGGGATACACGGGCAACTTTGCCGATGTAATGCAGTTTCTAGAATCCGATGAAAACCGGAAGAACTACGCCACCGGTCGACTGGGGGTGGCGGCGACAGGACTGGTGGCGAACCAGCCCGTTTTCGTGCTCATGATTCCGCCGGAGCACCGGGAACGGATTCAGCCTTTGCTTACACAGATTCGCAGCATCCAAGTGTGACGGTTCCGTAAAAAGTCCGATATCTGCGTTACGCTTCATCCCTCGTCACTGCGGCGTACGGCAAGTACGCTGCCTACGGCACCCGCGTTAGCGGTATTCCTAGGGATTCGCAAGCCTTGATCTCGAACGTTTTACGAAACCGTCTGAAAACTGACTTTTTACGAATTCATCAAGTGTAGACAGTGTCTAATTCAATTCTTTAATGTACCATTTCCATACACACAAGGAGGGACCGCCATGAAAGCCTATCCCATCCCCATGGTTCCCGGTCCGGTGATGGTGCCTGATGCCGTTCGGCAGGTCTACCTGGAACCCTATGGCTCCGGAGACCTGGAAACGGAATTTATCGAACTTTACACGCGCACCCAGCGGCGGATGAAAGCGATTTTCGGCACCCGGGACGATATCGTGATTCAGTCCGGCGAGGGGATGCTTGCCCTGTGGAGCGCACTGAAAAGCTGCCTTGTGCCCGGCGACCGCGTGCTGTCTGTGGCCACCGGCGTTTTTGGCTACGGCATCGGCGAAATGGCCCAATCCATCGGTGCCGACTTGAAAACCGTGGGTTTCAGCTACGACGAGACCATCAACGACATGGCCCGCATCGAAGCGGCCAT
>JABZFO010000009.1 GCA_014237405.1 Desulfosarcina sp. | reverse complement strand
GTGCTTTTTGCTCGTAACACACATTTCTACAACCGTATTTCCATTGGCAAAGTGAATGTGAAAAAAGGCGCGGCCGAAGTGCTGGCAATGGAAACCATGTCGGCCATGCCGATCGAAGACAAGGTAGCCATATCGCTGGTGGTGGTTGCAAGGCAGGGAATTACAGCCATTCATGCTGGTGACAAAATTATTCCGATCAATTAAAAAATGAGCAAACACCTTTTCAGATCATTGATGGTATTGCTTATCTTAGTCACCCACAATGCTTATGGCGAGGAACAACTCGCTGAGAAAAAGAAAACCAAGGCGCCCGAAAATTGGGGCATCGCCATGGGGATACGGTCGGCGAGAATTCCATTCGATACGAACGAAAGTGTTGTAAACGACGTCCTCCCTTTGATTTTCTATGACAACGGTCGTTTGTTTATCGATGGCCTCGAGGCCGGATACAGGCTTTTTCAGGGAAAAAACTGGCAACTGAGCCCGTTTGCCAGATACCGGTTCTTTGACATTCCCAAAGAGTTCCAGAACGATATCCGGGAAGACGGATTGGATCTGGGGGGACAATTTACCTATCATTTTTCAGACTGGTTCCACACGGATTTCGAAGTATTAAGTGATCAGAACGGCCACATACATGCAAACCTGACCCCCAGTTTTGAATTCGAACGGGGGGACTGGGATTTCAGGCCCTATGTGAGGTTTCGTTGGAAAAGCGCTGATTTCAATAATCGATATTACGGTCTGGGAAGAGAAAATCCGGGCAGCGCCGTGGATGTATTGCTATCCACCGACATCCGCTATCACGTGTACCGCAACCTGTATCTACTGGGTCAGGTCAGTTTAAGAATGCTCGATTCCGATACCCGAGACGTCTCCTTTGTCAAAAGGTCAACCCAGGGCGAGGCTTTTTTTGGGTTCGGCTTTTTTGACGATAAAAAAAGGCCCGTAGATACGTTGGACTCCAAACCGTATGTGCGGTTGGCCCACGGCTGGGGCACGACATCAAATCTGGGCGAGATCCTGACCGGAAAAACGGAAAGCGATCCTTATAACAACCAAATGACATCTGTTTTTTTTGGTGTTCCCCTTGCTGATGAGCTGTTCACCATTCCCATTTCCACCTATTTGACTCCTGGGCTGGTGGTATATCTTATGCCCAGAAAATCCCTTACCTGGAAGAACAGGACGTAGAAGCTAAGGGATACAGGCCGAGCCAACTTTTAAATTTCCTTGATTTTTCTCTCGACTTGAGCCTGGGACATCTTTTGCGGGTCAAGTGGATGGAAGAATTGTGGTTGGGGTACAGTATCCATCACCGGTCCGGGATCTTTTCGACCTCCTCAGCTTTTGGCCGAATCTCGGGAGGCAGCAATTACAATAGCCTCTACCTCCAGTATCACTGGTAATTTTTTTGAAAAATAATGTTTCGTGTATAAAGGCGTGACCATTTGTTAATTCGAGGAACTTGGCAGTTTTTCTCTCTGTTTTTTACCCTGCGGGAAAGTCTGAGCGCTCCAGAGTCTTTGTTGCCAAGGGTTCGCAGTAAAGCGCTACGGCTTCACCCTTGCCGCCGCGGCTATGAAGCGCTCAGACTTTTGCAACGTTGGGGCAATGACAGCGCTCACGAATGCGGCCGGACTGGATCGAACTGGTGAAATAGAATTCAACATGCTATAAAAGCACCTGAAAAGGTGATCTTGCCCCCCGGGGCCGGCCTTTTCACCGACCCCGGATTACCCAACGACCATTATGAACTGTTTCCAGCAAGCAGGATGATCAGCGCGTGATGCTGCCGGTTAAGGTTACACCCGTTTTTCAAGTGCTGTATTTTGGCTGCTGGTATCGCCTTGTCGCTATGTGTCAACCATCGGGCGTTGCTTTATCAAATCGGGAATTACTTCGACACCGATCCCAGCCACAAGATGACGGACGTGCAACTTCGGGTGCGCTATCGCCAGCGATTATACAGGGACTGGCTGATCCTCGAAATCGCTCCCCAGATCGGCTTTCCGGAAGATCGTGACAGAAGGGCCAATCCGTGAATTGTACTGCGGTTGGAAGCAGATTTCGGCTACATGGTCGAGCAGAATGCGTTTCATTCGGTATTCGGGTTTTAACGTGACCCGATGCAGGTCTGATTGTTCGATGGTTAAGCAGCTCAAAAGAATGATTAACAGTAAAGGAGATTTGATGATGAAAATTTTTCGTTTTTCAGTAATGGCAATCATAATCATTTCCGCAGCCCTGGTTTCCAGTATGGCCTACGCCGACCAATACACGGGCACCATTGAAATTTTTAAAAAATCGCCGGCGGTGAAGCCCTTTTTCGACAATTGCCATGGCTATGCGGTTTTCCCCACGGTGGGCAAAGGGGGATTCGGTGTCGGAGGCGCCTACGGCAGCGGCCAGGTGTATGCGCAAGGCGAGGTCACGGGGACCACCAGGCTGCTGAAAGCGACGATCGGTTTTCAGGCAGGCGGCCAGGCATACAGCCAGATGATCTTTTTCGAGGACAAGCGCGCCTATGACGAATTCACCGGGGGTAACTTCGAGTTCGATGCCGGCGTGTCTGCCGTTGCCATTACCGCCGGCGTGCAGGCAAGTGCCGGAACCGAAGGCGCCTCAGCCGGTGCCAGCGCCGGCCCGGCCACCGGAAAACAGGTCAAAACGAACTATCGCAAGGGGATGATCGTGTTCGTTCACGCCAAAGGAGGGCTGATGTATGAAGCCACCGTGGGCGGGCAGAAGTTCAGCTTCAAACCCAATAAGTAGCATATATGAAGGATTCAAGGGGTTCAAGATCAAGGCCTGCGAAAAATTTTACCACAGGCATATAGTTGATATTCCGAGGATAAAATTTTGAGCATAACGCAGAGATTGGGCGAAAAGACCGTTTCTGGATGGGCACTAACTATCAAATGCAGATAATAATATACCCTCTACGGTGGCTTCTATATCTAAATGTAGTTTTGTGGTGCCTTGCCGGATGTTCAAATACACCGCACATCTATACCATGAAGCCGTTGGCACTGGAACGCATCCGATCTGAGCTGTCCACAGTCGGCGTATCACTGTCGCCGAGTCTACCGGCGACGGAGGTTGTTCTACCGGCGAAGGGCGTGTGGGGCGGTGCTAAACGAGGCGTCGTGGCCGGGGCTACACTGCCGGTCATGATCGGTTTTGTCTCACCCGTACCCGGCGGAACATACCTGGGTGTAATGCTTTCACCGATCTGCGCGCTGGCCGGCGGCGTTTATGGGATCTTCACCGCCATCCCCGCTCAGGAAGTTGAAAATTCGCAAATCATGCTTGAGATCGCTACAGATAAACTCATACAGATGGATCTTCGCGACGTATTTCTCAACAGAATGGTCGCCCTGGGCAATGACCGGACGACTCTGAAATTTGTTGTCTGGCCTGACGGGAAACCGACATCCGCTGATCGGGGCGTTGCAGAACACCGGGATCAATTCATAGAATCCATCGATACACATCTGGTGGTAAGCGTTGAAAAATCCGGACTGCGTGGCATGTACAGCATCGATCCGCCCACAGATGTCTTTTTGCAGATCCGGGCGCAGCTTATCCGCGTGAAGGATGATTCGGTTCTGCTGGATGAAAGGTTTACCTGCGCCAGCGATGAGGAAAAAATGTTTCTGGACTGGGCAGCAGATGGCGGGGTTCACTTGATCGATGAGTTCAAATCTTGCGTACCGGAGTTGGCGGAAAAGATCGTGGATGATTTTTTCGGGGTTTACCCGATGAATCCGGATTAAGGAACTCGGCATGCAGATGCATCCGACATGGCGAACACGATTAATCGGTTGCGCTATAGTCTTTCTGTGCTCAACCGGAGCCGATTTCGTTACCGTAGATACGCTCACGCCGACATTTCGCTGGCAGCCTTTGAAAATATTGAGTAACGACCAATCTACAGAAAAAGGGGTTGGTATAATTGAAAATATCACCTATGAAATACGGATCTGGAGAATGGTCCCCACCGAATTAGGCAAGCTTGTATATATGCGCCGGAACTTGACGTCAACGATGCACCGACTGGAAATACCGCTGGAACCGGATATCCGGTATCTGTGGAGTGTCCGGGCCCACTTCGAGATTGATGGCCGCAACCGGTTAACGGAGTGGACCATGGCCGGTTATCCCCTGCGGAACGAATCTGTTCCCAATGATTCATGTTTACGGTTCCAGACCCCGCAGTCACCTTAGAATCACAGGGTAATACCAGACAGATTACTATCCACTATCAAGGACGTAACCGTCAAAGCGAAAAGGCTATGAACGTCGAACATCCAACGTCCAACGTCGAATTTTGAATAAGGTATTCTGCCTAGTTTTATAAACTGGCGGAGCGAAGCGAGTTCATCAATTATTGGGTGATGGACAGGACGTCTATTAATGAGACCCAGTCGTGGTGATATGGCCTTTTCGCAGCACAAGAAACTGTAGATGAATTAAAACGGAGATGACCTATGAGAATGATGATGACCCTGTTGATCACGCTGCTGAGCTTTTCCATAACCCATGCCGCAGAGGACCAGAGGGCGGATACTACCTTCAATTTGGGTTCCAGCTGGGTGCTGGAACTGGATCCCGACGATCAGCCCTACCCGGATTACGTGGCCGATCCCAGGCGGCCACGGATGCATGTGGGCATCGGGGTGGCGAACAGCGATATCCCGGAGACCTCGTCGGGGCGGGTCATGCTCGATCTGGGCACCCGCTACACCCTGTTCAAGATCCAGACAGACCCGTCAGGGATCAATGAGTTCTCCCTAGACATCGAAGGCGGGCTGTTCACCCAGTTTGACCCTGGCAATGGGTTGGACAACATCGGTTGGGACGGCCGATACGGCATCTTTGCCGTCTGGGACTGGAGCGACAAGGTGGTAGCCAGGGCGGGCTATCGTCACATTTCCGCCCACCTGGGCGACGAGTATATCGAGAACACCGGACGTCAACGCATCAACTATGCGCGGGCCGACCTCGCCTTTGGCCTTGGGTACTTTCTTAGCGATGAAATCCTGATCTATGTTGAACCCAGCTGGGCGTGTTCCATGGGAAATGAAGCCCGCCAGAAACCCTGGGCGGTCGAGGGCGGCCTCCAGTACCAGGAGCCCCATAACATGTGGAACGGCAGCACGGCCTTTTACGCTGCCGCCCACGTGCGAGCTTTCGAGGAGACCAGTTGGGATCCCGGGGTGAGCGCCCAGGTGGGGTTTCATATAACGCGGGACCAGCGCAGCTCAAATCTCCGACTTGGATTGGAAGGGTACATCGGCCGGGCCATTTTAGGCGAATTCGCCCTGGACTACGATGAGGCCTATCTGACAGCGGGATTTTTTTTGGATTTCTATTAGGAGACAGTTAGGGCCGCGGAAAAATTCCGGACCGTTTCATAACAAGAATTATTGTTAATCAACATCTGGAGGGGGCAATGAGAACGGGTAACTGGAGAAAGATGTTTTCAGAAGCAATGCTGGTCGTCGCTGCCGTGGTGTGTTTCACCCTGTCATGCGGGGTTGTTTTCGCCGAGGAAACGGGAACCTTTGAAGGCACCCTGACCGCCAGCGGGAATCGGCAGATACTGGATTTTATGGAAGGGCGGACCGTCTTTACCTTCTCGCTGGAGGGCCACGTCAACCTGAAAAATGCGGTCGGGGAGACGAGTGACTTCTGGGCGGACTGGGTGGGTCTGTGGGACTCCAAGGCCGGCGGAACCGTCCGATGTGTCTGGGACGACATGAAAGGCCATAAGATCTATGTTGTTCTTAACGGCACCCAGCTGGAAAAAGGGGCCACGCTTACCGGCGAGTTCGTTGGCGGCACGGGGCCATTCCAGGGTATTCAGGGGAACTTCATCTTCACCTGGACAACCGTTTCCTTCGACACCGGCGACAAGGTGATTGCCGGTTACGCAAAGGATATCAAGGGCTCCTACCGGCTTCCCTGATTAGTGCCCATCCGGAAACGGTCTTTTCGCCCAAGCTCTGCGTTATGCCCACGATAAACATCATCACAGGAGGTAAACCATATGTGGATTGTCGAACTGCTGGTTGTTTTGCTTTTTATCTGGCTGGGGGCACGCATGGGAAGCATCGGCATCGGGTTTGCCGGCGGCTTCGGCGTGCTGGTGCTGGCCATGGTTTTCGGCATCAAGCCGGGCAGCATCCCGGTTGACGTGATCCTGATCATCATGTCGGTAATTGCCGCCATCGCCGCCATGCAGGTGGCCGGCGGGCTGGATTACATGGTGCACCTGGCCGAGAAAATCCTGCGCAGCAACCCCAAATACATCACCTTCCTGGCCCCGGTGGTCACCTATGTCATGACGCTCTTTGCCGGCACCGGCCACACGGCCTTTTCCACCCTGCCGGTAATCGCAGAGGTGGCCAAGGAGACCGGCATCCGCCCGTCCCGCCCATTGTCCATCGCCACCGTGGCCTCGCAGATCGCCATCACCGCCTCGCCCATCTCCGCGGCGGTGATCTTTTTTTCCAATGAACTGGAACCCCTCGGGGTCAGCTATATCCAGCTGCTCATGATCAGCATCCCCAGCTCGTTCATCGCAGTCATGATAGGCGCCGTGGTGGCCAATTTTCTGGGAAAAGATCTCAAGGACGACCCCATCTATCAGGATCGGCTGGCCAAGGGCCTGGTCAAGACCTCCTCGGGCCGGGAAGCACATGAGATCAAAAAGGGAGCCAAAACCTCCGTACTGATTTTCCTGCTGGGCCTGATCTGCGTCGTATTTTACGCCACGGCCATAAGCAGCAGCGTCGGGTTGATCAAAGACCCGGTGATGCCCCGTGACGAAGCCATCATGACCGTCATGCTGGCCGTGGCCTCGCTGATCGCGATGGTTTGCAAGATAAAAACGGGTGATGTGCTGGACGCCACCACCTTCAAATCCGGCATGAGCGCCTGCGTGTGCGTGCTGGGAGTGGCCTGGCTGGGCACTACCTTTGTGGCTGCGCACCTGGAACAGATTAACATATTCGCCGGCTCCCTGCTGGAGACCAAACCCTGGCTGCTGGCCGTGGTACTGTTCTTTGCCGCCATGCTGCTTTACTCCCAGGCGGCCACCACACGGGCCCTGATGCCTGCCGCCCTGGCACTGGGGGTCAGCCCGGGGGCGGCCATTGCCGCCTTTGCATCGGTCAGCGCCCTGTTCGTGCTGCCCACCTACCCGTCCCTTCTGGCAGCAATAGAATTCGACGACACCGGCTCCACCCGCATCGGCAAATACGTGTTCGATCATCCATTCCTGATTCCGGGGACCGTCACCATTGCTATGGCGGTAGTGTTGGGATTCCTGATCGGACCCATGGTGATTTAAACTGCTTGCCAGGCGTTTTTTGGCAGGTCCTACAAAGGAGGAATTTTACCATGATCAAACTCGACGACATCTTAGAGAGAGTATCCAAAAAAATGGGGGTGGCCCAGGCCGACCTCAAGGATTTTTTTAAACGCGGTGAACAGGTCACCTATGCGGCTGGAGACTGGCTGTTCCACGAGTCTACCCCACGGCAGTGGGCCGGTCTGGTGATCGACGGCGAAGTGACCATCGTCCGGGGTCTGCACGGCGCGACCCGGCATCTGGCGGTGCTGGCACCCGGAGCCCTGATTGGAGAGAGCGCCTTTCTGGAGGAGGGTTCCCACGGTACCGGTGCCTTTACCCGCACCGGGGCCACTGTCTGGCAGATATCCCAAGGGGCGCTGGCGGCCTTCCGAGAAGAGAAACCGGACCTGTTCTACCGCATCGTCGCCCGGGTGGCCGCGGGCATCAGTGATCGGCTGCGCATGGCTTCCGAACAGGTCACCGGAACGGGCCCCGGGCAGCTGATCGGCGGCGTGCGCACCGAGCACGATTCTCTGGGGGAAAGAGAGCTGCCCGACGAGGTCTATTACGGGGTCCAGACCCTGCGGGCCATGGAGAACTTTGCCATCTCCGGCGTGTTCGTCAAGAACTTTGAACACATGATCGAAGCCCTGGCTTTTGTCAAGAAGGCCGCGGCCCAAGCCAACCACGAGCTGGGGGTGCTAGACGAAGCCAGAATGAAGGCCATCAGCCAGGCCTGCGACGAACTGCTGGCCGGCAAGCTGCACGACCAGTTCACCGTGGACATGTTCCAGGGCGGGGCCGGCACCTCCACCAACATGAACGCCAACGAGGTAATCGCCAACCGGGGCCTGGAGATCATGGGCCACAGAAAAGGGGATTACGACCACCTTCACCCCAACGACCACGTCAACTGCGCCCAGTCCACCAACGATGCCTATCCCACATCCATCAAGCTGGCCGTGCTGCTGTCGCTCAAGGACCTGCTGGGGGCCATGGGCGAGTTGAAGGCGGTCCTGGAAGCCAAGGCGGCCGAGTTTGCCGACGTGCTGAAGATGGGGCGCACGGAGAACCAGGATGCCGTGCCCATGACCCTGGGCCAGGAGTTTTCGGCCTATGCCGTGATGATCGAGAGCGCCGCCGAGGCCCTGTATCGCACCGGAGACGAGTTCCACGACATCAACATGGGCGCCACGGCCATCGGCACAGGAATCAACAGCCCGCCGGGCTATGCGGATCGGGTGACCCAAAAACTGTCCGAGGTCAGCGGCTTTGCCCTGCGCCGGGCCCGCAACCTGGTGGAGGCCACGCAGAATGCCGGGGCCTTTTCCCAGATGTCGGCCACCATGAAACGGGCGGCTGTGCAGATATCAAAGATCTGCAACGACCTGCGCTGGATGTCCTCGGGACCCCGCTGCGGACTCAACGAGATTAATCTGCCGCCCATGCAGCCGGGGTCGTCCATCATGCCCGGCAAAGTCAACCCGGTGATACCCGAACTGGTCAACCAGGTCTGCTACCAGGTAATCGGCTACGATGCCGTGGTTTCCATGGCCGCCGAGGCCAGCGAACTGGAGCTGTGCATGGCCGAGCCCATCATCGCCTACGACCTGCTCCACGGGATGCTGATCATGAAAAATGCCTGCATCACCCTGGCCAGCCGCTGCATCGTCGGCATCGAGGCCAATCGGGATGTCTGCCGGAAGTATGTTGAGAACTCCATCGGCCTGGTCACCGCACTGGTCCCGGTAATCGGGTATGAAAAATCCGCTGCCATTGCCAAGGAAGCATTGAAAACCGGTGGCAGCGTATATAATCTCGTGCTGGAAAAAGGGTGGATGACCAAAGAAAAACTGGACGACATGCTGCGCCCGGAGAACATGACTGACCCCAGGGAGATACCGAAATAGTTGTTATTTATTTTCTGACATAAAAAACACGAATCTCAGGATTAAGATACTAAGGAGGTGGCGTGTAACATGAAGCGATACGCGTTTATCCTGATTATTGTCATGCTGATGGTGCCTGTGTCCGGGCAGGCAGGTGAGATTCAACGCATCCAGGAACAGGGAGTGATTACCGTTTCCCTGAACCGGGACTATCCACCCTTCTCCATGGAAAAGGCGGGAACGGTCATCGGTCTGGATGTGGATCTGGCCCATCTACTGGCCGATATTCTCGGTGTAAAGGTGCGGTTCATCCACCCGGACACCTATGACCAGCAGATCCCGACACTGCTGGCCGGTAATTCAGACATCATCATGGCCGCCATGACCCGTACGGTGGAAAGAGGACTTCAGGTCAGCTTCTCCAATCCCTATTTCGAGGTCAGCCAGGCGGCACTGGTGAGTCGGGACAAGGTGCCCGTGGGGGCGAAGGCCTATTTCGACCTGCTGGATATCGACGGCCTCCGACTGGGGGTCAAGACCGGCACCACCCATGAGGCCTTTGCCAGACAGTTGTTTCCCACCGACGCCATCAGGGGATACCCGACTACCACCGCTGCGGCCGATGCCGTGGTCAAGGGTGAGGTGGACGCCATGGTAGCGGATTCACCCTTTGTTCAGGTGTGGCGCAACACCCATGTCCAGCACTACAAAAAGATTGCCGCATTGCTCGCACCGGTCACCCGGGAGTTCTATGCTTTTGCCATCCGCCAGGGGGACCCGGACTTTTTGAACTGGCTCAATCTGTTTGTGGATCAAATCCGAACTGACGGCACCCTGGGTCTGCTTACTTATGAGTACTTTGAGCAGATGGCCTGGACCGGGGAAAAGATGGACTCGGGTGAGAAACTGACCCGTGCCCAGTTTCTCAAAAACCGATTCATTGCCGAGAAGCAGGCCATGATCGAACAGCGCCGCAAAGCGTTTCAGGGAAGGGGAGACAACTATGAGTAGAAGCCCTCTAATACAGCCTGCTGCACGTCAGAGATGTTGACGTCAAACTCGATAAGGAGGCCTTTATGAAGCTGCTTGGCTGGTACTTCAAATCCAACTTACTGGTGCGCATCCTCCTGGGACTGATTCTGGGGGCGGTCTGCGGCATAGTTTTCGGGCCGGCCATGGCCTGGGTCAGTCCTTTCGGCGAAATTTTCATACGGCTCCTAAAAATGATCGTCATGCCGGTGATCCTGTTCACGCTGACGGTGGGGGCCGCCAGTGTCCATCCAGCCCAACTGGGCCGTGTGGGGGTGAAAGCCCTGGTCATCTACATGGTCACCACCGCGTTTGCCGTGTGCTTCGGTTTGATTCTCGGTAATGTCTTCCAGCCCGGCAAAGGCATGAAGATCGCCGCATCGGTCGCCGAAGGGGTCAAAACGGACGTGTCGGCCCCCTCGCTGGTGGACACCCTGATCAACGTGGTGCCGGTCAACCCCTTCGGCGCCATCGCCGATGGCAACGTGCTGCCGGTGATCTTTTTTTGCCTTATCTTCGGTATCGGCCTGGCCTATGCCAGAAACAGCGAAGACGAGCAGATTCGCCAGTCCGGTGAAACCGTGTTCCGCTTTTTCAACGGCGGTGCCGAAATCATGTACCTGGTGGTGCATTGGATCCTGCAGTACGCCCCCATTGGCGTGTTCGCTCTGATCGCCGATGTCTTCGGCAAACAAGGCGCCGAGGCCTTCGGTCCACTGGGCTGGATGACCCTGGCGGTCTACCTGGCTTTTGCCGGGCATATGCTGTTGGTCTATGGCGGCATGCTGCTGATTTTCAAGTTGTCCCCGATCGCCTTTTTCAGCAAGGCCAAGGAGGCCATCGTTACCGCCTTTGTTACCCGCAGCAGCGGGGGGACCCTGCCGGTGAGCATGGAGACCGCCGACAGAAAAATGGGCATCTCTCAAGGAGTGTACTCCTTTTCACTGCCCCTGGGGGCCACCATTAACATGGACGGGACCGCCATCTACCAGGGCGTCTGCGCCATCTTCGTGGGATTTGCCATCGGCGCCCCGCTGACATTCTCACAACAGTTGACCATCATCGCCACCTCGCTGCTGGCTTCGATCGGTACAGCCGGTGTGCCCGGTGCCGGTGCCATCATGCTGATGATGGTGCTCGATTCGGTGGGGTTGAAGGTGGAACCGGGATCACCGGTGGCCATGGCCTATGCCATGATCTTCGGCGTCGATGCCCTGCTGGACATGGGGCGGACGGCCTGCAACGTCACCGGCGACCTGGCCGTAACCTGCGTCGTGGCAAAAACGGAAAACGAAATGGATCTCTCGGCGTGGCAGAAGGATAAGCAGCACATGTTGGTGGATACAGCCGTCGCCGATTGAGCGATTACCATTCAAGGAGTTTCAGGCATGGACCCAGTTCTGATCATCGCCGCCTTTGTTTTGGGCGTTGTTTCAAGTAGAATCGGCCTGCCCCCGCTGGTGGGATACCTGATCGCCGGATTCGCCCTCAACAGCTTTGGGATCGAGGCCGGAGATCAGCTGGAAACGATTGCCAATGCCGGCGTGACACTGCTCCTTTTCACTATTGGATTGAAGCTGAAGCTTAAGAGTTTGGCCAGTCCGGACGTGTGGGCGGGTGCTACCATCCACATGCTGATCACGGTTGTGGTATTCGGCGCAGGGATCAAACTTCTGGCCATTACCGGATTGCCTTCCTTCAATCTTCTAAACTGGAAACTGGCTTTGCTGATCGCATTCGCCCTGAGCTTTTCCAGTACGGTTTTTGCGGTCAAGGTCTTCGAGGAGAAGAGGGAGATGGCATCGCGCCACGCCGGCACGGCCATCGGCATTCTGATCATGCAGGATATCATTGCCGTGGTGTTTCTGGCCGTTTCCTCGGGAAAAACACCCAGCATATGGGCGGTGGCACTGATCGGCGCTCTTTTTTTGATACGTCCGCTGCTGCTTCGTTTCATGTCACGGTGCGGCCACGGCGAACTGATGATGCTCTTCGGCATCCTGATGCCTGCCGCGGGCTACGGGGGTTTCGAGCTGGTCGGCCTGAAAGGCGACTTGGGTGCTCTGGTGTTCGGCATGCTGGTTGCGGTTCATCCCAAGGCATCCGAACTGGCTAAGGCATTGCTTAGCTTCAAAGACCTCTTTCTGGTGGGCTTTTTTCTGAATATCGGCATTTCCGGTTCACCCACGCTTGCGGCAGTGGGGATTGCTATTATGCTGTCGCTGGTCATGCCGTTGAAGGCCGCCCTTTTCTTTGGTATCCTCACCCGTTTCAAACTGCGCGCCCGCACATCGCTGCTCGCCTCTCTGAGTCTGGCCAATTACAGCGAATTCGGCCTCATTGTCGGAGCCATCGGTGTGGCCAACGGCTGGATTGGCAGAGAGTGGCTGGTAATCCTGGCCATTGCCCTCTCCTTCACCTTTATCATGGCGGCACCTGCCAATTCATTTGTCCATGCCATCTACGCCCGATGGTCGAATCGGCTGAAGCGCTTCGAGAGCGTTGAGCGGTTGCCCGACGAAGTACCCTTTGATGTCGGGGACGCACGCATTGCCGTCATCGGCCTTGGGGGCATCGGAACGGCGGCATACGACGAGATGCGAAGGCGGTATGGGGAGGTGGTGGTCGGAATCGATTTTTCCAAGGACTCCGTGGAGGCCCATCTCAAACTCGGCCGCCGTGTGGCCTTCGGTGATGCGTCGGACAGTGACTTCTGGGAGAGAACCGACCCATCAAAAACCAGCATCGGTCTGGTCATGTTGACCCTGCCGGATCCCAAGGCCAGCGCATTTGCCATTCGCCAATTGAAAGAGAGAGGCTACCAAGGCCAGATCACCGCGTCCGTTCGCTATGAAGACGAGGTCGCGGTGTTGAAGCAGGCCGGTATCGATGCCGCCTACATTATATATGAGGAAGCCGCCACCCATCTCCGCCCCCCGCCGGCTGGATGCCGACGCTTTCGAAGCCCTCCGACGAGACGTGGAAAAACATACTAAAGAACTCTACGCCCAGACCGATAACTGGTGGAGAAGCCAGGACAATCATCAGGCAGCATTTCACATAGTCAACCCCTTAGGACCTCGGCAAAAGGGAGCCAAATGACGGACGCCTTGCAGAATGAAGCCGGCGCCAACCCGACAGACACGCCGCCGGGAAGGGTCTACCTGGATTTTTACAAGCTTACGGAAGCCCCCTTTGCCATCACGCCGGATCCCGAATTTCTCTTCTCCTCCAGCTGCCATCAGCAGGTGCTCGACAAGGTCAGTTACGCCATAGAGAGCCGGATGGGGTTCTTCCTGCTGACCGGGGAGGTGGGCACCGGGAAGACCACCTTGTGCCGGACGCTTCTGGACCGACTGAGCGGGCAGGCACAAACCGTCTACGTCATCAATCCGTCCATTACCGGCCAGGAGCTTCTGGCCAGCATCCTGGAAGACCTGGGCGTCAATCCTGAACCGCATGCCACCAAAAAAGCCCTGATTGACCAGCTCAACCAGCGGCTGTTATGCGATGATGCCGGTTACCCCGTGGTGGTGATCATCGATGACGCCCAGACCATGACGCCGGAGGCATTGGAAGACCTGCGGCTGCTGTCCAACCTGGAAACGGACAAGCGTAAACTCATCCAGGTGGTGCTGTCCGGTCAGCCGGAGCTGCTGGACAAGCTCTCCCATGCAAGCCTGCGGCAACTGAAGCAGCGTATCGCCGTCCATTGCCGGCTCGACCCGCTGTCTACCCAAGAGACCGATGGGTACATTTCCCGGCGGCTCTTTGTGGCCGGCAACAAGGGCCAGGTAAGTTTTTCCGATGCCGCCATGCGGCTAATTCACAAGACCTCCGGCGGCATTCCCCGGCTCATCAACAAAATCTGCGACTACGCCCTCACCGCCGGCTACGTCTGTGATGACTCGGCCATCGGACCGCCCCATGTGAAGCGGGCCTTGGCGGAATTGGGCGGCCTCGATTTTCGCGCGCCCCGGAAAGCCAGTCGCCTCGCCGGCTATGGGCTGGCCGCAGCTGTCATCGTGCTGCTGGCGCTGATGGCCGTATCATTTTTCGATCTTCGCACCGGCCCTTTGCCGCCATTGAAACAGCACCGCCCCCTTCCCCTCCAGGGCGCGGTGAACCCACTGTCACCGGCATCATCATCACCACAGCCGATGCCGTCCGTGCCAGCCCCGGTACCGGCAACTGTTGACCCCCGTCCCGAGCCCGGCGAAATGCCATCCCGCAAAACAGCCGATGCCGTCACTGCCGCGGCATTTGGCTTGGCCCGCCTGGCTGAAGACAGCAGCGGGCCGACGGCGCCGTCATCGCCCTATGCCCTTCAGCTGGGATCCTTCCGCACGCGGGAACAGGCGGAACGGGGCGTGGCTCAGTACCTGAAAAAGGGTGTTGCAACATACTGGCAGGCGGTGGGAAACGGGCAGTGGTACCGGATCATTACCGGCAAATTCCAAAGCAAGGAAGCGGCGGATCGCTACCGCACCGACCATGCGCTCGATGGCGCCATGATCGTTTACGCACCGTGGACGGTAAGGGTGCTGCCGAAGCACCCGGACGTCCCGGACTCGACGATTCGCCGTTTTCTTTCAGAAATTGGGTATGACAGCCTTATGGAAACGGGCAACGCGGGCGATAATGTAATTTATACCGGTCTTTTTTTATCGATTGAGGCTGCGACCAGAACTGCCGAAAAGATAAACAGCAGTAATCGGTCCTTGGCCCAGGTGGTCTCCCGATGAAAACCGTCGGGACGGACTGAAGCGAATACGGAGTTGGTTTCATGAGCTTGATGAACGATGCCCTGAGAAAAAGAAATCGCGAACTGGCCGAAGGCCCCGTTGCGCCTGGGTTTTCAGAAGCGCTCCGGCACCCACGTTTGGACAGAAAGTGGCTCTTTGCCGTGTTGATTGCCGTGTTGTTCACCGCCTCCGCCCTGTTGGGCATCCAGTTGATACAATCCGGATCCGCCCCCTCCCTGCTGGTAAAAACACCAGGCCCCATGGCATCCCGTCCGCCTGGCACAATGCATAACCAACCGGCATCGACGATTAAACCGCACACGCCCGAGGAAAACCGCCAGACACCATCCGACGATTTGGCGGAAACGAAACAGTCCACTGAAACTGCCGCGGCAGCACCCTCTCCCACCGCTTCTCCCGCAGCATCTACGGGTTCCCATCCCGATATCGGCAAAGCGCCTCAGTCCGTATCAGATGCGTCGATATCAATCACCCCGCCCGTAAATAAAAATCGGCCGCAAAAACCCATTGCTCAAGCATCGAACGCCTTTGAACCGCTGATTCCTAAAGCGGAGAATGACACCGATCCCGCCTCCCGATCTGTTGAACCGGGGCCGACTCAATCTGCTCCGACTGAAAAAGCCGGTGACCCCGTCTCCCGCAGATCCCGGGCGCCCGATCCTGCTGAGCCGGCAGCCCCGGCACCTGAGCCAACAAAGCCGGTCACGGCTCCAAACACAGCCGGGAACACAACCCATGCACAACTGGCCAGTCAGGACGGGGATCTCTTTTTTAAAAAGGCGGTCGCCTACCATCGAAACAATCGCCTGACCGATGCCATCCGCCTTTACAAACAGGTACTGCAGTTAAATATCAATCACCAGGGTGCCATGCTGAACCTGGCCGCCGCATACATGGAACAGGGAGCATATACCAACGCCCGGCCGCTTCTGGAACGTTTGAATGAGTCCAACCCCCGCCCGAAAGGCGTTTTATTGAACCTGGCCATCACGGCCATAGGTACCGGTTCTCCCACTAAAGCACTGGATTATCTGGACACCGCCGAGGAAACAGCAGATGCATCGCCCTACGACATCCAATTTCATCGGGCCGTGGCCTATGCACGGATGAACCGGCTCCAGGAAGCGCTGATCCTTTATAAAAAGGCGGAAGCAGAGCGGCCGGATGATCCTCTCCTCCAGTTTAATCTGGGGGTGACCTGTGACGCACTGGGTTTGTATCCTAAGGCATTGGTCCATTACGAAGCATCGGTTCGGGCAACATCGTCAACATCAAACACCGCATCAGAACCGGTAACCGATCGCATTCGAACGCTCCGGCGATACCTCGGTGCGTCCATGGTGCCGGCAGCTGCCCCGTCACCGGACAAAGGACAATAGCATGGCCAAACGCATCGGCGACATTCTTATCGACTTGGGGTTCATCGACCGCGATCAGTTGGAGATGGCCGTCACGGAATCCAAAAAAACCGGCGTCATGCTGGGTGATGTGCTGCTGCGGCTGGACTGGATCACCCAGGAACAGCTTCAGATGAGCCTGGCGGTGCAAAGTGGCGCCAAGCTGCTGGACACGGATGCCATCAAGGTGGATCCCGGCCTCATTGCCAATGTCCCCCAGCAGTTCGTCACCACTCACGGCATTATGCCACTGCAGAAACGGGACAACACCATCCTGGCAGCCACCAACAATCCCTTTGACGTGGTGGCCAAGGACAAACTGGCCCGGATCACCGGCTGCCAGGTGGAAACCTATATCGCCTCCAAGGACTGGCTGGCCGGTACCATTGAGCTTTACTACAAGACCGCCCTGACCATCGACGCCGACATCGACCACGCCACCCGGGCAACGGTGACAGAAACCCAATTCGAGGAAAACCAGATCGTCGTGCTGGGGGACCGGCTCATCGAAAAAGGTTTGGTGCTGGGCGCCAGCGATATCCATGTGGTGCCGGATGTGAACCTGGTACGGATTTATTACCGCATCGACGGCGTGCTTCAGCAGAAATTCCTCTTTCCCATCCGCTTTCACAAAAACCTGGTCACCCGATTCAAGATCATGGCGGATATGGACATCTCCAACCCCAACATCCCCCACGATGGACGAATCAAGTACAGCGGCGAAATAGGCGAAATCGACATCCGCGTCTCTACCTTTCCCACCCACCTGGGGGAAACCGTGGTCATGCGGCTTCTGGTCTACAGCAAGGTGGTGGGCGATCCGCGGCAGCTGGGCCTGGAAGAGGAAGACTTCGACCTATTCCTGAAAAATATCAAACGACCCTATGGCCTGATTGTGGCCACCGGCCCCACCGGCTCCGGCAAGACCACCACCCTCTATTCGGCCCTGATGACGGTCAACAGCCCCAACATCAACGTGATGACCGTTGAAGACCCCATTGAGTACGTGATTCCCACCATCCGCCAAACCGCCGTCAACCCCAAGGCGGGGCTCTCTTTCGGCAACGCCCTGCGATCGGCCATGCGCCAGGATCCGGACATCATCCTCGTGGGCGAAATCCGGGATACGGAAACGGCCGATCTGGCCTTGAGGGCGTCCATGACCGGACACCTGGTTTTTTCCACCCTTCACACCAACGATGCTGCGTCGGCCATCAACCGCCTGCTGGACCTGGGGGTAAACAAAAGCATCCTGGCCTCATCCTTGAGCATGGTCATCGCCCAACGGCTGGTTCGAAAAATCTGCACCAACTGCTGCGAAACCGCCGAGCCCACCGACCGGCAGATCGCCGTTTTCAATCAGCACGACATCACTCCTCCAAAACGGCTGGTTGTCCCCGTGGGGTGCGACTCCTGCTACCGCGCCGGCTACCGGGGCAGAACGGGTATTTACGAGATTATCCGCATGGGCCGGGATATCCAGTCTCTGATTTTTGCAGGCGCCCTTCACAGCACGATCGAGGAGGCTGCCGTGGCCGCCGGAACCAGTTTGATGCTCAAGCAGGCCTTGAAAAAAGCCGCCGCAGGAATAACGTCATTCGAAGAGGTCTTCCGGGTGGTGGCCGATGCCTAAGTTTCGATACCAGGCCATTGACAATACGGGCCGCCTGGTAAAGGGAAGCCTCGTTGCCGCCAGTGACCGGGAGCTGGAAGCCAAACTGGTGGACAAGGACCTCACCCTGGTGTCCAGCCGGCTGCACACCGACGGGTTCTTTAGCAAAAGCATCCTCGGTGAGCGCATCGGTAACCGCGACATCATCGAGTTCTACCACCGGCTTTACCAAACCCTGGAACTGGGTCTGCCCATGCTCTCGGCGCTTGAAGAAAATGCCGTCCAGCTGCCCTCCCGGCCCATGCGGCGCATCGTTGACGAGATACGGATCGCCATCGAAAACGGCAGCACCTTTACATCTGCCATGGCTCGGTTTCCCAAGGCGTTCGGCAAGCTGGACCTGGCCATCATCCGCATGGGCGAGGAGACCGGCGTACTGCCCAAATGTCTCAAGGATCTCTCGGCGTTTTTGGAATGGCGGGAGGATATTAGATCAACGGTTAAGCGTGCCGCCATCTACCCGTCATTCGTTGTTCTTGTCATCGTGGCGGTAATCGGTGTCTGGGTGGGATACGTGCTGCCCCAGCTGGCCGGTTTGCTGACGCAAATGGGCGTGGACCTGCCCGTCATGACCCGGTTCATCCTGAACCTGAGCCATTTCGCCCAAAAATGGTGGGCGGTCATCACCCTTGCCGTGGTGCTGTTTTGCATCTTTGCCTATTTGTTTCAACGGACGGACAAAGGTGGGGTGCTGCTTCACCAGCATTCCCTCAACCTGCCGATCATCGGCGGGGTGATCTTAAATATCGCCATGGCACGGCTCAGCCACAACTTTGCCACCATGTACCAGGCCGGCATGTCCATCAACGGGATATTTGAGATCCTTTCGGAGAACGTCCTCGGCAACCGATACCTGGAGATGCTGCTGAGAAAAGCCTTTGACGCGGTTCAACGGGGCGACTCCATCTCCGACGGGTTTGACAAGGCCGGGGGATTTCCACCGCTGCTGCTTGGGGCGATTCGAAACGGTGAGGCCACCGGTACAATGGACAAATCGTTCAAGCGGCTGGGCAACTATTACGACAAAGAGGCCAAACGAACCGTCCAGACCATGATCAGCGCCATCGAGCCCCTCTCCGTCATCATGCTGGGGGGCATCTTCGGGTTCATCGTTCTCTCCATCCTGCTTCCCCTTTACGATGTCATCGGGAAATTTTAACCGGATACCAATGTCAATGAAAATTCCTCTCAGGCTTGGCGGCCCATCGTCAGCACTGGTTGATAACCCGTTGCACCGTCAATGGATACTTTGAAATAATGATGGGCGTATTTTTATCCTTCTTATCCTTCTTATCCTTCTTATCCTTCTTATCCTTCTTGTCCTTTTTCTTAGTCGGTGGCGATGGTCCGGTAGTACACGTGGCGATGGTAACGTCAAACCGCCTTTGAACCGTGGCTGCGGCGGCATCGCTGACAGTCACCGCTACCGTGTATGTACCGGGGGGAGCAGGCGGCGTGCCGCTGCAATGAAAGGCCGCTCCAACCTGTGTAAGGGTCATCCATCCAGGCGTGGTTGTCGCCGCCCAGGTGTACGGCGGAGCACCACCCTCGGCAAACATATCACCGTGATACGCTTCGCCGCTGCAGCCGTCGGGGAGTTCGTTGTTGAGCAGGGTCAACCGGCCGGCAGTGCGATCGAAGCAGCCTGCCCGGTTGTGCAAATCGGCCAGCGATACGACATCGGTCAGGTCCAGGGAAGAGATGGCGGCGTTACCGGTATAGGCCCCGGAGACTCCCGGTGTGGTGTTGACGGTAAAATCCTCACCGCCGCTGAGGATGAAGAAGGCCGCATCAGCTTCACCATTGGCAACAACTCCCGTGGATTCCCGACCGCACAGGCCGCCCGAGGCAGTCGCTGCGAGACGACCATCATAAACGTACACCAGACGACGATGCCATCCGTCATCCTTAACACCGGCCGCAACGACGAATTCAGCTGCCGTAGGCAGGCGACCGTTTGACACGCTCCAGGCGATTACGGACCGGGATGCACGATCGAGCATATTCCGTGTGGTTTCCGTTCGGATCCGGCGAGTCATGGGTCCCACCAGATTCATCCCGGCACCAATCAATGCCCCGGCGATCACAAACGTCAATACAATGGGCATCAGGGTCATGCCGGCCTGACCGTTTGCTGATCGGGAAATTCCGGGAATGGCCATGGGCATGCGGTTTCCAGTGAAGGTTCAGGGGTTGATGGTCAACACGAAGGACCGGCTGGTGCAGTTATCCAGGTTTACGCCGCTGGCGCAGGCAGCATCACTGCCCGGGTTGCTGTTGTCGCGAACCCAGACCGTCAGCAGAAAGCTTCCGGCACTGGTTGGCGTGCCGTTGATCAGAATGTGGTCGGAGCGTGTCCAGACGGCGCTGCTTTCAGCCAATACGGAGCCATCCGTATCGAATCCGATGTTGCCGGTGTCCGTATGGTTGCGAAAGTTCAGACCGGAAGGCATCGCGCCGATAGGTGTTTCAACGCACCAGAGATATTCTCCACCGGCGGCAAAAGGGACACCGCCGTCAACGTATACCGCCGCCGAATAAGGGCTGGTGAGGCGCCCCGGGGGAAGCTCGTTGTTCAGAACCGACAGCAGCGGGCTCCGGCAGCCGATCTTGTTGCGCAGCTCGTCCAGGGTTGCCCACTGGACGATGTCGTCGTAAGGCTCCGCTCGGTTGAGATCGGTAGGATAACCATCCACATTGCCCACCCCGTTTTGATAGACGTCGATGACCGTGGCTCCGTTGACGGCCAGGGTTCCGGCGGTCTGGTTGTTGAAATTCTCACCGCCGCTCAAAACAAGAAAGGCCACGTTGGCCACCATCACCGAGGCGCTGCAGGCGGCATCCGCACACTGTCGCAGCGTGATCCGGGTGGTCTTGCGGGTACACAGATCACCGGTGGTCGGGTTTCCGTCTGCCAGGGCGGCATCGTATACATACTGAATGGGCCGGATCCAGGCATCGTTGCGTTTTTTAATGATTCCGGGAAACTGGGCGGTGGTGGGCAGCACCCCCTGGCTGGCGGTGGCATGGCCGATGATCGCCTCGGCACCGGCATTCACCATCTCCGTGGACTCGATCCGCTTGGCCCGGATGGATAACGGGCCGATAAGGGAAGCACCGAATCCCACGATGAGCCCGATGATAACCATGACCATGGCCATCTCGATAATGGTGAACCCGGCTTGGCTGTTTTTCATGGCATCCAACACAAGGATCGACCGTCGCGGTGATGAACGGACCATCTGTGGTGAAACAACCGCCTCCGCACCGGTGGTTCCGGCAGGAGGCGGCGGCAGATTCAAAAAGCACACAGGCAGATGCGGGCAACCTATAGCGGCAGGTAGAAATAGGCAACCGGGCTGCTCGCCGCCGCATAGGCCTCGTTGGCACGGATAGTGCCCGTATTGAACACGCCGTCGTCATACTTGGTGTCGATTTCCAGGGCCACGTCCCAGGGCAGGTTATCGTAGCGGATATAGTGGTTAGCACCGCCGCCGGGATTGGTCCAGTACAACCTATAGACGCCACCGAAGGCATGTTTGGGAAGGCTGGTGGCGCTACCGTCAAACGACCCGTCAATGATGCCCGCCAACACCAGGTCCTCGAACAGCTGGGGCGCCTCACCTGCAGCCGCAATCAGCCCGTTACCATTGCCGTTGTTGGTATCATTGGGCGGGCTGTTGGCCAGGTTCTCGTCTCCGGGATAGGCACCGTATTTGTCGTAAAAGGTATAGAAGGCGGCCCGCACCTCATCGGCGGATTTGACCACCCGCTTGACTTTGGCATTCTGGATCATGGCCTGCCCCTTGAGGACGCCGCCGATCAACAACCCGATGATCACCAGTACGATGGCGATCTCCACCAGGGTGAACCCTTTTTCATTTCTGCTCATGTCATTTCCTCCATGTTCAATTTGCAAGATCAAAAAACCCGAAGCTACCGCCGAAGATACCGCCAAAGATACCGCCAAAGATACCGATTGATAACCGGCGTTGAGCCGGGTATTCTTGGTATCGGCCGTTTATCCCCGTCACTTTAACACCGACGGCCAAATGGCGTTTCACACCCATGTTGGTCACACGGGGTCCTGTATATGGGGCGTAATAAAAATCACCAGTTCCCGACTCTGGACGGAGTCATCCACATGCTTGAACCAACCGCCCACCAGGGGAAGATCTCCCAAGAAGGGCAGCCCCTCGTGCACCGTATCCTTCACCTGGCTGATGAGCCCGGCCAGCACCACCGTGTCCCCCCCCCGCACCCGCACCGTGGTGGACAATTCCTGCAGATCAATGATGGGGTTGCTGATGGTTTGCACCGTGGTGGAGGAGGTGGGCAGTTCCACATCGGCCTCCTCCTGGATACGGGTGATGGTGGGGACGATATTCATGGTCACAGTGTCGTCGGCGGCGATCTGGACTGAAATCCCAAACTGAAGGCCTAGAATCGCCCGTTTGATGCTGGTACCAAAGGTGACCACCTTGGTTTCGTCGTCCCGATCCACGCCGTCGATGTCCCCATACGGAAATTGAAAACCTACCGTCAGCAGGGCTGATCGGCCGTTCATCAGGGCAAGATGCGGGTTGGAAACCACGGACACCTCCCCCTGTGTTCTCAAAAAGTCAAGCACTGCACCCAAGGCTGACTGGTCCGTCAGAGTAATGGTGCTGCCACCGTTAATGTTCAGGTTAAAGCTGTCCACAAAAAAATCGGAAGCACTAAAGGCGACATCCACAGCCGACCAGTCGATGCCCAGCTGATTGCGGTCGGCCAGCCTGACCTCCATGATCTTGGCCTCGATGAACACCTGTCGGTTAAGGGCCTCGTACAAAGCGTCCAGAAACCGGACCATGGCAGCTACCCGCTTGGGTATATCTGCCATGTAGATCACCCCCCCGTTACGATTGATGCGAACGGTCCCTGCTTCCGATTTAAGGGTTTCCAGGGTCTCTTCGATGGCCGACCAGACATCTGATTTTTCCGCTTTTTTGCTGGTCTTAACCATATATTTACCGCTGACGCCGGCTTCTTCGACACTGGAACCCAGCATGTCGCCACCCACTTCAATTTCCGTCTCACTGGGCATGTCCAGGCAGTCGAAAGCATAGATCCGTTCCTCAAACGTGCGGATGAACATCATCTCGCCGTCAACCGTCCAGGCGTATCCGGCACCGTTTTTAACCACCATGTCCATGGCCTCGGCAAAGGTGGCCTGTTTGAGATGAACCGTGATCCGCCGGGACAGATCCACGTCGGATTCCACCGACAGGTTCAGCTGGGAATCCTGCATGATGGCTTCGATGGCGGCCGACAGGGGCACACTGTTCAGGGTCATTGAATACAGGGTTTCCGGAAGATCCAGTTCCACGGTCTTGGGAAGTATCTTTTGTGGAAAAGGGGGTGGTCCCGGTGGTGCCGGATTGATATCCCGCTTGAGGGCCGCCTTGATCTCATCCCGATCGACGTGTTCAATCGTGGGCTGCCTGGGCGGCGTCACCGAACATCCGGTGAAAAAGAGCAGGACCATCAAAATCATGGTGAGCCGTTGGCTTATTTTTCGCTTAAAATCCATTGATCCCCCTGAAATGCAGGTGGTGGCTGCCATCGATCAGCGCGTGGTTAAGGAAAAGGTAATTTCGGGCGCCTTTAAAAACCAGGTCTGCCCCCCCCTGGCCAGCAGGACGCCCCGAACCGAAATCCCCTTGACGGTGAAGTACCGGAGCGTGCCACCCTCGGAAAAAACGGTCCCATCCAGCAATGCCAGCCGACTGACGGCACCGTTGGTGGAGCGGCTCGTAATGATGCCCGTCAGGGACGGCAGCACGACCGAAGGCGTAGATACCCGTTTTTTTACAGGCGGCACGGCCGCGTTTTGGGCCGCCGGGGGTTCATCCTCCACTGCTGTCACCGGTGTGAAGCGGTAGGCCAGCAGGTCCATCCCCAAAATGATCTTTTCGGTTTCGGCAACCAGAAGCGTCTGGCATTGCTGCATTCCCCTGTCAGCCGCCCGTACGCCGTCGGAATACCCGGACAGGGGGGCATCCAGCAAAGCCATAAGCGTGTATCCGTTGAGTCCCGCGACCAGGAGGCCGGCCAGGATCCACAGGCCGATCAATGCATGGTTACCGTTTTGTTTCAGGACCACATCAACCCGTCCTTTCCAGCTCGGAAAGCGAATACCGGTATGTGAAAGTTGCCTGAAGCTGTCCCATCCGGTTGCGATCATCATAGGAGATGTCCATGCGCTCGATCTGCAGATACGGATGGGCCTCCTCCACGGCTGTCAGCCATTTCACCATCGCCGGCACCGGGCCTTTGGTGAACACATTGACGGGCACGGGGCGGGTGTTCTGAAGATCATTCTTGGCCTCCACCCCCACCCGCATCTGACTCAGGCCATAATCCCAGGAAAGCCGCTTCAGATCATTTTCAACCACCAGAAAACCCAAACCGAAAGATTTCACCCTGTGGGTGAGCCGGGATTTCTGTGCGAGCATCTGTCCGATGCCCGCTGCGTTGGTCTTCAGGTAGCGCTGGTCCATCCTGATGGCTGCCAGTTCCTGGCGCCGGTACTGGATCCCTGAAATGAGGTAAATATTCCAGCCGGTCATGGCCAGTACCACGCCCCAGATCACCCCCGCGGCCACCCATCTTTTTCCCAGTCTGCTCATCATGATATCTCGAAAGCGAAGTCAATCTGGTACACCGGTATCCTCTCATTGCCCTCGCTGCGGTCCAGATGGATATGCACATCCTTTTCCCGAAGCACCCCGGCTTTTAAATCGAACCGGGCGTTCAGTTGGGCCAGAAAGGCCCTCAGAACGATCTTGAAAGTATCCGGGTTGTCCGCGTGCACGACGGCGCTGATTGTCAGATAGGGCGTTCCCGACACATCGAGAGAAAGCTTATTCACCGACACCGCATCGGGCAGGGCCAGAAGGGTCCGCATGACGGTTCCACTGCCAGACGGTCGTTGAAGCGCCTGACCGATCTCCTCGAGGGCGAAGGAGATTTCCTGGAGAACCAGATCCGGGGGTTCGGCGTCAGCCGATTTCAACGCGGCCATCTGCCGGTCGGCAGCAGCCGACCAGGAATAGAGATATCTGGATTCGACGGTCAGGAGTATCGCCAGAACCAGTCCCACGGCAATACCGGCCCATTGCACGGGCCGCCATGCCAGTTCCTTTTTCAGTGGCTTGTAGGATATAAAGTGCCTTACCCGTTTCGTCAGATCCAGGGCAGTGAAGCCCCGGCATGGCGGGAAAGCCCTCGCTTGATCCGGCAGGCCTGTTTCCTGCGACAGATGGGGCAGTCCCTGGACCTCCCGGCCCAGCAGGTCGGTCAGCTGTTGCGCGGCCGCCGTGTCCGGCCCCAGCATAAACAGCGTATCCACAGAACTCTTTGTCTTCTGGGAATAGAGGTAAAAGGACTGGTTGATTTCGTAGTTCAGCAGATTGTAAATCTCGCCGGCATCCTCATCGGTTTCCGGGAGCTGGATCTGTCGGGAAAAAAGGAACTGCCCCATGAAGAAAAAGTAGAGAAAACAGTCTTCCTCGCCCAGGTGAATGAACCCGACCCCTTTCTGGGCAAAGCCGTCGGCCATGTCACCCAGTTTGGCCTGCCACACCAGGGCGGGCGTGGTGAAGCGGAGAGGACTGATGCCAAGGGCCTCCAGCCGCCGATACAGCCGATAGGCAACGGCTTCCTGGAGATAGAAGCTGTACAGCTGCTGGCGACGGTCCTGTCCCTGCACAACGGCATAATTGTAGAAATCGCCGGCCTCGGTCAGCGCGGGCTGCTCCAGTTTCAATTTTCGCTCGATAAATGCGGCGATTACTGATTTCTTGCGGGCCTGAAACTCATGAAAGCTGTTCCCTACCCAATAGTCCGGAACGACAAGCAGCCGGTTGACCGATTGCAAAACCGCTTTCGGCAGATCGGTAGCAGCCCCTTCCAGAAATGCCTCCAGGGGCAGGCTGGCCAGTGTTTTGAGGCTGCCGCCTTTGGAAAGCATCAGAAAACTGATGGTCTCTTCACTGGCAATGGAAATCAACGATAGTTTGCGTCTGATCATGATAATTCACTTATCGGCACTCCAATCGCGAAGTTTACCTGTTTACTCTTTTTTTTCAGGACTTTCTTATCTCCTTGAATTTCAGGTCGCCTTGCATGGAAGACCATCCCGGATCCGGATCAGCCCCGTTTTCATTAACGGCTCCGCGCTTGCAGCATACGGTCAGCGCGTCGGCAGATGATTTTTTTCAGCCGCACAGCGGGTCTTGTTTTGACTTATTTGGCGAATATGCTAATTATGA
>JABZFO010000059.1 GCA_014237405.1 Desulfosarcina sp. | reverse complement strand
TAAAAGCCCGGCTGAACGGTTAAATCAATTTAAGTATCATGATAACTGGCTACATAATCTTTGCATTTCGGCTTCCTTGGGAGGGTATCGCTGTCCTCCCCAAAATCCGTTATAATCAGAAAAAATCCACATCTTGTTTGTCTTTTTGCCCGTCTACGGTGTTACATCCGCCGGTACATATTTCGATATGCACCGGCGGATGTGCCTTGCCTGATTTTGAATAAAAACCGGCGAACCCAAATCCGGCGCAATCTTGTTTATTTATTTCTTGCCGTGACCCTAATCTTCACGATTTCCCGGGCCGGTTCCAATGATTTGGTTTAGTGCCTCTCATCTCCTGGGTTCATTCGCTGCAGGATTAGCAAAGAACGCATCCAAAATATGGCTTATACGGTGCTTTGTATACTGGATTGTCTGTTGACAGCGTTTGCTATTGGATATACGTTTTAGGGTTGAATTACGGTGTATTCCATCAGCTTTTCCACCGTGACCCTAACATAACGAACCAGGACCAGATACACTTGGGGTAAGCTCCAAAGATGCAAAACCATAAAAGGGGTAAGACAGGATCATGAAGATACTTGTTATCAATGCAGGCAGTTCATCCGTAAAGTTCACCTTGTTCAATATGGACGATAAAACTGTCATGGCAAAAGGTGTGATTGATCGTATCGGCTTGAACGGTACTGAATTTAACTACAATAACTATAGAGGAGAGAAACTGCAAAAAAGACTTCTTGTGGACAATATTTCTGAAGCGGTTGAAGGGATCATCACCTGGCTTACCGACACAACGTATGGTGTTCTTGAAAACTCCCGTCAAATCGACGCAATCGGTCATAGAGTGGTGCATGGCGGTGAAAAGCTAACGCAGCCCACAATTATTGACAAAGCGGTAAAGGCAATCATCAGGGAATACTTTGAACTGGCGCCGCTTCACAATCCACCCAATTTAAAGGGTATAATGGCCTGTGAAGAACACTGTGCCGGCGTACCCCAGGTGGCCGTGTTCGATACCGCCTTCCATGCCACGATTCCCGAATATGCCTATCTCTATGGACTACCCTACCAGTTGTATAACGAGCACAAGATTCGAAAGTATGGATTCCACGGCATAAGTCACAAGTATGTTTCTCAGGAGGCGGCAAGATTTATCAACAGGCCTCTGGAAGAACTCAGGACCATATCGTTCCACCTGGGCGGTGGCAGCAGCATAACAGCGGTTGATTGCGGAAAAAGCGTCGACACCAGCATGGGATTCACGCCGCTGGAGGGATTGATCATGGGTACGAGATCCGGAGATCTGGACCCTGCCCTTGTCCTTTATATCATGGAGCATATGAAGATGGATGTCGCCGAAATCAATGATCTCCTCAACAAGCGCAGCGGGCTTCTCGGTCTGGCGGAAATAGGAAGCAGCGATCTTCGGGATATTCTTTCCGCCAGGGATAGCGGGAATCGACAGGCCGATATAGCCATCAAGGCATACTGTTACCGAATAAAGAAGTATATCGGTGCATATACGGCTGTCATGGGGACCCTCGACGTATTGCTCTTCACGGGTGGCATCGGCGAAAATTCGCCTATGGTCCGGCAAATCGTGTGCAAGGACTTGGAAGCATTTGATGACTTCGGAATTATTTTAGATCCTGAGCTAAATGCCACAGGAAACAACAGACTTTGTGAAATTCAGAGCACCCGCAGCAAGGTGAAAATTCTGGTCGTCCCGACCAACGAGGAAAAAGAGATTGCTAGCCAAACGATGCAGCTCCTTCAGTCTTAGCGCGCCAAAATGAGAATGGTTCTGATTTTCTTGACAAACATCGTTTTTAAGATTCTATATCTAAATGCAATATAAACCGTATCATCCCCAAACCGAACGTATGAGCGTCGCTACGGCAAGCAGCATAGGCAAGATGAGCACCTTCCGGCGGAAGGCGTCCGCTTCGCTCTGACGGAAAAACCGGTTCCCCAGACTAACCCCAAGAAGAAGGGGAACGAGAAAGATGCCGCCCAAAACGCCGGTTTTCACGGTGACCAGTCCATGGGCCAGACTCACGAAAAAGGCCAGGACATCGGTTCCCAAAAAGAGTGATAAGCGAAGCACGGGAGACAGTCGCCCTGCCTGTCTTAACGGTTGACACTGTCCAGATAAGGTGTCATTTTAAATACATACCTATTGATCATTAAAACCCAGCCAAATCGACGAATATTCCATGAAGGCCACCTCTATCGATATTTATCAGGGGATCCACCCCAAAGACTATGGTTTGATATTCAAAGCCATTATGCAGCACTCCAAAGACGGTCTTTTTGTCACCGACCACAGGGGCAAAGTGGTCATGATCAATCGGGCCACCGAAGAGATGTGCGACATCAAAGCCTACCAGGTGTTGGGCCGAAACGTTCGCGATCTGGTCAAGGAGGGATTCTGGAATCCGGCCGTATCCCTGCAGGTGATTGAGAAAAAACGGCCCATATCGCTGATCCAGACCACCCGCCGCGACAAAAAGCTTCTGTCAACCGGGATACCGATATTCGACGATCAAAACGAGCTTAAATTCGTGCTCGTCAATGATAGAGATATCTCTTTTCTGAGCAGCCTTATCGAGACCCTCGATACTGATGTGCAGGATGAAAACCCGCTTCGGTTCGAGCTTTCCGACTATGGCCTTGCGGCAGCAGAGATGGAAGGGGTGGTGATCCGCAGCCCGGCTATGGTTGAGGTGTTTCAAATCGCGGGGCGCGCGGCCAAATTTAACATCTCGCTTGTGCTCACAGGCGAATCAGGGGTAGGTAAATCAATGGTCGCCCGGCTGATTCATCAACTGTCCGACCGCCGTAATGGCCCGTTTATCGATTTGAACTGCGGTGCCATCGCTGAAAGTTTGATAGAATCGGAACTGTTCGGCCATGAGCGGGGGGCTTTCACCGGGGCCTCCTCCACTGGAAAAAGAGGACTGTTCGAAGTCGCCCACGATGGCACCCTGTTTCTAGACGAAATCGGCGAAATTCCCCTCCCTGTTCAGGTGAAGCTCCTCAAGTTTCTTGAAACCAAGCAGATTCTGAAAGTAGGCGCGGTATCGCCGCAAAAAATCAACACACGGATAATCGCGGCCACCAATCAGGACCTGGAAACGATGGTGGATGGAGGCAAATTTCGCAGCGATCTTTTTTACCGGCTGAACGAAGTGCCGATCCACATCCCTGCTTTGAGGGAACGCAGTGAAGATATCGATCCATTCATTCAACATTTCCTGG
The DNA here is from genome assembly GCA_014237405.1 of Desulfosarcina sp. Taxonomy (GTDB): domain Bacteria; phylum Desulfobacterota; class Desulfobacteria; order Desulfobacterales; family Desulfosarcinaceae; genus Desulfosarcina. Next base: position 22,421 of record JABZFO010000059.1, on the reverse strand, counting down.
CTCGCTACAACAAGGAGTTCAATACCAGAAAAATCATATCCAAAACGGTTCGCGAGGCGCTCTGTCAATACCGCTTTCCAGGTAATGTCCGCGAGCTGGAAAATCTGATCAAACGCTTGGTCACCATGACCGAGGGAGATTTTATCAGGCTTAAAAACATACCTGCGTTGCTGCTCAAATCCATCCCGGGCGCTACCCGCTGCAGCAACGACGAACTGCAGACCTACCAGCAAGAGGTCGCCTCTTTTGAGATCAAAATCATTAAAGACGCCATACGCCGGCACGGTAGCCAACGCAAGGCAGCCAGGGCGCTGGGCTTGAGAGTGATGCAGTTTTTCATCACGGTGGCTAATAATGATTCATCCTTGCATCATTTTTAGCAACCAAACGGTGAGCTGGATACCCTATCGCCACTGGGACCATCGGTGTACCCATTGAGGTACCATTCGTTTTAATCCCAGCACCACCCGCAATACACATAACAAGCGGTTATTAAGGGTTATTACGAATATTCTTAAAGCTTTCTCATCCTTCGCGACCAAAGGTTAGCATGTGTGGCACAGCCTTTGCTTTTGATGAAGATTCAGAGAAGATTCAGAGAATATTCAGAGAAAATAACGCGATCCACATTTTTCACTCATCCTTGTTTGAAAAGAGGAGATCAACAATGACAACCGAACGAGATTCCATAGAATTCGACGCGCTCTTTGTCGGCGGTGGCGTTTCCAGCCTGGCGGGTGCCATCCGATTAATGCAGATGGCCAAAGAAAAAGCCATGGAACTGGAAGTTGGTATCATCGAAAAAGGCTCGGAAATAGGCTCTCACAGCATCATGAACCCGATTGCACTTCAAGAGTTGCTTCCGGATTATGACAGCTTGAATTGCCCCATAGAACAGACCGTCCGCGGCGACGGATTCTATTATCTCACGCGTAAAAAGGCCTGGCGGGTTCCCATGGTTCCCCGTCAGATGCATAACCAGGGTTTTTTAATCATCAGCCTGGCCAGGTTTGCCCGTTGGCTTGGAGAGATCGCAGAAGAGATGGGCGTCAACATCTTTCCGGGTTTTTCAGGTCAGGAAGTGCTCTACGGGGAAGACGGAAAAACGGTCACCGGGGTTCGGACAGGAGACAACGGGCTGGATGCGAACGGCAAGGCAAAAAGCAATTTCGAAGCCGGTATCGACATCCTCGCCAAGGTTACCGTGTTCGGCGAAGGTGCCCGCGGCAACCTGAGCAAATCGCTGATTGAAAAGCTCGGGCTGAGCAGCCAATGCCTCCCGCAGGTTTACGAGACCGGCATCAAAGAAGTAATCCAATTGCCCGAAGAGAATTTCTTTTCTCACAATCCCGTCAACGATATCCACACCATGGGTTATCCCCTGGGCCTTAATGTTCCCGGCGGTGGTTTTCTTTATCAAATGAAAGACAACCGCATCGCCATCGGCTACCTGACGGGTCTGTGTTACGAAGATCCGGGCATTGACCCATATGACCTGTTCATGTCCTTTAAGCGGCACCCCTTCATCTTTGATATTATCAAGGGCGGCAGAGTTGTCGAGCAGGGGGCGCGAACCGTTTCCAGCGGCGGGCATTACACGATTCCGCGGCTTGCGACGGACGGCGCGGTTCTCATCGGCGCCGCCGCGGGTATACATAACACGCCTGCCTTGAAAGGCATTCATGTCGGCATGAAGTCCGGCATGCTCGCCGCCGAGGCCATTGCCGAAGCGTTGGAGAAAAAGGATGTCAGCGGTGCCTCGCTGGAGCGGTATCGCCGGCTGCTGGACGACAGCTGGGTCCATCCGGAAATCTATGAGGGGCGCAATTTTGCGCCGGCCCTGGCCATGAAGGGCATGAAAAAATGGATTCATCTCGGCGCCCAGTACCTGTCGAAAGGCCGCGGCATCATCGATCCCCTTCCCCTGGATGCGGATTACGAAACCCTGAGAGTGCTCAACACCGCTCCCACCGAAACCACGGATAACATGGACTACGACGGCAGCCTGATGGTCGACAAACTCACCGGGGTCTATCTGTCCAAGACCCAGCATCGCGAGGATCAGCCCAGTCACCTGATCATTAAGGACCCACAGCTTTGCATCGATACCTGCTACCCGACCTATGGCAGCCCCTGTACGCGGTTTTGCCCGGCGAAGGTCTACGAACTGGAGACGGATGAAATCACCGGGCAGCGGCAACTCAAACTAAATCCGTCCAACTGCCTGCACTGTAAAACGTGCGACATCAAGGATCCTTATCAGAATATCAACTGGGTCTGCCCGGAGGGTAGCGGCGGACCGGGTTACACAACCGTTTAAAGGCGGAAACGGAATTAGGCCGTTTCCTCATTCAACCAACACAACATGGGTTAACAACAGGAGGATGTCATGAACAACGCGATTCCCACCCAGGCACAGATCGTAATCATCGGCGGCGGTATTGTCGGCTGCAGTACGGCATATCATCTTACCCGGCAGGGTTACACGGATGTCGTATTGCTCGAGAGAAAGGAACTCGGCTCGGGAACGACCTGGGCAGCGGCCGGCCTGGTGGCGCAACTGCGCCAGAATCAGGAAATGACGAACCTGGCCAAATACGCCACCCAATTGTACGCCACCCTGGAGGAAGAGACCGGCGTGGCCACAGGCTGGGTGGAAGCCGGTGCCATCGGTGTATGCCAGACTGAAGATCGACGGCGGGAGTGGTTACGGGGGGCTGCCATGGCCCGTGCATTCGGCATCGATATGCATGAGATCAGTTTGAAAGAGGCTGAGGACATGGTCCCGGGGATGAGTTCCGAGGGCCTGGTCAGCGCTTTCTACCTCCCCAAAGACGGACAGACCAATCCCCTGGAGACCACCCAGGCACTGGCCAAGGGTGCGCGCGTGAAAGGGGCCAAAATTTTTGAGAATACGCTGGTGACCGATATCAAAATGAAAAATGGTGCGGTTTGCGGCGTCAGCACCGATGCCGGCGATATCGCCTGTGACATCGTGATCAACTGCGCCGGCATGTGGGGCCGCAAGGTCGGCAAAATGGTCGGCGTCAGCCTGCCCCTGGCAGCCGCCGAGCATATGCATGCTATTACCAAACCCATCAAGGGCATGCCCACGGTTTTCCCCTGCGTCCGTGACTTTGATGGCCGGACCTATTTCAAATCCGAGGTAGGCGGCATTCTTTTCGGCGGTTTTGAAAAAGTGGCTAAACCCTGGGGGATGAAGAGCATCCCGGAGTCCTTCAAATTCAGCGAACTCTCCGAAGATTGGGATCAGTTCGAGGTGTTCATGGATTGCGGTCTGGAGCGCTTTCCCGCCCTGGAGAACGCGGAAATTCGCCACCTCTCCGTTGTTCCGGAAGGTTTCACCCCTGACAACGCCTTCATGGTCGGCGAGGCCCCGGGGATCAAGAACTTTTTCGTCGGTGTGGGCATGAACTCGGTGGGTATCGCCAGTGCGGCCGGTGTGGGTCGCGCCATTGCCCAATGGGTGGATCAGGGCTATCCCGAAGAGCAACTCTGGCCGGTGGATGTACGCCGCTATTTCCCCTGGCAGCAGAACACCCAATATGTTCATGACCGGGTCGTGGAGTCGGTGGGCATTCTCTACGAGCAGCATTTCCCCAACCGGCAGCGGACAACGGCCCGGCCGGTAATCTGTTCGCCGCTACATGAGCGATTGAAAGCCAATCGTGCCGCCTTCAGCATGATCGCCGGTTGGGAAAGGGCCGACTGGTTCGCCCCCGAGGGTGTGGAACCGGAATTCAAATATGACTGGCGGGAGCCCAACTGGCTGGCCTATCAGAAAGCGGAACACATGGCCGTGCGTGAATCGGTGGGCATGTATGACCTGACCTCCATGGGCAAGTACATCGTTCAAGGACCCGACGCCGAGGACTTCCTGCAAAAGCTGTGTGCCGGCGACATGGCCGTCCCGGTGGGTAAGATCGTCTACTCACCGATCCTCAACGAGAAGGGCGGATTCGAGACAGATTTTACCGCCACCCGTTTTGCCGAAGACACCTACTTCATCGTCACCGCCGCCGGCACCGTGGTACGCGACTACGACTATATCAAACGCCGCATCCCGGCCGATGCCCGTGTCACCATCACCGACGTTACCCACGGTTACGCCATGCTGGCCATCATGGGACCGCAAGCCCGGAATCTGCTCCAGGAGCTGACCGATGCCGATCTCTCCAACGAAGCCTTTCCCTTCCGCACGGCCCAGGAGATCGACTTGGCCTACGCACGACCCTGGGCATTCCGCATCTCCTATGTCGGTGAACTGGGCTGGGAACTTTACATCCCGAGCAACTTTGCCACCGGTGTTTTCGATGCCATCATGGAAGTCGGAAAGAAGTACGACCTTAAACTGGTGGGCATGCAGGCGGTCAACTCGCTGCGCATGGAATGCGGGTACCGCCACTGGGAAAACGATATCACCCCCGAAGACACCCCCCTCGAAGCGGGATTGGGCTTCGCAGTGTCTTTCAAGAAAGGTGATTTTGTCGGAAAAGCGGCTTTGATGGCGCAAAAGGAGAAGGGATTGACCCGCAAATTGGTTCAATTTACCCTGGAAGATCCCCAGGCGAAGCTGTATGCCAACGAACCCATCTATCGGGACGGCGTTCAGGTATCGCAGATCACCTCCGGGGCCTATGGTTTCAAAGTCGGCAGCGCGGTGGGTATGGGGTATCTTGAAAACCCCGCAGGCATCACCAACGATTGGATCAAGGCAGGCAAATATGAAGTCATGGTGGAAGGCCAGCTGATTCCGGCCACGGTCAATCTGCGTGCGTCTTACGATCCCAAAGGTGAACGCACAAAAATGTAACGCATAAACTGCCAACCGGCAGGAGATGCACAGACACACATGCATCGAGGAGAAAACCAATGAATGTCATTGTATTATTAAAACAGGTACCGGACACGGAGTCCATCATCGAGATTGCCGATGACGGAGCCAGCATTAAAACGGAAGATGTCAAGTGGGTGGTCAATCCTTACGACGAACTGGCGGTGGAAGAAGCCCTTCAAGTCGTTGAAAAGAACGGCGAAGGCCAGGTGACGGTCCTGAGTGCGGGGATCAAACAGGCCGAAACGGCCATCCGTTCGGCCCTGGCCATGGGGGCTCACGAAGGCATTTTGATTGAGGATGAACGGCTCGAAAGGGCGGACACCACAGCGACTGGTCAGGTGCTGGCGGCCGCATTGAAGAAGATCCCTCACGATTTGATCATCGCCGGCCAACGGGCGGTGGACGGCGACAACTATCTGGTCCCCGCCATCGTGGCCGAAAGTTTAGACCTGCCCATCCTGCCGGTGATCATCAAAGAGAGCATTGCGGATGGGAAAATCACCTGTGAGCAAGTCATCCAGGGTGGCACCATGGTGGTTGAAGCGGATTTGCCGGCGGTGATCACCACCCAGCGCGGTCTCAACGAACCCCGGTACGCCAGCATGCCCAAGATCATGAAGGCCAAGAAAAAGAAAATTGCATCGCTTTCACTGGACGAAATCGGCATCACGGACGACAGCCTGTTTTCCAATCCGAAAATTCGTGTAGAATCGCTCCAGGTCCCCCAGAAAAGCAGAGCCGGCATCATTGTCGAAGGTGGCACACCGGCGGAGAAGGCGGACAACCTGCTGCGCCATTTACGAGAAGACGCCCAGGTAATCTAAACTTTAACCAACGTCATGCAAAGGAGAGATTCCCATGACAACCAATATTCTTGCAATTGTGGATCATGCCGAAGGCAAACTGCGCAAATCGGCATATGAACTGGTCAGCGAAGGCCGACGCCTGGCCGACGCCTCCGGTGGGACACTCACGGCGTTAATTGTCGGCAAGGAAGTCAACGCCATGGCTGCGGAACTGGGCGAATACGGCGCGGATACCATCTTCGTGTGCGACGATTCCTGTATGGCCGATTTCGATGCCGATCTTTACACAGCGGCGGCGGTGGAAGTGATAAAGACAACCGGTGCCGGTATCGTTCTGGTGGGATCATCGCCCACGGACAGAACCCTGGCCGCCCGGATGGCTGCCAAATCAGGTGTCGGCGTGGCCATGGAGTGCATCAGCGCCCGCTTGCGTGATGGCCGGCTGATCGGCACCCGGGCGATGTACGGCGGCAAGCTGTTGGCCGATGTCATTCTGGAGGCGGACCCGCAGATCATCACCTTCCGGTCCAATGTGCTTAACATTGAGAAAAACGGCAAAGCAGGGGCCATCACGCCGTTGGCGCCGCCGCCGGCCGAATCGAAGTACCGTATCATCGAGAAAAAGGTCCGCCACACGGGAAGTGTTGAACTCACCGAAGCCGATGTGGTCGTGGCCGGTGGCAGGGGGATGGGCGGGTCGGACTACACGGTGGTCGAAGCCCTGGCCAAAAATCTGGGCGGTGCCGTGGCTGCCTCGCGAAGCGCGGTGGACCAGGGATGGCGTTCCCACGAAGACCAGGTCGGCCAAACCGGCAAGGTCGTTTCACCGAAACTCTACGTAGCCTGCGGGGTCTCCGGGGCCATCCAGCACCTGGCCGGCATGAGCAGCTCCGAAGTCATCGTTGCCATTAATAATGACAAGGATGCGCCCATTTTCAAACACGCTGATTACGGTATCGTTGGCGACCTTTTCGACGTGGTGCCGGCTGTGACCGCACAATTGCAAAAAATGAAGTAACGAGCAAACCGGTTTGCTCCTCCGCCCAAATGTTGATGTATTATACGCTGTAAATGCATACGGTTTCGATTTTCATTAGAAGTTCAAAGGCACCTTCTCAATCGTGAGAAATATTGCGATTGAGAAGGTGCCTTTCAAGGGAATCCTGACTCAGGTCTCCAGCATGTCTTCGGCTCTGACCAGATCTTCAAACTGGATGTCGAGGCCTATGATACCACCAATTTTATCCCCCTCTCCGAAAATGGGGGCTGAGACTGTAAGACAAAGTATTTCGGTGACATAGGATACATAAAATTCGGAGACATGGAGCTTGCCATCCTTAAGAGGTTCAATGAACCATGATCTTTCGGAAAAGTCGGTCGGCATTTCAGCCATTTTGTATTTTCCTTTAAGATTTGGTTGAGTGATAATAGGGGTAATCATTTTACCTTCAAGATCGATAATATAGGGCCACTGAATAAACTTATGTTGGCGAACGAGTTTTTCAAGCATAGGAGTAATAAGCTCTGGATCCATCGATTTGATATCAGGCGCTTCCGAAATCCGGCGAATAATCTCCTCCGCCAACTCCATTGCTCTTTTCTTAATCCTGTCAAATTCTGAAATCAAGAGATGGGGCATAAAAGTCCTCACCACTTGGTCCATTTCTTTATTTGAAATGGTAGTTACTCTGCCCTTATCATACTGCTCCCCTATCCACTCATTAATTCGAGCGATCCCTGGATCACGCTTGTCAACACGGCTATCGCCTCTAAAACGTAAATGGCTGTTTACCCATTGAGCTACTCCAGCGGTTCCTGATTTATCAGTGATAAATACTGCTGGCGGTCTTCGAAGCAATTTCTCGGTATCAAAAATATTGTAGATTTCAGGATTCTTAATCAACCCATCAGCATGTATTCCTGCTCTGGTAGCATTAAAATCAGATCCAATCAGAGGACAGTTTGCCGGGATTCGGTCTCCTAGTTCATTTTCATAATAATTGGCTATATCAGTAATAACGGTTGTATCAATGCCACCTGATTTTCCGGTCAGGGATATGTATTCAATGATCATTGCTTCAATTGGTGTATTCCCGGTTCTTTCGCCGAAACCGAGCAAGGTGCAATTGACGGTTGAACATCCGTGCAGCCAGGCGGTAGCCGCGTTTACCACACTCTTGTGAAAATCATTGTGACCGTGCCATTCCAACAATTTTCCGGGAACACCGGCATAATCTATCAGCGCACGTATTATCTTTGCCACACTCCTCGGCAGGGCGGCACCCGGATAGGGCACTCCGTAGCCGAGCGTATCACATATTCTGATCTTAATATCTATTTTGCTCTCTTCTCTTAAACTCATGAGCGCTTTGGCAAAGGGAACCACGAAACCGAATATGTCGGCTCGAGTCAGATCCTCAAAATGGCAACGCAGCCTTAAGCCCGCGTTCAATGTTTCTTTGACAATAGCGAGATAGTCCTCCATGGCCTGCTTCCGGGTTTTGTTCAACTTTAGAAAAATATGGTAATCGCTGCAGGAAGTCAAAATGCCTGTTTCTCTTAACCCGACGTCTTTTACTAATTGTAAGTCTTTTTTATTGGCCCGTATCCACCCGGTAACTTCCGGATACTTATAACCCAAGGCAAGCACTTCCTCCACTGCCTGCCTATCCTTCTTACTGTAGAGAAAAAACTCTGACTGTCTGATTACTCCCTCAGGACCGCCTAAGCGGTGGATGAGCTTATAAAGGTCCACTATCTGCTTCGGGGTGTAGGGCGGTCTGGCCTGCTGTCCGTCCCTGAAGGTGGTATCACTTATATAGAGGTTCTCAGGAAGATTAACAGGAATTATTCTTTGATCAAAGGATGTCCTGCATACATCCGTATAGGGATAGATATCCCTGAACAAATTGGGTTCACTCACATCCTCAAGCTTAAAGGCATTTCTTTCGTAGTGGGTATTATTGCTCATGAATATACCTCCTTATTTTTAATGTGGTTTTTCGTACCGTTCAACCCGATCCGCTCGACCATGCCATCGGTCGTTATTTGTAGGTCGTCTTTTTTAAACATGGTAAATTTAGCAGAAGAACTACCGGCGTTGATAATCAAGATGTGCATATGTACCCCATACCGCATTTGGCAATGGATTTCATATCGCCCTAATCAATTAAGGTAGTATTTTAAAATTACTCCGTAAAACCGGTAACCAGGTTCTTAAGACAACGCCATTACACCCAAATTGCCCGCACCAGTGCAGTCAATGCAAGCGCCATGAGCAAAATGAGGCCCATGATTGCGGTTTTTGTGGTTACCAATCCCTGCTGCAAGCACAGCAGGAATGCCACAATATCAGTCCCTAAAAAAAAGGCAATCAGGGAGGCGCGGGAAACAGCGATGCTGGCGGGGCTGGAAAGATAAAATAAGATGACCGGTGGTCCACCGATGGTCGCAGATCCATTTAAAACGCCCGATAAAGCGCCAACGACAACAGTTTTGCCCCTGCCGGGCATCTGCTTTAAGGCAAATCCGGTCCACAGTAAAACCACCATCACCATTACCACCACAGCGATGGCGGCGCGCATGGGCCTCGGCGGGATATTGGCCAGCAGGTAAACGCCGACCGGCGTACCGACGAGCACACCGGCAGACAGCCAGACCAAAGATTTCCAGTCGACCTGGCGCCATACCCGCGGCAGAAGCCACAGGCTGGCAACAACCTCGAGCATCAATATGATCGGCACCACTTCGGAGGGCGGCAGCACCAGGGTAACGCTCATGACAGCGATCATCGAAAAACCGAAGCCGCTGTAACCACGAATAATACCGGCCGACAGAATAGCGATTCCCAAATATGCCAGGGTCAATATGCCCATTGCCGTGAGCTGCAACCCACCTGCACCGGCAAAAGTATCAATCATGCACTGACAAGTCGATTTCACCTCTGGGCAAAGGGACAACAAACGTCGGATGTCTAGACCGACGCAGCACACTTTTGGCTACACTGCCTAAAAACGTATGGGTGGAACCCTTCTCGTGGGCCCCCATGACGATGGCGTCGCAATTGAGCGCTACGGTTTTTTTCAGGATCTCTTCGGCCGGATAGCCCTTGCAAACCTTGATCGATTCAATCCTATCCTCGATTTGCTGATCACCCTGAAGCTCTTTTTCGCAAAATGTCTTGAGCGTTTTTTTTATCCGTTCGATCGCATGATTGGCTCTTTCGGCCAACAACTTTTTGTGATCTTCGGCGTCAAGATAGGTCTGAAGCGTAATCTGGGCATCCGGGGACATTTTTTCGACAACATGCAAAATGATTATCTTCGCATCTAACTTTTCTGCCAAATAATCGGCATAGCTAAAGGCATAGGCTGCATTTTGCGACAAATCGGTGGCGTATAAAATTTTTTCAATCTCCGGCACCATTTCTTTTCCCCCCTCATTCACTCTTGGGACGCGGCCCGGCAAGGGTCGCTTTTTTCTTCACGATAACCTTTTGTACATAAGAGGCGCTCACTGCCCGCATGAATACCGGCCAGGAGGGCGACGAGGCGATTTCCCCGGATCGGGCGAGAAAATCTGCCGTTTCCTTTAAAAGCGTATACAGGCCAAAGCTTAGGTTCATATCCCCCACATATTTTCCTGAAAGCTGCTCTTCGGCGGTGAGTAAAATGAGCCCCTTCATCTGCCGGGCGGCCTCCTCGGGTGACACATCAAACTGCCTGGCGATAGCTTTGGCAGCCTCCTCGGGCTTGGACCGGCAAAATTTAACCGCCTTATCCAGATTTTTCAAATATTGAATAACCACCGATGGATATTTAGTGGCAAATTCCTTGCGCGCCACACAGAGGTCGGCCGTGGGAAACCCCCTCTCCGCCATCTGCCGGCTCGAAAGGATCACCTCCCCGCCCTGCTCCAGTAAAACCGACAAGGTGGGCTGCCACACAAAGGCCGCATCGATGTCCCCCTGTTGCCAGGCGGCCGGCATTTCCTTGGGTTCCAAGTTGATGAGCTTGAGTTTTTCAGGCGGGACATTGGCAAGCTTTAAGGCCAGCATGAGGTGATAATGGGTCGTGGAGCCGAACGGCGCAGCAACCCGTTTGCCCACAAGATTGGCGACCGTCTTGATGTTGCTGTCCTTTTTAACTGCCAGTGCCTCGCTGTCGCCAATCACATCGTGGACCCAGATGACCTCTATCGCAAGTCCCTGTGAGATGGCCGCAGCGCAGGGGCTGGTCCCGACCAGGCCGATATCCACCTTGCCTTGTGCAAGTGCTTGATTCACATGACGGCCGGAGTCGTATTTGACCCACTTGACCGGAATTCCCAGGGTCTTTTCGTTCCAGCCCAGATCCTTGACCACAGTTTCGGGGTTAGGAACCGCCTGGTAGCCGATGACCAGCTTTTCGGGCATCTCTTCGGCCCACGCTCCCCCTACAGTGATTGTCATGAAAAAAAGCAGGGTGATGGCCAAAAACAGCGCACTGTAGGCTTTGTATCCGAGCTTATTCATAAGATACGCTCCTTCACAGTTCCGGAAACAGCGCTTAAAATGCCGTTTTCCGGTATGTGCATTACCTATAGGTTATTCCATTGCAATACTGCGTTAAATCGTTCGGGTCCGTTTCAGTACCCGAGGAGTTCTGGAAGCCAGAGGGACAGTGACGGCACGTAGGCGATGAGAAATACCGTCGATATCTCCACAATTGAAAATGGTATCGCTTTTAGCGAAATATCCTCTATACTCGTATCCGCAATTCCGGAGGCGATAAAAAGATTTTCGCCCAACGGCGGGGTTTCGAATCCGATTTCACAGCAACACACGAATACAATGCCGAAATGAATCGGATCGACCCCCAGCTTGACCATTACCGGAAGCAGCACAGGGGTGAGAATCATAATGGTGGCCAGGGTCTCCATAAACATGCCCACGAAGATCAGAAACAGGATAACCACCACCCAGATGATGTTAATGTTACTGGTCATCGCCAGCAGGCCGTCGGCGACGATTTCAGGAATCCGGTACTGCACCAGAAGCCGGCCGAAGGCACGAGCGGTGAACATGATTAAAAGGACCCGTCCGGTAAGCCATGTGCAGGCTTCCAGTGATTTGGAACCGCCACCCCATTTCAGTTCTTTATGGATGACGATACCGACAAAAAGTGTGTAAAAGATCGCCACCACCGCGGCTTCGGTGGGTGTGAAAAAACCGCTGTAAATCCCGCCCAGAATCACGACAGGCGCCATGAGTGACCAGATACCTTCTTTGAGAGCCTTCGTGATTCGTCCAACCGACCAGCTTTCTTGGCTGCCCACAAAACCCTTTTTACGGCAGAGGTAATAATTTACAATCGCCAGGAATGTCGCGATAAGCAGGCCGGGAATAAAGCCGGCAATGAAAAGTTTGGATATGGACTGGTTTCCGGAAACGCCATAGATCACCATGGGGATGCTCGGCGGGATAACCACGCCTAACCCGCCGGAGGATGCCGTGATCGCTGCGGCAAACCCCTTATCGTAGCCCCGGTTCATCATAGCCGGGATCATGAGCATACCCACCGCGGCCGTAGTGGCCGGACCGGAGCCGGAGATGGCTCCGAAAAACAGGCACGCAAGAATTGTCGCACTGGCCAAGCCGCCCGTGGCCGGGCCGGCAAGCGCCTCTGCCACTTTGACGAGACGGCGCGAAATTCCGGAGTATTCCATCAATGCGCCGGCAAGGATAAAGGCCGGCAGGGCCATGACGGGAAAAGAATCTACCGAGCTATAGGCTACCTGGACCAGGTAAACCAGGTCGTTTCCAAGATATACAAGCGATATCATTGATGAAACACCCAAAGCGATCGTGATGGGGGCCCCTATCAACAATAGGATGGTAAAAGATCCAAATAGTATCGTTACGACTTCCATTTGTCAGCCCCTCCATAGCATTATGACAGTCTTTTATGCGTCTTTGGGTCCGGAAATCTTTTCGAACTCCTCTTCCATATCGACTTTATCCGGGTCCCGGATATCGATTCCTTTAACCAGCTTTAAATAGTTGACTTGAATGACGCGAATGGACAGGAGGGTAAAAGAGATGGGGAAAATGAGGTAGACATAGGCCATATTCCAACCCAATGTGGGCGAGGTATAGGTAAATTGCATCATCGATTTAATGAGGAAAATGCTTTTCCAGATCATTACGCCATTGAAAATAAGCCAGATCAAATCGGCAAATCCCTCGATATAATTTTGTGTTTTCTTTGAAAACTTTTTAAACTGAAAGGTCACGCGATTGTGGGCCGCGAGTCGGGCGGCGACGACCGCGCCAAAAAAAACAAACCAGACAAATGCAAAGCGGGCCAACTCTTCACCCCAGGTTAATGTGTAGCTAAACACCTCCCGGAAAATGATCTGGATAAATAGTATGAAGACAAAAAGACTGAGCAAAAATTGACAGACATAGCTTTCAAAATTATCAAAAAATTGCTTGGAAAATTCTTTGGCTTTCATCTTTGTACCTTCTTTGCCAGTATTGAACCTAAGTTGAGCAATTCTGGGGAAGAGATCGGTGCAGATCGAGCTAAAAATCGCTCAACTTAGGTTTAATTAAGGAATGCCTCCTTTCCGTGATTCAAACGCTTTAAACAGGCCGGAGACATTCCAGCTTATCGCAACACGCTAAAACCCACCCCTAGAAGGGGAACTCACGGCCTACAGCCTTCAGGGCCGCTTCAATTCTTTCTTTGCCGCCAACATCCTTATAAAATTTGGGCCATACTTGCTTGGTGGCCTTTTCGATAAATTCCTTTTCATTATCGGCCGGATCCATTATTTCCATGCCCTTTTCAACCATTGCCTTCTTAATCTCGCCTTCTTTTTCAACGATGTAGTTCATTGAATATATTGATGCCTCTTTGCCGGAATTGAGGATGGCCTGCTGAACTTCAGGGCTCTGTTTTTGAAATAAACCCTCACTGATGACCAGCGGCTCCAGTGAAAAGAGGTAACGGATATTGGTGACGTACTTCTGAACTTCATAGAACTTCATCACGTAATTGGTGATGTAGGGGTTGTCCTGTCCGTCAACGACTTTCTGTTGCAGGGCCGTGAAGGTCTCATCCCAGGCCATGGGCGTGGGATTGATGCCCCATGATTTATAGGCGTCGATCATGATCGCGTTCTTGGGGACCCGGATGACCAGCCCTTTGAGATCTGCCACGCTGCTTACGGGCTTCTTGGAGTTGGTCAGGACTCTGAAACCCGAATAGGCCCAGGCAATGATTCGCACACCCGCATCCTTGATCGTATTTTTTACCAACTGTTGTCCGATGGGACCCTGGGTGAGAATAAAGCCATCCTGCAGGCTGAGAATCATGTACGGCAGGGTGAACAACCCAACGGTTTTTGAAAAGGGGGTGACGTTGTTAATGGCAACAACGGAGAGGTCCAACGTCCCTAAACGGCAGTTTTGCACCGTCTCCTGTTCAGAACCCAGCTGCGAGTTGGGAAACAGATGTGCCGATAATTTACCGCCGGTGTTCTTCTCCAGCAGCTCGGCGAACTTTTTTCCCATTTCATACTGGGTGCCGCCTTCGGCGTCGCCCAAGGCCATTTTCCATTCCGTTTTTGCCTGAACAGTGGGAGATAACGCAAAAACCAGTCCGATCACCAACGCACATACGATAAACACCGATCCAACATTTCTTTTCATGAGATATCTCCGTTTCTTTGGTTATTATTGTGATTAATTTGATGTGAACCCTTGCCTCATATCACTTGTGCCTAAAGAGTATTTCACCTCCTTTGTTCAATGGACTACAGGTTTTTGCAATGGGACATTACCACACCGTATAACCGGATTTTATCCACACTTACAGCTTCAGGATTCATTCTTGCCAGGCAAGTCCCGCTTCAATCTGTTTCTCCGAACCAAAATAGAAGCGCCGGATAAATTTTTCATAGGCATCGAAAGACCAGTGGCTTTCCCGCCAAAGCGCGACTGCTTTTTTCCGCTCACCGTTAATGATGTGATCGATAAGTTTTTGGTGTTCGTCACAGTTGATCAACTCCCACTCTTTGATATAGGGCCGGCGGGGGAAATCATAAAGCCGCTGCTTGAGTGTCGAGATTATCTGCATCAACACCGCATTCTCCGATAAATTTAAAAACACATTATGAAAGGCGATGTTCAGTTTGTAGTAACTGTCGTAATCTTCACTGTGAATTGATGAAATCATGTCATCGTTAAGGTGTTTCAGTTCGGCGATGTGAGAAGCGGCGAGGTTGGGGAAAACAGCTTCGATCACGGCACTTTCCAGTGTACCGGTAACTTCAAGAATATTTTTGATGTCTCGAACCGACAGTTTGTTGACCAGAACACCGCGGCGGGGGAGGATGGTAACGAAGCCTTTGCTCTCCAACTGGATGATCGCATCCCGTAAAGGCGTTTTGCTGATGCCGAGCGTTTCGCTGATTTCGTTGATTTTGATAAAGGACCCGGGCAGAAGTCTGCCGCTGTGCATTTCACTGCGAAGATACTCATAAACCTGCTCTCTGAGAGGTCTGATATCCAGTGGTCCGTTGCTTGCCTTATCAGGTTCCGATAGCATCTGGGCCAACTTTCTATGAGTAATAAAGGGGCTCCTAGAGCACAAATTCTGCAAGTCACATTCGAAACAAAAACCCATCGTCCCCCGCGATTATCACCGCCAGGGGACGATGGGTATTATTATTCGGCATACTTATCGCCGACGTCCAAAGCCTTATCCATTATCTCGATGCCTTCGTCGATTTCGTCTTTGGTGATAATCAGCGGCGGTGCCATGGCGATGACGTTTACGGGGTTGGCGGCCATGGCCATCATACCCATCTCGCCCAGCTTCTTGGCGATCTCCATCTTTGGATTGGCGCCCTTGCGGATCTTGGCATCCACGGCCGTCAGGGGCTCCTTGGTCTTCTTGTTCTTCACCAGCTCAAGACCCACAAACAGGCCCAGGCCCCGTACATCCCCCACACAGGGATGCTTGTCCTTGAGCTCAAGGCCGCGTTCCAGCAGGTACTTGCCCAGCTCAGCGGATTTCTCGATCAGGTTGTCCGTCTGGTATAATGGGATCAGGGACAGCGCCGTGGCGCACCCCAGCGCATGACCGGCGTATGTGCAGCCGTGGCTGAAAAACGTATCCTTGAACCGGTCGCCGATGTGCTTGCGCACAATCGTCGCCCCCAGGGGCAGGTAGCCGCAGGTCATCCCCTTGGCAAACGTCATGATGTCCGGCACCACGTTCCAGTGGTCCATTGCAAACCACGCACCCGTGCGACCGAACCCGGTCATCACCTCGTCGGCGATCATCAGCACATCCCAACGGTCGCAGATTTCCCGAAGCATCGGGAAGTACTCCGGCGGTGGTACGATGATCCCGTTGGCCCCGACCACCGGCTCACAAATGATGCCGCCCACCAGGTCGCTGCCCCCTTCAAGCTCGATCACCTCTTCGATGTATTTGACACAGCGCATGTCACAGTTTGGGTAGGTGAGGCCGAACGAACAGCGATAGCAGTATGGCTGCGGTACCTTGACCGTCTCCGCGCCCCCCTGAACCTGGGCCCAGTTACGCGAATCGCCTGCCGAAAGGGTCATGGCGGTCGCCGTGGCCCCGTGGTAGCTCCGGTAGCGCGTGACGATCTTACGCCGACCCGTATACTGATGGCAGATTTTGACGGCCGCCTCGTTGGCCTCCGCGCCGCCCAGGGAGATGAACGAACGCTCCAGATCGCCCGGGGTCACCTCCGCCAGCATCCTGGTCAACAGCGCCCGCGGCTTGTTGGACATGCTCGGCGCAAAGGAGGTCAGCGTCTTCGCCTGATCGCAGATCGCCTGCACCACCCGCTCGTCCTGATGGCCGATGCTGTGACTGACAAAACAGGAACTGAAATCCAGTCGCTCTCTGCCGTCTTCGGTGGTAAACCTTACCCCCTTGGCTGAAACCACCCGGGGCGGTGACTGGGCCGGCTGGTAGGACCAGGACTGGAAATTGTTTTCCACCTCATAGCGGTCCAGGTCTTCTTTATCTGCAGGAATACTTTTAAGATCAATCATTTTTCTCTCCTAAAAAAACATTGATTGAAGCCCCCCGCCGCATTGCGGCGGGGAATCTTCGATCGTATGACTTTTAATTTTCCCTTATGCACCTTCCTGGGGACGCATGTCGGCCTTGTCAATTCCTGCAACGGCAACCGGCGCCTTCATGGCATCACGACGGAACGGTTCGCCCAGTTCCTGGTTGACCAGAACCTCGATGAAGGTGGTCTTGCCCTCTTCCATCTGCGCCTTGATTGCCGTGCTCAGCTTCTCGGTCAAATCATCCATGGAGGTTGCCTGAACGCCCTCGACGCCGCAGGCCTTTGCAACGGCAGCGTAGGAAACATCAAGATTCAGCTCAGTTCCGACGAAGTTGTCATCGAACCAAAGGGTGGTGTTCCGTTTCTCAGCCCCCCACTGGTAGTTGCGGAAGATGATCATGGTGATCGCGGGCCATTCGTCACGTCCGCAGGCAGTCATTTCGTTCATTGAGATACCAAAGGCGCCGTCACCGGCAAAACCGACCACCGGAACGTCGGGCTGTGCGATTTTTGCACCGCAGATTGCCGGGAAACCATAGCCACAAGGCCCGAACAGACCTGGAGCCAGGTATTTGCGGCCTGCTTCAAAGGTCGGATAGGCATTACCAATGGCGCAGTTGTTTCCGATATCGGAGGTGATGATCGCTTCTTTGGGCAGGGCTGCGTTGATCGCGCGCCAAGCCATGCGTACCGATATTTTTTCCGGCTCACGGTTGCGGGCACGCTCGTTCCAGGTGGTACCGGGATCGTCTTCTTCGTGATCCATGGTAGCCAGTTCCTTGGCCCAGTCTGCTTTGGTTTTTTCTATGGTTGCTTTGCGCGCTTCGCGGTCTGCGTCACCTGCAGTGGCAGAGAGTTGCCCCAGAATGGCGTTGGCAACTTTCTTGGCGTCACCGACGATGCCCACTGTGACGGGTTTGGTGAGACCAATGCGGTCGGGATTCATATCAACCTGAATAATAGCCGCGTCAGCTGGCCAGTAGTCGATGCCGTAGCCCGGCAGGGTTGAGAACGGGTTCAAGCGGGTACCGAGGGCCAGGACAACGTCAGCCTTGGAAATCAGCTCCATTCCTGCTTTTGAGCCATTGTAACCCAGCGGACCAGCGAACAGCGGGTGGCTGCCCGGGAAGGAGTCATTGTGCTGGTAGCCACAGCAGACCGGGGCGTCCAGACGCTCGGCCAGCGCCACTGAGTCCTTGATCGCGCCGCCGATCACAACACCACCTCCGTTCAGGATCACCGGGAACTTGGCGTTGGACAGAAGCGCTGCTGCGCGGGCGATGGCTTCCTCGCCGCCGGCCGGACGCTCGAAATCAACAATGGCGGGCAGTTCGATGTCGATCACCTGGGTCCAGAAGTCACGGGGTACATTGATCTGGGCCGGGGCGGAGGCACGTTTTGCGTTCATGATCACCCGGTTGAGAACCTCGGCGATGCGGGACGGATGCAGAACTTCTTCCTGATAGGCAACCATGTCCTCAAACACGGCCATCTGCCGAAGTTCCTGGAAACCGCCCTGACCCATGGTCATGTTTGCCGCCTGGGGTGTTACCAGCAGCAAAGGGGTGTGGTTCCAGTAGGCGGTTTTCACCGGTGTAACGAAGTTGGTGATGCCGGGGCCGTTCTGGGCCACCATCATGGACATCTTGCCGGAGGCGCGGGTGAAACCGTCCGCCATCATACCGGCGTTGCATTCATGCCCACAATCCCAGAAAGTGATGCCTGCTTTGGGAAACAGGTCAGAGATCGCCATCATCGCCGAACCAATAATACCAAACGCGTGTTCGATTCCATGCATCTGCAGAACTTTAATAAAGGCCTCTTCGGTGGTCATTTTTACCTTGCTCATGTTCTTCCTCCTTTATTTAACAAAAATTATTAATAGTTGTGGAGACTTGATATCTGATGTATCAGACATCTATTCCCCCTGTCAAGACAAAATAAATACAGTCATCAATGGGTATAGTTTTCCAAATAATTGTAAAAATCGATTTCATTGCTATCAAGACCATACTTATATACGAAACTCGTGGCCAGCTTGGTAGCAACGATGGCGTTGAGATAGTTATCAGGCACCCGCTGCAAGATATTCTCCAGCCCGACAAGGTCCAAAAGCGGCTTGGGCGTATATTCTTTAACCACCTTTTCCCTTAGTTTGGGGTTGGCATGAAGGTCAGAGTTGAAAATGGCATCCGTTATATCATTTATTTTGCTGCTCACGACATTGGTCAGGTGGGTAAACGGAAGACCTTTTTGGTTATTCTCACGCCACAGGAGCTCAAACTCCGTTCGAGCGTTATACCTTACGGTCTTAATGACTTCATCAACATAGGCTTCCATAACCTCTGGAACCTTTCCATCCTTAACTCGCATGTGCGCATCAAACTCATCATCGCTTAGGGCGAGGGATGCAAAAACCTCAAGAGAGGATGATGTTACACCACCCTTATTGGCAGATGCATCCTTGATAAGAATGATCCCATGTTCTTCCAGTCGCAGTCTCGCCTCTTCGGTGATGAACAAATTGGCACCCTCAACGATGATTTTAAATTTGGGCGCGCCACTATCATCAAGGAGTTGTTTCCAGTTATTGATATTCACTGCTGCAGGTCTTCCGCCGCAGGGTACAAAGAGATCTGCCCGGGCAAGGGGACTGAAGTGGAAACCGTTCCTGAACTCTTCCCCGTTGGGAACAAATGTTCCATCAGGCAGCGTCACTTGCTTGTCATTTACCGATACAAAAAAACCATCGGGAGAAAGCATCGATTTATCGAAATTTTCAACCATCTTCCTCTCATTGGCAAGCTTTAAAAGTTCCTTTCTGTTTATTCCATTTGAGTCATAAAGCACACCGCTGCCATCCACGATGGCAATTGTTTTATCTTTTGATATTTTAACCTCGTTACTGCCAAGGTCCCCATCGGGTCCACCCGTCTGAATTTTAACAACATCTTCTTCTTTCATACCCAGCTTTTCAAGTGCGCCCAAAACGTTCTGGTGAACACTTTCTGTTGTCATGCCATACAGATCATGGGGAATTCCTCCAAGTTCGGGAGACTTTCCGGTAGACAGGGCCTTAGCAAAACGATAATTTCTTTTAGTGCCATAAGCAGACACCCAGTCCATGAGCTCGGCTGTGCCTTCATCCGGGCCAAAAAAAAGGATCTCCTCTTTTCCAAAAAGATCGCATACCTCTTCATGCTCAACAATAGTATCCAACATTCCATCCACATAGTCTTTAAAGGCCCTTTCTGCTTCTCCCTGATTATCGATACGAAGCAAAATTATTCCTTTTGACCCACCTTCAGGTATATCTTTGTTTTTTTTCTGCTGGGTTAACGCCAAATTATAATTTTCCATAAAAGCGGTATCGAGATTAGTCCGATATTGAGCAAGACTCCTCGATCTTACAATCCGGAGTCCGCCCCGGGCGATATCTCTGAAACGGATGTGAAAGCCGATAAAAGCTCTTCCCACACAAAAAAATACACCAAAAGGTCTTTCAGGAAAGTCAACTTCATTCAGAAAAGCAGGATCCAGTCGATAGACCACACAAATTTTATCCCTCCTGAAAAAATTTGTTTTCAAGATCATTTTGTTAAAAGTAAGAAAATATTGAAGGATCGATTTATCAGTAGGAGAGGGAACATCGGTTTCTATTTTACTCGCTATCAGTTTTTCAATCTCTTTTTCATTTTTTTGTTCCTTCTCAGGATGAAGGCGGTTCGAAAAATCCTGGTAAATCAGTAAAACAATGTCGGCGTGGTCTTTAACCGTCTGGGCTATTCGCGCCTCGGTAAAGGTATCTTTTACTAACCTCAATTTCATTTTATCCAATATACCCTTGGCCTCAGGCTGATCTTTCAGGGCCAGGCTCAAGGATGTATACTCTTCCGTGAGTGCGGTAATAAACTGATTGGTAAATGCTGCCGCAGAAGTGGCATACATTGTCGGCTGAGCGGCAAATACGCCGGCTGTGAAGAGCTTTGTAATCGCATCTTGCGGCAACATCACCGTCGTATTGAGCCCTCTTGAAAAATCCTCGATGATTTCCTTATCCAGGGCATCAAAATAAAAGGTATAAATGCTTTTTTGATCGAAAAAAACTTCCTTATACTTTCTGTTTGAAATAATCCCGAATCTGCGCATCTGGTTCGTGAAATTGGCCATGAACTGCCGGGTTCCCTGACCATGGATTCCAACCATAACCCGCGTTTCACCGGACTCGGGTTTTTCGGTTATGGCAATATAAGGTGCCTCTCGGTTACACATCCATTCCCAGGCTTCCTGGTACCGGGCTAACGTTTCAGCCACGCTGGCTTCCAAAAAGACTTCATTGGCAGCTTCCTGAAAAGTCAGCGGCTCTTTTTTTTCCAAGAGTATTATTTCAAAACTTTCTTTGAACAGAGGCTTGTTAACGATGTAAAGTCTTAAATGCTGGTCATTTGACGGATTCTTGGTACGGTAACTTTCAACCCGGAATGTCGGATATTTTTTTTCAATTCTATCCTCAATTTCTCTAATTTTAGAGGTTTCTATAATGTAAAGTGCCCTATCCGCCTCTTCATTGATAAGTTCCACGCCGACGCCCACACCGCCATATTTTGAAACGAGTTCCGAGGCACTGATTGAGATGAGATGTTTGGCGATGTCATCAATAGTCGTGGTTTTGAAATAATACTCATCGATACCGAGTTCGACTGTAAACCGTTCGATTTCTTCCAATGCCTTTTCGCGCGCCATATAGCCTGTAGCGAGAATGAATTCCTCCAATTTTACAAGGTCTTCCAATGACAAAAACGATCTTTTTTCAATTTCCCTTAAGCTTTTCATAGCGACCTCCTCCTTTTTCGGATGAACATTCGTCTTGAAATCCTTAATTTAAGATTCGTAACACACTGGATATGTTGGCCAGTTTATGTGCGAAATCCGAAAAAATGGACTGCCTGTTTGGTAAAAAATCGTTTATGTACCGGCTCCAACGGCAGTCTATCATTCTGTAAAAACAAGTAGTTATCTTGTATAAACGCGCTATTTTCGATATTTTTATGTGATCACCCCGTGATCTATATCGTTGATATCTGATATTTCAGATATCAGAACGGCTTGTCAAGCAAAATTTTAACATCGTGCTGAAAATAAATTACAAAATACAAAGTGCGCTTTGTTAAATACAGCCTGAACTTCTTTCAATACCCTGAAATTTATAAATAAACTGCTTACCATTTTCATGTACGGGAATATGAAAGTTAATCCACAATATAAATTACACGCTGTGAATTTCGTCCGTCCACCTTTATTCGAATCGGTTTCCCGGGTTTTGCATGAACCAAATAGGTATTCCGGCGAAGGTAAAAGAATCGGCAAAGATTTGATATTAATATATCAGGCATCAATAATATCTTTTTTGTCAAGGATTTTTTTGGTTGTTACAATAGATTTGGGAAACGCTACGGAAGGTGCGTTAACAGCGGAAATTCAATTGATTATTAATTCCGGTGGTTGAGGCCGGCGGTATTTGTCATGCTTTGAATTTGTTTTTTCCCCTGAGCGTAAAATTCTTTAATGAACTTTTCGTGGGCCGTGAAAGACCAGTGCCTGTCTTTCCAAAGCCAGGCCGCCTTTTTCGGTTGGCCGTCTTTGATGAACCGGAT
>JABZFO010000125.1 GCA_014237405.1 Desulfosarcina sp. | reverse complement strand
ACTTGGTTTGAAACCGCGTAAAAAACTTGTAAATCATAATTCAATGGCGATTAAATGCCTGCCCAGGCTGACTTATGGGCAGGCATTTTTTAATTTCATAAGGTCCGTATTCCACGGGACTGCGTTGCCATTGGAGGGGTTGTTCTGACAAATGATTTGGGCAAGTACAGGTTTTGACAAGTCCAAGCCTCCTGAGGTATTCTCAATCTTAATTGCGACACGATCCGCATAATCACTTGTTTTCGAGGACGCTGTGCGCCTCACAACCAGCGAATGCAGCAGACTCTGCCTACGGCAAACTGCGTTTGCCTCCAGCCTCGCTCCTGATCCGCAGCGAATAACCAGCAGTAAACATGGACAAATCAACCTCATGAAAGGAAAACATGTATGAAGACAAAACGTTATTTTCTACTTTGTACCACTCTTTTTGCAGCGCTCATGACGCTTTGTGGTCTTTCCTATGCAGAGGCAGGCAAACCCAACATCCTGGTAATATGGGGTGATGACATCGGCCAGTCCAACATCAGTGCCTACACCCGCGGCATGGTTGGCTACCGGACCCCAAACATCGACCGTATTGCCGCACAAGGCATGATTTTTACTGACTATTATGGAGAGCAGTCCTGCACCGCCGGACGCGCTTCGTTTATCATGGGGCAAAGTGTATTTCGAACGGGTCTTTCCAAGGTCGGTCTGCCAGGCGCCGAGATCGGCATGAGAAAGGAAGAACCCACCATTGCCGGCCTGCTCAAGGCCCATGGCTACGCCACCGGCCAGTTCGGCAAAAACCACCTCGGTGACCGCGATGAACACCTGCCCACCAACCATGGCTTCGATGAGTTTTTTGGCAATCTCTACCACCTCAACGCCGAAGAGGAGCCAGAGAACGAAGACTATCCCAAAAATCCAGCCTTTCGCAAAAAGTTTGGCCCTCGTGGCGTAATCCACTCATGGGCCAACGCGGACGGCACCCAAAAAATCGAAGACACCGGCCCGTTGACCAAAAAACGCATGGAGACCGTGGATGACGAAACCTCGGATGCCGCCATCGACTTCATCCGCAAGCAGCAGGAAGCCGGCACTCCCTGGTTTCTCTGGTGGAGTGGCACCCGCATGCACTTTCGCACCCACGTGAAGAAGTCACATAGGGGCATTTCCGGCCAGGATGAGTATGCCGATGGCATGGTCGAACACGACATGCACATCGGTAAATTTTTAAACCTGCTCGATGAATTGAAAATCACCGACAACACCATCGTGTTTTATTCCACCGACAATGGCCCCCACTACAACACCTGGCCGGATGCTGCTGCCACCCCGTTCCGCGGCGAGAAGAATACCAACTGGGAGGGAGGCTGGCGCGTGCCGGCGATGGTGCGATGGCCCGGAAATATTCCGGCCGGGTCCGTCACCAACGAGATCGTTCACCACATGGACTGGCTGCCCACATTCCTTGCAGCAGCAGGGGATTCCGACATCAAGGAGAAGCTTAAAAAAGGCGATGTCAAGGCAATCGGTCGCTCTTATAAAGTCCACCTGGACGGGTACAACATCCTGCCCCTGTTGACCGGCAAGGTGAACGAAAGCCCCCGCAAGGAAATCTTCTATTTCTCTGACGACGGGGACCTTACGGCCCTGCGCTACGATGACTGGAAAATGATTTTTATGGAGCAGAAGGCCCAGGGCACCTTCCGGGTGTGGATGGAGCCGTTCGTTCCGTTGCGTGTCCCGCTCATCGAAAACCTGCGGCGCGACCCCTACGAACGCGCCACCATTACCTCCAACACCTTTTGCTGGTGCCGGCCCAGACATACGTGGCCGGCTTTCTGGAAAGCTTTAAAGCATTTCCGCCGCGCCAGAAGGCCGCCAGCTTCAGCCTGGACCAGGTGGTGAAAAAAATGCTGAGTCACGGTGGTGCCCAATAGTTCTCTCTATATTCTCCTGCGGGGCCGGCCAACCCGGGCCGGGCCCTGCGGGTATCCGTACTTGAAACAGTTGAAGAGGTGACGACATGAAAAAGCCATTCCTGTTGATGGTCTCACTGGCCGTGGGACTGTTGACCTCGTCAGTGGCAACAGCAGTGGATGAGCTGCCCTCCTGGAACGACGGCAAGGCCAAACAGGCGATCATCCAGTTTGTCCATAAGGTGACGAAAAAAGATGGTCCGCAGTTTGTTCAGCCGGCACAAAGGATTGCCGTGTTCGACAACGATGGAACGCTGTGGGCCGAACAACCGATGTATGTTCAACTGGCTTTTGCTTTGGACCGTGTGAAGGCAATGGCGCCAGAACATCCTGAATGGAAGACCAAAGAGCCCTTCAAATCCGCTTTGGCTGGAGACCTGAAAGGGGTGATGCTGGGCGGTGAGCATGCTCTGCTCGATCTGATCATGGCCTCCCATGCCGGGATAACCACCGAGGCCTTTGCCAAGATCGTCAGCGACTGGATTGCCGATGCCAGGCATCCGCGCTTCGACCGATTCTACACCGACCTCGTTTACCAGCCGATG
Organism: Desulfosarcina sp.; assembly: GCA_014237405.1. GTDB lineage: Bacteria > Desulfobacterota > Desulfobacteria > Desulfobacterales > Desulfosarcinaceae > Desulfosarcina. Next base: position 1,307 of record JABZFO010000125.1, on the reverse strand, counting down.
CTCGAACTGCTTGACTATCTGCGGGCCAACGGGTTCAAAACCTATATCGTGTCCGGCGGCGGCATTGAGTTCATGCGTCCCTGGACTGAAAAGGTCTATGGCATCCCGCCGGAACAGGTGGTGGGTAGCTCCATTGTTACCAAGTTTGAGATGCGGGACGGGAAACCCGTCCTGACCAGGCAGCCTAAAGTCAACTTCATCGACGACAAGGCCGGCAAGCCGGTGGGCATCAACCAGCACATCGGTAGACGGCCTATTGCTGCCTTCGGTAATTCTGACGGTGACCTCCAGATGCTCCAGTGGACGGCAGCCGGCAACAACCCAAATCTCTGTTTATACGTACACCACACCGATGCCCAGCGCGAATGGGCCTATGATCGCGAATCGCATATCGGCCGCCTCGACAAAGGGCTCGACGAAGCTAAGGCCAAAGGCTGGACAGTCGTAGATATGAAGCGCGACTGGAAATTCATCTACCTCTTCGAGAAGAGATAAGAACGGGGGAAATGTCGAGCACGCCAGCTAACATAGTAACCGGGGGTATCGGAAACCTACCGCAACGCTCGTAGCTACCAGGAGTGCGTTGCTTAACCTGTAAATAGGATTTGGGAACCACCGTAGACGGCAACACCGGTTCAATTTCACTTCACAGCTAAACCCCCTGATGACTGATCAATGATTCAGAAAGGCAGCTACCTATAGCGCAAAGTGCTTGTGGAACCATCAAAACTTGCCGCTGATAATGCAAATCTCACAGGCCTTTACGGATACAATTCCAGGGAATCGGCAAAGCGGAACTACCCCTGACCCTTATCGGTTTGGGAAAGGTCTGTTAATCGGCATTATGTTAAATCGTATGGTCCGTTTTTGAAGGGTCCTTCACAAGGGGAACGTTTGTTAAGGCAACCCTTGGCTTACTCGGAAAAAAAGAGTGTAGTGAGAAACAAACTGCCCTGACCTATACTTAAATTGAAAGTATCGAATGGTAAGATAAAACTTCGATCGTCAATATGGTATCAAAGCTTTATAAAAGTCTCTCAAGGTTTGTCTATGTTGGAAGTAGCTGTAACGATTGGGGTGAGGGACGCGCCAAAAGCCTTGCCCACAAGGCCACAGCGGATATTCGAGTCCCTCTCCACCCCTTGGATATGCTACTAATGCTCGAAAGTACTGGTGACACATTGCTCACGTGCATTGATTGTGTTATTGAAAAGCATTAGTTTCTCTTCGACTTTCATGTCTGCGAAATTTACCTGAGTCATCGTGCTTGTGACTATCGCGATATAATCTTTAAATGACAGAAAGGC
>JABZFO010000146.1 GCA_014237405.1 Desulfosarcina sp. | reverse complement strand
CCAGAACGGCAAAATTCATCACCCGATAGGTGTCTGTTTTCACCCATCCTTTGCTGCCTGCATCACCATGCCCCCCGTCGGAGGACGCAAGAGCTACGGTGCCACTAAACAAAAGAAGCACGGCCAAGGCCAGTGGCAACGTCCACCGGGTGCTACGGCTGCGCTTCCCGCTGAAAATTGGAACCTTCATTAAGCAACCCTCCCCAATATTTTTTGTCCAATCGCATCTGCAAATGCTTCAATTTCTTCTTCAAGCGCTGATTTGGCGATGCCCACCTCCTGGGTGATCTTTTCCTTGACCGCCTTGAGTTCGGCCTGGGCGGATTCGTTGATCTTGCCAACGATCGCCTTTTCCTCTTCCGCGGCGGCCTGAATCATCACTTCTTTTTCTTTCTGTCCGGCGGCCCGGGCCTGACGCACGCCTTCGGCATAGGCCTCTTCTTTTGATTTAACCTGCTGGGCGGAGTCGTCGATACCTGACTGAAGTCCGGTCATTTTCTCTTTCCGTTCCACCAGGATCTTACGGATGGGTTTGTACAGCACCATGTTCAAAATCCAAATCAACAGCAAGAAATTCACGATCTGCAAGACTATGGATCCATCGACGCTTACCATCTGAGGGCCTCCGTTGAAGTACGATTAAATATTGCCGAAAACAATATATTGTCTATAAATGATATAAGTTACGAAAGGTGCGAACTCCGGCGGTCTATACCATCAGCATCGCTGAAATGTCAAAGGTTTTTTAAAATAAATCCGTCATCCGGATTTCTTTTCATCACGCTTTGCATCCGTCTTTTTTTTTTCAACCGGCAGGGGTTCAAGCCTGGCCATGCTACAATTTCCATTAAATGGTGCCTGGATATCCCCGGTGATTTTGGCCGGCGGATAGACTTCGATGCGGTCCGATGCCTGGATATGCCCATTGACGGTCCCCTTGACAATGGCTGTTCCCACGCGGATCTGTGCCTCCACCACAGCCCGTTCACCAATAATCACCGTGCCCTTCTCCGAAAATATTTTTCCATTGACCGCACCATCCAGCCGGATAGTGTCTTTAAACTCCAGGGTCCCCTCGATGGTGGTTCCAATTCCCAGCAGGGTAGAGATATGGTCCGCACGTTCTTTTTTTTTCATCGTTTCCCCCTGTTTACGATCCTAAAACTGTTTTCACGCTCCGCCCATAATGACCGGCTGCTGCGGTTATTCAAATTTGAATCGACGCATGCTCACATTCATGAGCAGGCCGATGCCCATCATCATGGTAATTATCGAGGACCCGCCATAGCTAACGAAAGGCAGGGTCACTCCCACCACCGGCATGAGCCCCATGACCATCCCGATGTTGATGAACACCTGCCAGGCAATCATGGCGGTCACCCCAACGGACAAGACGGTGCCGAAGGGATCCCGGCATCGGCCGGCAATACTCAGCCCCCAGGCAATGACAATCAAAAACAGAATGATCACCGTCAGCGCCCCCATCAGCCCCCACTCTTCGGCCAGCACCGAAAAGATGAAGTCGGTATGCTGTTCCGGAAGGAATGACAGGGCGCTCTGGGTTCCCTTTAAAAACCCTTTCCCGGTGAGCATCCCCGATCCGATGGCAATTTTGGATTGGATAATATGATAACCGGCTCCCAGCGGATCCCGGTCTGGATTCAAGAACGTCAGGATCCGCTGCTTCTGGTAGCCTCGCAAAAAAAACCAGACCAACGGTACGAGCATGGTGAAAGTGGCCACCAGCCAACTGAGCGCCCTGCGTTCGATCTTGGCAAAAAGGGTCATTGCACCGGCAATGAGCGCAATCACCATGGCCGTGCCCAGATCCGGCTGGCGGACAACCAGGGCAAAGGGTACCGCCGTTAGAAAAGCAGGGACCATCAGGTCCCGAAGCGTAAGTCCTTCGGTATTGATGAGCCTGGCATAGTAACGGGCCAGAACGATGATGACGGCAACCTTGGCCATTTCGGAGGGCTGGAGTGAAAAGGGCCCCAAGGACAGCCAGCGCCGGGACCCGCCCACGTACTTGCCAAAAAACAGCACTGCCGTCAATGAGCCTACGCATGCCAGGTAGATGAAGTTGGCAAACCGTTCGAGCTGTTTGTAGTCAAACAAAAAACAGAAGACCATGATCCCTATGCCACCGCCGTACCAGATCAGCTGTTTTTTAAACAGTACGATATCCGGCTCAACCGCACCGGCAGATACGGCGCTATACAGCACCACCAGCCCCGCAGACCCGATGGAAAGGGTGAGCACCAGCAACCCCCAGTCAAAGCATTGCAGCAATCGTCGGTCAAACATGGTCTACTATCCCGCAAAATGCCGGCCGCCGTATGTGTGCCGGCAGTTCAATACCCTTCGGTGGGTATGGTCCGGGCCACTGCCAAAGGCAAATCGCCTTTAGGCTTCCCTCCGCACAAGTAAAATCGGATGATTTCAGCCGCCACCGGGGCGGCGGCACTGGATCCGTGCTCCCCATGCTCCACGATAACCGCCACGGCAATCTTCGGATTCTCCCCAGGAGCATAGGCCACAAACCAGGCGTGATCCTTTATCGGCTCGCCCTCCCGTTCACCTTCGGCGTCATCGTCCCGCCGTCCAACCACCTGGGCCGTGCCGGTTTTTCCATGCATGGCAAGCCCCTCAAGCCGGCTGGCCCAGGCCGTGCCACGCCGATCATTGACGGCCTTGAACAGTCCTTCCCTCACCAGTCGCAAGGTTTCGTCGCTGATCGGTAACTTTCCCTTGACCTCGGGGACACTCTCGTAAACGGTTTTCCCGTCAGCAGTCCGGATGGTTTTGACGATCTTGGGACGATAGCGCGTGCCTCCGTTGCCAACGGTAGCTGCCACCATGGCCATTTGAAGGGGGGTGACCAGATTGAACCCCTGCCCGATGACCACCGACAGGGTTTCCCCCTTCTGCCATGAGACACCCGTCCTGTTTTTCTTCCATTGGGCGGTGGGAATCAGGCCGCCCGCTTCGTGATCCAGGTCCACACCTGTGGGCTCTCCCAGGCCAAAGGCACTGGCGTACCAGGCGAGTCGATCCACGCCGAGTTCCTGGCCCAGCTTGTAAAAATAGACATCACAGGATTCGCTGAGCGCCTTGAGCAAAGCCACCTCCCCGTGGCCCCATTTTTTCCAGCACCGATAAGTACGGTTACCAAACTTTAAAAAACCGGGGCAGAAAACCGATGTGTTCTTGTCGATCACGCCCTCTTCAAGCCCGGCGGCCGCAGCGATAATCTTGTACGTTGATGCCGGCGGGTATTCGGCCTGGATGGCCTTGTTTTCAAGAGGATGCAAGGGGTCCGATATCAGCACCTTCCACGCATCGTGGGACATGCCGGAGATGAATGCATTCTGGTCAAAGGAGGGGCTCGAAGCCATGGCCAGGATCTGCCCGTTGGACGGATTCACTGCAACGGCGGCCCCCGCCTGATCGGCGAGCAACTGTTCCGCTTTCATCTGAAGGGTCTGGTCGATGGACAAAACAATGTTATGGCCGGGAACCGCATCCACCGTACTGAGCACCCGTACCACCTGACCGGTGGCGTTGACCTCCACCTGCTGGCCACCCCCTGTAGATCTTGTTTTTCAGTTCTTCGACATCGATCTCCCCCATATAACCCAGAATATGGGCTGAACTGGGGCTGAAGATATAATCCCTTCTAGGTGAAACATTGACCACGATGCCGGGCAGGTCCCACCGGTTCACCTCGATGGCCGCCAGTGCATCCCGGCCGATATCGGGCTTGAGCAGCACGGGTTTGTAGGCGCGTGTCTTCTTGGCTTTCTCCAGGCTTTCCCACAATCTCGCTTCGTCGATACCCGTGTATCGGGACAGTTTTTCGATGGTCTGCTCCAGCGGATCGGCGTCCTTGACGATGATACTCAGGTCATAGGAAGGCCGGTTGTCCGCCATCAGCCGATCATGGGTATCATAAATCAGCCCACGGGGCGCATCCACGCTTTTCAACCGAATGCTGTTGATTTCCGACAGCCGCCGAAGTTCCCCACCTTCGACCACCTGAAGGAACAGCAGCCGGGCAATCAGCACAAGAAAGGCGGCAATTACCACGATCAGAACAGCGCTAAGTCGCTGGCTGTACCACTCGCTGTCCACATTGTCCAGGTAGTTGGTCAAGAGGTCCTCAACGGGTCTTTTTCCGCAAAAAAGGATTTTCTTGCCCGATCCACGGATTTCTGTCCACGGATGAAAAACAGCATCAGAAAGGGGCCGGTTACTGCCCCCCACAATACCTGCCTGGAAACAACGGAAAACATGAACTCCACCGGCCAGGCCGCCGACGCCAGTACCACCGCGGAGAAGGCCACCACCAGGCTCTCGAAAGCCACTCCGGCCGTTACAAGCAACGGCAGCAGAATCACATTGCCAACGTGAAGGAACTGGATGGCCCAACGCACGCCCACGTACAGCCACAGATAGGCGGTCAGGTGAACGCCGAACACACCGCCGGAGATGCCGTCCATAGCCAGGCCACCGAGCACCAGGACAGGAACAGCTTCCCGTGGCAGGCGGTAAACGCCCAAATAAACCACGAACGGGGCAAGCAGATCATACAGGTGCGCCGGGCCGCCACCCACCAACAGCGTGGTCTGAAAAATGATCAGAAACAGGCAGATGATCAGATGATAGCCGTAAATCATAGTTCCCCGGGAAGGTCTTCGGAAGCCGGTTCGGAAATGATAAACACCTCTTCGAGGATCTCGAAATCCACGTATGGGGTTACCGACACTTTCTGGAAGATGCCGGCGTTCAGACGAACGATTTCGGAAATGTGCCCCACCCGAAGCCCTTTGGGAAACACTCCGTCAAGGCCCGAAGAGACCACCGTGTCTCCCACGCTGATCTCATGTTTTCGAAGGACGTAGTCGAACACGCAGTAACCGGCACCCCCGCCCTTGACAATTCCCCGCGCCCGGGTTTGCTGCACCAGGGCATCGACGGCACTGTTAGGATCGATCAGCAGGAGCACCTTGGCATACCGAGCCGACGCCTCGACAATCACGCCGGCAATTCCCTCGGGGATCACCACGGGATCGCCCTGCCGGACGCCGTCCTGGGTCCCTTTGTCCACAATGACGGTCTTTGACCAGGGAGACGGATCCTTGCCCACCACCTGGGCGGCGATCATCGGCCGCACAATCGCTTCTTCAAAGCCTAACAGATGACGGAGCCGGTCGTTGGCCAGATCGGTTTCACTGCACCGGTTGAGCTGCTGCAGGCTCTGCCCCAGGGCCTTTTTCAGCCGCTGGTTCTCCTTGGCCGTGGAGACCAGAAAGAAGTATTGGTTCCATGTGTCCTTGACGGACTGAACAAAAGTGGTGAGATGCTTCTGAAAGGGAGAAACAATGACGAGAGCTCCCCGGCCGAGACCGGAAGGAGTCTGGGTGTGTTTGCCGGTGATGGTGAGGAGGATGACATTCACCGCGACCAGAATGATCACCACGGCAACGAAAATCATCCGTTTGGAAAACATGGTACCCGCTAAGTGATGATGACCTGTTTAAGGATTTCCAGACTGTCCAGTACTTTGCCGGACCCCAGAGCTACGGTGGACAGCGGATCTTCGGTAACGGTAATGGGGAGTCCGCTCTCCTCTCTGAGCAGCTTGTCCAAATTCTTCAGAAGGGCACCGCCGCCCGTAAGCACGATGCCCCGGTCCACGATATCGGCGGCCAGTTCCGGCGGGGTCTGTTCGAGGGCAATCTTCACCGTTTCCACGATGGCTTCGACCTGTTCGGAAATGGCTTCACGGATCTCTTCGGAATCAATGGCCAGGATCTTGGGGATGCCGGAGACCAGGTCTCGTCCCTTGACCTCGAGGGTCTCCACCTTGTTGGGATCCGGGTAGGCGTTGCCGATGGTCATTTTGATGATCTCGGCTGTGCGCTCGCCGATGAGCAGGTTGTATTTGCGCTTGACGTACTGAATGATGGCCTCGTCCATCTTGTCGCCGGCCATCCGAAGGGAGCGGCTGTAGACGATGCCGGCCAGGGAGATGACCGCCACCTCGGTGGTGCCGCCGCCGATGTCCACCACCATGTTGCAGGTGGGCTCGGTGATGGGTAATTCGGCACCGATAGCTGCCGCCATGGGCTCTTCGATGAGAAACACTTCACGGGCACCGGCAGATTCCGCCGACTCTCGCACGGCGCGCTTTTCCACCTGGGTGATGCCCGAGGGCACGGCGATGATGATGCGCGGCCGGACAAATATGGCCACGATATTCCCCGGGGTGCGGCCCAGCATGTTCTTGGCTTCCATACCCACTGCCAGCACGCGGTTTTTGGTGCGGTTGTCCGTTCGAACGGCAACTACGGAGGGCTCGCTGAGAACAATGCCCTTGCCTTTAACGTATACCAGCGTATTGGCTGTACCCAGGTCGATGGCCAGGTCGCTGGAAAAGATACCCAGAATGGAATCGATGAAGTTCATGCCGCCTCTTTTTCGGTTTGAATCAGAACACCGCCAAAGATGCCCTGCGTTAGGGGCAGCGGCAGCCGGGCCGGCCTTTTTGCGCAGTGGACGAGTTCACCGAACGGGTACCAGAAATAGCCTGTGATTTCAAGACTTAATTTGTTGAAATCAGGTTTAATCCGATTATATTTCAAAATGTTCCATGATCCGATCGTGGATATTGGGACGGAATTGACCCAGCCGGCTATTCCAACGGAAGGGGTGCACCCGGTTGGTAAGCAAAATGATAGAGAAGTCTTTCTCCAGATCCATCCAGAAGGAGACACCGGTAAATCCCAGATGCCCAACGGTGTTGGCAGAAAAATAACGGCCCGCACTGGAGTTTTGCACCGACGGGCGGTCAAAGCCCAGCGGCAATGGGTTTTTCTCTACTCCGTGGAAGACTTCGGAGAGTATTTGCCTTGAAAAAATAGATGTTGACACACGGCCCCGAAAGTCCGCAATAAGAAATCGCAGGAGCTGAAAAACAGCCTCGGCCGTGCCGAACAGGCCGGCGTGCCCATCAATGCCCCCGGCAAACCAGGCGTTATCATCATGCACCTCGCCGACCAGCAACCGGTTTCGCACCGGGCAAAGCTCTGTGGCGGCATACGGTCTGTGGGGCCGCTGGTTGGATGTGAGATCCACGAAAAAGAGATCGTTCAATCCCACTGGGTCATAGATTTCGACCTTTAAAAAGTGATTCATGGGGCAACCGGCCACCGCTTCAACCAGCCGGCACAGCAGCATGAAGCCCAGATCGCTGTATAGGGTCGTTTCTCCTGGTTGGTACGCCAGTGGTGCGTGCTTCAGCAGGTCCAGCACAGCAGATTTGCGCTCCCTCGGCGCGAGGGATTTGAGCGTCATGTAGAAAAGGCGGTGGGCGGGAAACCCGCTTTGATGGCAAAGCAGCTGGCGGACAGTAATCGTCGCTTTGTCGCTGCCGGCCAGTTCAGGAAGCCATCCCGCCACCGGTTGGTCCAAACCGATCCGCCCCTGATCAGCCAGTCTGGCCACCGCCAGGGTGGTGGCCAGGGGCTTGGTCAGCGATGCCAGATCAAACACGGTTTCCCGGGTCATGGGAAGGCCTGAGAACAGGTTGGCCTTGCCATAGGCCTTGAAAAAAAGCGGCGGCTCGCCTTTGCCCACCAGCAGCACCGCTCCGGGAAAGACCTTTTCCCGGAGGCCCTGCTGCATCAGATCGTGAACGGAGTTGGTATTCATCGCAGGTTACTGCCACCCGACGGCGGGACCTGTAAAGGTCAACGTTCCAGAGCTGGTGTTCATTAGTACAGGCAATCCCACAGGCAGGGTCATGTTTACCGCTTCGTGGCCAACGTCAAATCCGGCCAGAATGGGAATATTCAGCCGGCCCAGCCGGTCGGAGACGATGCGGTGAATCTCCTCGACTGATCCACAGTTGGTAAACGCCCCCAAGGCCAGTCCGGCCAACCCGTCGAAACAGCCGGCCAGCATCATCTGGGTCAGCATGCGGTCGATGCGATAGGGCGCCTCCCCCTGGTCTTCGATGAGCAGAATGCAGCCGCTGAAATCCGGCTGAAACGGGGTGCCCGTCAGGTGGCAAAACAAGGTCAGGTTCCCGCAAAAGAACCGCCCTGTGGCACTGCCGGCTTGAATCACATGGTTCGACGCAGCTGCAAGAGACAGCGGTGCCGGTTTTGTCAGCGCCGACAAGAAACGGTTCCGGGTCGAGGGATCACCGTTGCCCAAGGTGGTGACCGTGGGTCCGTGAAACGCCACCATACGGCAGCGCTCCACCAGAAAACCCAACAGCACCGTGATGTCGCTGAATCCGACAAACACCTTGGGATGGTGGGATATGGCATCCGCGTCCAGCAGCGGCAGGACTCGCATGGCGCCGTATCCCCCGCGGGCACAGATGATGCCGTCAATGTCAGGGTCGGCAAACAGCCGGTTCAACAGATCCGCCCGGCGCTGGTCTGAACCTGCCATATAGCCGTTTTTATTAAAAATATCCTCTGGAATGACGAGGTTGAAGCCCATGGATTCCAGGCCCCGGACGCCGGCATCAAATGATTGTCGGTCAAAGGGGCTGGCCGGTGCGACAATGCCTAGGGTGTCGCCGGGTTTCAGGGCCCGGGGCAGCGCCGGTTCAGAATGGCTCTGGGGGTTCACTTTTTTTGCTTGTGCCTCCTTGACACTGGTTGATGATGATGCTAAAAGTTTGCCTTCTTGTCGGGGCGTAGCGCAGACTGGTAGCGCACTTGAATGGGGTTCAAGGGGTCGGAGGTTCAAATCCTCTCGCCCCGACCAGTTTTTTAAAAAGAAATAAAGGGCTTGCAAATCCAATGCAAGCCCTTTTTTCTTGCCTTTTTTCGCTGGGTACAAAATAGGGTACAAGATTCAATGCCATAAGGGGACAATAAAAAAATATCCAGTAATGTGCAACGGATAAAAAAACGGCATAGGCAGTTGAAATCAAAGGGGCGCCCTTTAATGGGTGACCCCGCGTCCTTTACAGGAACTTCTATTTCTTCCGGTACGCCTCTTCGATCATCGGCTGATACGCTTTGAGCACCTCGCGGCGTTTGAGCTTGAAGGTCTGGGTGAGCATGCCGTTGTCGATAGAAAAGCCTTCACTGAGGATAATGAACTTTTTCGGAATCTCGTAGGACCCGAATTTGCCTTTCAGACTGCCGAGGATCTTGCTTTCGATATACGCCTTGAACGCATCATCGGCAACCATGGCCGCAGGCTCCGCGGGCCACCCGTTCTGCCGGGCCAGTTTGTCCATGACGATGAAGTCCGGAAAAACGAGGCCTACGGTAAACGGCCGGTTGAGCCCATAGATCATTGTATGCTCCACGCAGGGCAGCAGCTTGATCTCCTCTTCCATGGTGGCCGGAGAAACGAACTTGCCGTTTTCCAGTTTGAACTGCTCCTTGATGCGGCCGGTGATGTGCAGGTACCCGTCTTCGTCGATATAGGCCCGGTCTCCGGTGCGGAGCCCACCGTCCTCGGTCATGGTGGCCCGGGTCTCCTCGGGTTTGTTGTGATAGCCCTTCATGACGTTGGGGCCGTAAACGATCAGCTCACCCTCTTCCGGGTTGTCGCTGTCAAAGGTCTTGTCAATCACCAGGCGAACCTTGTCGATGGGTCTGCCGGCACTGCCCAGTTTGTTGTGCTGCAGGCTGTTGATGGTGCCCGCCGGCGACAGTTCGGTCATTCCCCACGCTTCGTATACGGGAATGCCCACATCTTCGAAGAATTCTGAAATGTGGGGACTCAGCGCCGCACTGGAACTCAGCGAATACATGAGCCGGCCGCCGAACTTTTCTCGGATTTTCTTGAACACAATGGCATCGGCGATTTTCAGTTTCAGATTATTGACCAAACTGGTCCGGCCTTCCTTTTTCAATCGCCGCCGCTCGATCCCGGCATTGACGCCCATGTCGAACAGTTTCTTGGCCAACCCGCCCTGCTCGTTCATCTTCGTGTTCAGACCGTCGTACACCCGGTTGAAGATGCGGGGCACGGCGATGAGAAAGGTCGGTTTGACCAGCGCCAGATCGTCAACGATGGTCAGGGGACCTTCCGCAAACCCGGTGGAGCCACCCAGTCGCATGAGAAAATGCAGCTCGGCCGTCTGTCCATAGGAGTGCGCCCAGGGAAGAAAAGAGAGGGTCCGCAGGTTCTCATCCAGCTGGGGGTAGGCTTTGGTAGCGGCGTGGACATTGCTGGTTAGATTGCCGTGGGAGAGTAATACACCTTTGGGAGCGCCCGTAGTGCCCGAGGTATAGATCAGGCCGGCGATGTCGTCCGCATCCGGGTAAACTGCTGGGGCGGGGTGTTCTTTTCCATACCGCTCCAGCGCCTCCATGGTTCCCTCACCCTGCCCCTCGATGAGGACCACATGGTCCAGGGTCTCGATCTCCTCAGGCCAGCCTTTCACCTTGGCCAGAATCTCCGGTCTGGAAACAAAAAGCACCCGAACCGCCGCATCCTCGATAATATACTTCCAGGTTTTTTCCAGCTCGGCTTCATACATGGGCACATAGCGCCCGGCAAGGCTGTAAGTAGCATAGCAGGCCACGGGCCACGCCACGCGGTTGTTGGCGATGATGCCGACCGCATCGCCTTTCTGAATACCCAGGTGTGCCAAGCCGCCGCGAAGATTCGTGATTCGTCGGGCCACCTGGTCGTAGGTCACCCAGTCGTAGCCGTCCTTCGCCCTGTTCTTCGTTCCCATCCAAAGATTGCCGCCGAACCTGTCCACACTTTGCGCAAACATTTCCACCAAATTATCCGGTTTGTCCAACGTGTACATGGCTCCTCCCTGTGTCATTCTTAAGCATTTCCCTTGATCCCCTCGAATCCTATCGGGGAAGGCATCGGCCCATGGCTCTCTATTCAGGAGCCAATTCTCTTGATTCCCACCATTCTTTACCGTAATTAACAAAAAGCTGTTTACCGGAGGTGACCGCTTTGATTGTGTAGAACACAATCAGATCACGGTCCGTATCGTGCCAGTATTCAGTATTGTGATCGTAGGAATGGTTGAACAGGCTTCCCCAGCCAAGCACCAGGGAATAATAATCCGATTGGCCGTTTTCTTCCGCTGATTCCAGATTGAACACATAGTCATCAAGGGCACCGGTGCATTCGTCATCTTTTATCCGAAGATAAGGGCACTCTTCAAGGGTGGTATCCGCGGGGATAAACGTTGTCGTAAAGATCCCATGGCCAAAACCACATGGAGAAATAACAATCTTCGGATGTCTGAAAAGGGGCTTTCGCTTATTCTTCATCGGTCATATCCAGTTAAAATCCTATCAATCAGGGCCGCGGCCCTTAGGCCAGGAGAGTACCAATCTACATGAACAAAGTCAATTTTCGGTCTATCTGTTGGTAGGGTGATCGTTTGTAGAAACAAAAGCGTTGGCGGCATGCTCACAGATAAAAGATCAGTGGCGCTTTCAGCAGCTCTGGTCGGAAATTTTGCCGTGCAGGCGGCGTATTCTCATACTAAGCACCCGGCAGACATGTAGAGCGATCTGGGGATACTCGCGTACGATTTCCTGAAGTTCCTGCTTGTGAAGGGTTAAAAACCGGGCGGCCTTTTTTACCCGGATCGTTGCCGAGCGGCGATCGTCGCCGAACAGAGCCATCTCCCCAAAATAGTCACCGCTGCCGATACTGTCCAACTCGATTTCCTTATCCGCATTGCAATCCTTGATCACTGCCACTTCGCCATCCACTATCAGGAACAGGGTGTCACCCCGCGCCCCCTCCCGGAAGACGACATCCCCCTCGTCAGAGAATGCCTCCTCAGTGACCGAGGCCACGGCTGCCAGTTCGTTAATGGACAGGTCGGTAAAAATCTCGATATTTTTAAGGTGTAAAATTTTATCGGTCAAGGGAATCGAGGTTGCTGTTTCCATTGCTGTCTCCTGCCCGGATGGGGAATCCGTTTTTTTAAGTAGTTCTATTGCCGCAAGGGATACGCGCGAATTTTTGTGTTCAGCAAGTGCCAGGATGCGGGTGGGATCTTCGGGCGAAACCGCCATTTGCCGAATCAGGGTGAGCGTCAACACGAGGGAAACCCAGTTTCGGCTGATCAGCAGACCGTCAAAAAGCGCCCATGTCGTCGGCTCCTGCAATTCGTTGGGGAAAAGTCTTTGTCCTGCAGCGATGCGCTCCGAGATATCCATGTCATCGAAAAGCGGCGTCAGCAACCGAACCAGGCTTTTGTCCAGGATGTCATCCATCACCTCCAGGCTGTTGGCCCGCTGGCGCTTGTCCGTCGAGAAGATGCTCCTGGCGATCATACGCATCCGTCCCGATTGATCCTGGGCTGCCAGTACCCGCAGCGTCGTCTGCAGGGTAAACCAGACCCGCTCATCCAGATGGACCGCCAGCAACTCCTGCAGGGCCCCGCCGGGAAGCTGCCCCCAGCAGGTTAAACAGCGCTTCTCTCACTCTTTTCTGGGGAAGCGAAAGGGATTTTACCAGCCGCAGGCTGTTCTGGTAGTCGGCGGTCCTGATCTTCTCACGGGCAAGCCCGGCAATGTCCTCGGAATCATCCCCCAGCAGCGGAATCACGTTTTTCAAAGAGGCCTCATCTTCAATCTGGTAGACGTCGAGCACAGCGCGCCGCATGCTCGGATCCGGATCCCCCAGGCGGAGCACTACCAGGGGGTTGAGGCCCGTCACGTTGATGGTGCAAAGGCTGTCCAGGACTAAAAGCAGCGTGGCATCATCATCGGACATCGACAAAAGGATCTTCAGCCGGTCCGCAAAACGCATATCGCGGCAAACCCCGGCAGCAATGATGCCGAGGCTGCGGGTGCTGGTATCTTCAGACATCAGCCACGCCTCGATAAGCGGGCCGAATCGGGCCGGGTCCCGAGCATAAAGGGATCCCACGGCATGGGCCTTGACGTCAAGAGGAAAGGACGATGCATAAATGCGTCGGTTAAAAGGGGCAAAAGTTTCCGGTGACATCCGGTGGCCGGCATCGATCATGGCCATGGCCAGTTCGGGCTCCCCTGTCTTGATCAGTTCGGTGAAGGGTTCAACGGCCGCCGGACCGGCATGGTCCGGCAACAGTTCGATCAGCCCGATGCGGATACGGCTGTCCACTTCCTCCCGGATGCCGGCTAACAAGTGGGTGTCCAGATCCGGGACGGAGATGGATTTGAGCAACCGGCCGATCCACAGGCGGTTCTCTCCGGATGCACGCCGAAATCGATTCTGTCGTCGGAAACCAGGTCTAAAAGGATGCCGGCATACCGGCGTTTGAGAATAAAGGGGGTGACCACCCAGGCGAGAACAAAGGGCATGGCCACCAGGGAGAGGTAGCGCGGGTGGAACAGGGTGTCGGAGAGCAAAATGAGTCCGGATCCGAGAAACAGACCGATCCGGACGACAGTGCCTCGGAGAAAAGGCCGGATCATGGCCCGGTAGGATTCCGGGAACAGACCGGTCACCACCGCAGTAGCCGGGATGTTGATGGTGGTCCGGATAATATTGGAAGACATGCGGGCATACATGGCCGCCAACGCATCAAAACGAAAGAGAAAGGTGATGAACACCAGCATGTAGTTGAACGGGTGAAACATCAGGGCCACGGGCAGCCCGAAGCGGTCGTAAAGCTTGCCCACGAAGAGCAGGATCACCAGACTGATGATGTTTAGCACTCCCCTGAAATAACTTAAGAATTCGATGAGGCCCGATTCGGTGGCGAACTGTTCGTTCACGGCAAAGTTGAACTGGTAGTTCATGATGGGGATCACCACATTGGGCATGAAGGTGAGCACCACCAATATTTTCACCAGCACCGAGGATTTCATCATGGGAATGACCGTTTTGAACTCCTCAATCATGGAGGACCGCCTTTTTTTCCCACCTCCTTCTTTCTTCTGGAACAGCAGGGTGGGATACCGCCTTCCCATGGCCTGCACCGCCCAGGCACCGGCCAGGGCGGTGACCATGTAGACCAGCAGAAGGTTGTCCAGGTGCAGCCAGCGGGCCACCAGGGGGGTGGCAAAACTGCCCAGGATCTGACCGATGACCCCGCCGGCGGTGATCAGCGGGAAGAGCCGCTTGGACTGTCGGGTATTAAACAAGTCGTTGGCCAGGTTCCAGAACAACAGGGCCAACAGGACTTCATACTGGGACTTGAGCATGAACAGGGCGGGATAGACCAAGTCGATCCCCAGCGGGATGATGGCCCGGATGCCTGCCATGGAAAGGCCGCAAAAAACGAAGAGACGGGACAGCAATCGAGCGCCGGGCAGGCGTGTCATGAAACCGGTCATGACCCCCATGACGAAGAAGGTCATCACCGCGTTAATCATGTTGACGATGGGCATGTACTCTACACCGTAGCGCTTTAGAAAGGCGGTCTCGGCATAGTTGTTCAGAAACATCCCCGAACTGCGAACCAGGAACAGCAGGGCAGCCGTCCACAGGAACAGGCCGACCTCCTCTTCATGGACATTGAACCAGCGGCCTATTTTTTTATGGATTGCCAATGAGGATCTTCCCTTTCGAGCGGCAAGGCATCACCCCAGTCCGTTGAAAACGGCCGTAGATACTGGTCGAATAGTTGTCCATAAAGGCGTCGCCACGTTATTGGGGCTGAGAAGTGTCGTTTTGCCCGGCAGACAATGCCATGACCAGTCGGAAGCCGGTGTTCTGCAGCCGGCTCATGGGGTGGCCATAGGCGCGGTTGGCGCTGCGGCACGAATAGCCGGAACCGAACCAGCTCCCCCCGCGACGCACCCGGTCTTGGCCCGATTCGGTTTCGCAGGGATCGACCACCGAGACGGCATCGTACTGATCGAAACGGTCCTCGCACCACTCCCAGGCATTGCCGTGCATGTCATACAGCCCCCAGGCATTGGGGGGATAGCGTTTCACCGGTGCCGGTCGGCCGAGTTTCAGCCCCAAAGCAGTGTTTGTGGAGACACACCCGTCGTACTTCATGGGATTGTTGGCGAACATGGCCCGGGTGCAGTCGATCTGGGCGCCCCAGAAATAGGCGTCCGTGCTGCCGGCCCGGGCAACGTACTCCCATTGGGCCTCGGTGGGCAGCTGGTACACATCACCGGTCATTTTATTCAGCTTGCGAATGAATTTGTTACAATCATGCCAAGATACTTTGACCACCGGCATGTCGCCGGACCCTTTTTTCCGGGCCAGAAACCGCTTTCCCATGACCGCCCGCCACTGGTCCACGGTCACCTCAGTGGTCTGCATGTAAAATGGGCGAGTGATGGTGACCTGATGCTGGATTTCGGAAACACCCCGGTAGGCTTCGTCAATTGGGCTTCCCATGATAAACATGCCGGCGGGGATCAACACAAATTCCATGCCGAGGGAATTGACCGCTTTTTTTTCCTGGGCATAGCCCGCGACTGCCAGTTGGAGCACAATCGCTAAAGCGAGAATGGGCAGAGGCCGATTAAAAAAGGTTTTTTTTTGGCATTTGCGATCATGGGAAAATCTCCGTATGGCATGCAGGGGTCTTAGGATGGGGTTTTGGGCATCCAACATCATATCTCACCTTTGATGGAAATGGGTCTATAACGGTAATTCATTTCGTGGGGTCAGGCAGCCCGGATCCAGCGGCTCAACAGCGCTCGGTCCTGCTGATCCATGTAGGTGACATGCAGCCGGTAAACGGGCGGCTGGCTGGTGTTGTCCACATCGACCACCTTGGCGTAAATATCGGAAAAACAGTGCGCCTCCTGGCAGAACGTAAATAAGAGCTTCACATTTGTCAACGGTGCCAGCGCCTCCGTGAAATTCATGACAAAGGTGGTTTCATTGAGTTGACGGGTTTCACCCGCGATGGGGCGGGAAGCCACTTTTTTGCCGTCCAGCCGCCACAGCTGAAACGGCAGGCGAATCTCCACCAGTGGATCACGTGTTTTCAGGGTGAAGCGGATGTCGTAAGGCGGACCGATGGCGGTTATCAGGTAGCAGACCAGGGGGCGCTTCAGCCCCTTCATCATGACGGTCATGGGTGGCTGGGCCGTCACCTGCGCGTTGACCTGCGCGTATGTGGCCTCGCCCACCAGCACCTGGCCGCCGACGGTGTTGGATTCGATGCGAGATGCGATATTGACCACGGCGCCGACGATGCCGTATTTGGTCCTGGCTTCAGAACCCAGGTTTCCCACCACCACCGGCCCCGTGTTGATCCCGATGCCCATTTCCAGGGACGGGAGCCCATCGGCAACCATTCCCCGATTCAGGTCGGCCAGGGCCTGCTGCATGGCAAGGGCACAGGCGACGGCCCGAAGGGAATCATCCTCCTTTTCCTCGGGGATCCCGAACACGGTGAGAATGGCATCGCCGATAAATTCGTCGATGACGCCGTCATAGCGCTGAATCACCTGGGTCATGGCTTCCAGATACCGGTTGAGTATTCGGACCATCTCCTCCGGGTCCCTCGAATCAGAGAGATCGGAAAATCCCCGAAGATCGGACATGAGCACGGTCACCGTCTGACGGCGGCCGCCGATCCGCCGGCCTTCCGGAGAATCGAGTATTTCATCGACGATTTTACGGCTAAGATATCGGCCGAAGGTATCCTTGATGAAGTTGACCAGCTGAAGCCGCTGGTTGGATACATTCAATATGGCTGCAAGCATCTTGGATCGGGTGGAGACAATCTCCCGGATTTCCACGGCGGCATCGTCGTCCAGCGGTACATTGTCCACTTCCGGGCGGTCCACATTCAGGCGGCGATTGGCCACGGACACGGCCTCCATGGGCCGGATGATCTTTTTTTCCAGAAACCGGCGCAACGTCACCATCATGAACAGCAAAATGACGATCACCAGCAGAATGATGCGCACGGCATACCACAGCAGTTCCGTGCCGCTTGCATCCTCCGAGGCCATCTTGTAGACCACGGACCAGGCCAGCAGGATCATCTCAATGACGAGAATCCGCCAGAAGACACCGGCCAGCAGGATCTCACGGATGCCCTTGTCTTTGTTTTTTTCAGACTGATGGGACGATGTTTCCGTTTTCATGGGCACGATACCGGGTGGCAGTCATGGCTGACCGGTGAAGGATGTAAGAACCGCCTTCGGCTAAGATAAGTCCCATAACCGCTCCAGACAATCACCAGTATTCGTCAAAACAGGAAACAGGAGACCCGGTGGCCGGCATCCAGGGTTTTCAGGGATGGTGAACGCCGGTTGCAAGTGTTGTCCACCGCCAGACGGCAACGCGGGTAGAACGGACAGTGGTCGGTCTCCGGTCGGGGGCGCTCGGTTTCAAGTAGCGCATTATAGCCGGATCGTCTGCTGCACCCAAAGCGGGGATGGGCGTCCAGCAGTGCTTTGGTGTAAGGGTGCCGGGGATGCATGATCGTCTCTTGGGCCGTTCCCTCCTCCACCAGACGCCCCCGGTAGATTACACCAACGCGGTCGCACAGGTTGCGCG
This sequence comes from Desulfosarcina sp., assembly GCA_014237405.1. Lineage (GTDB taxonomy): Bacteria > Desulfobacterota > Desulfobacteria > Desulfobacterales > Desulfosarcinaceae > Desulfosarcina. The sequence continues at coordinate 75,202 of JABZFO010000146.1, read as the reverse complement.
CAGCCGCCAGGCTGTGGGTGATGAACAGCATGGCGACACCAAACACCTCCCGCAGATGATTCAGCAGACGGAAAATCTGAAAAGAGATGGATGCATCCAGCATGGACGTGGGTTCGTCGGCAATCAAAAAACGGGGATTCAGCACCATGGCCCGGGCAATGGCCACCCGTTGGCGCTGCCCCCCGGAAAGCTGGTGGGGGTATCGGTCCAGATAGGTTTCCGGCGGGGTCAGTCCAGCGGTCTCGAGGGCCTCACATACCCGAACCAGACACGCCGCCCGATCGCCGATGCCGTGGATAACCAGCGGTTCACACACCGTATCAAATATGGAGAAATGGGCGTTGAGGCTCTGGTAGGGGTCCTGGAAAATCACCTGGACCTTCTTTGTAAATTCCCGCCGGGTCCGACCCGACAGGCCAACGATCTCCTGCCCGTCAAACTGCATGCGTCCGCCATCGGGTTTTTCCAACCCCACGATCAGGCGACTGGCAGTGGTTTTGCCGCTGCCGCTCTCTCCCACCAGACCAAAAATCTCCCCGGGGTTAACAGCAAGGGAGAAGCGGTCCAGGGCCACCACACGGTTGCTCGATTTGCCAAACAACGAATCCCTGGATTGGTAGACCTTGGTCACATCGGTCATCATAAGGATGGGGGAAGCGTTGGTGTCGGCCATGTCAGCGCCCCTCCCCGGCCTGTGAACAGCGCACCCGGTGCGTGGTTGAAAGTTCAACCCATCCGGCCCGTTCACGGCGGCAGACGGCGGTGGCATCCGGGCAGATGCTGTTGATGGGGCATCCCTCAACCGTTGCCGGCCCATTGTCACCCATGGCGCAGGCAACGCCCGACAAGTCGGCCGGCTGATCCGACAAGGTCAGCAGACTGCCCACCAGCATCCGGGTGTAGGGGTGGCCCGGGCAGTCCAGCACCTCTTGCCGGCTGCCGTATTCCACCAGGCTGCCGGCGTGCATGACGCCGATATTGGTGCACACATCCGCCACCACAGCAATGTCGTGGGAGATGAAAATCATCCCGATGTTCATCTCCTCTTGAAAGGTACCGATGGCACTTAAAATCTGGTTCTGGACGATCACATCCAGGGCCGTGGTGGGTTCGTCGGCAATGATCAGCGAGGGATTGCAGGCCAGGGCCATGGCGATGATCACCCGCTGGCGCATGCCTCCGGAAAACTGGTGGGGATAGTCCTGCAGCCGGCTTTCGGGGATCTTCACCAGATCGAACAGGGAGCGGGTTCGATGGGCCACCGAATGGCCGGACAGGTCCGGTTCGTGAGTGATGATGGCTTCGGCGATCTGGTCCTGGACGCGGTGTACCGGGTTCAGGGCATTCATGGCGGCCTGGAAGATCATGGAAATTCGGCGCCACCGGATCTGCCGCATCCTGGCATCACTGGCTGTCATGAGGTCTTCGCCCTCGAAACGGACCTGGCCTGAAACAATTGTTGCATTGGGTGCCAGAAGCCCCATGAGTCCCATGCCGATGGTGGTTTTCCCACACCCGGATTCGCCAACCAGCCCCAATGATCCGCCCCGGTCCACCCGAAAGGACACCCCGTCCACCGCCAGGGAAATCCCACCGGCAGTCCGGTAGCCGATGCTCAGGTTATCCACTTCCAGCAAGGCTGAGGTCACGGTTTGATCTCCTCTTTACGCAGCCGCGGGTCCAGCACGTCATCCATGGCCCGGCCGGCCATGTAAAAGGCCATGGTGATCAGGGAAATGCAGATACCCGGGGGCAGCAGCCAGTAGGGGGCCTGGAACATGTGGCCCGTCTTCCAGACCCACTGGAGCATCATTCCCCAGCTGACGCTTCCCGGGTCCCCGAACCCCAGAAAGGCCAGGGCCGCCTCGATAATGATGGCCGAAGTGACCCGAAATGTCATATAAAGCAGAGCCAGGGGCATCACGTTGGGTAAAATGTGCCTGAAGATGATGCGCCCATGGGAGGCACCGGCTACGCGGGCCGCCTCGATAAAAGGCCGGTGCTTTAAAGACAGGGTCTGTGACCGGATCACCCGGGCGACACCAGGCCATCGGAACAGGGCGATCATCAAGACGATGACCCAGATGTCGGTGCCCTTTCCGGCATAGCCGGCGACCATGCCGATGGTGGTGCCGAACAGGATGCTGATCAGGGCCGATGAAATGCCCACCATGAAGGCGATGCGGGCACCGGCCAGCAGTTGGCTGAAGATGTCCCGGCCGATGAAATCGGTGCCCAGCCAGTGCCGCATGCTGGGACCGGTGCTGTGTGAAATCTCTGGATCCACGCCGGTCATGGGGTGGTACATGGGATCCACCATTTGCGGGACAAAGCTGGCCAGAGCCATGAGGGCAAAAATGCCCAGCAACGCCATGCCGATTCGCCCGATGGTGTTTTTCCTATAGACCGCCCAGCCGTCCAGGAAACGTTCCACCCAGTGGTGACGTTGTTTGCCCGCAGAGATGCTGTGGGTGTTTTTCGGCGTCGGGGATAGGGAAGATGGATGTCCCATGTCAGTACCGTATCCTCGGATCCAGGTAGGCGTAAAGCACATCCACCACCAGGTTGGCGACCAGCACCACGATGGCGATGAGCAGGAACGCGGCCTGGGCCAGCGGATAGTCGCTGTGGCTGACGGAAAAGACCAGCTCCCGCCCGATGCCCGGCCAGGTAAACACCGTCTCGGTCAGGGCCCCGCCGTTGATGGAAAAGGCCAGGCTCAGCCCCACGCTGGTCACCACGGGCAGTGCCGCATTGGGGGCCGCGTGATGGTCCCGGATCGTCTTTTCGTCCAGGCCCTTGGCTCGGGCGGTGATGATGTAGTCGTCTTTCAGTGTGTCCAGCATGCTGCTTCGCATCACCAGCAGGTAGCTGCCGAAATGGATCAAGACCAACGTCATCAGCGGAAGCACCATGTGGTAGAGCACATCCAGCGCCTTGGCCATGAAACCAGCGTCGGGATGGATCCACACCTCCGGGGAGATCATCCCGGTGATGGGAAACCACCCTACCCGGTAGCCAAAAAACCAGATCATGATCAGTGCCAGCCAGGGCAAGAATAGGGTGTGACAAAAGAGAGCGCCAATGGTCATCAGCGTGTCGATGCGCTCCCCCCGCCTCCAGGCGGCGATCTTTCCTAAAAACACGCCCAAAAGGGCCGACAGGATGATAGAGGTGGTAAACAGCAGGATGGTGTTGGGCAGCCGATCCATGAGAATGCCGATTACCGGTTCACCATAGTGAAAGGAAACCCCCATATTTCCCGTCACCACATTTTTCAGATAATAGATATACTGGGTCCACAGGGGCTGATCCAGCCCCATGCTCTCCATGAGCAGACGGGCGTCTTCCGGCGTCATGGACGGATCCACCATCCGGGACACCGGGTCCCCGGGTGCCAGCCGGAAGAGGATAAAGAGCACCGTCATGATCACGAAAAAGATCACGGCGATCTCCACCAGCCGTCTGAGGACGAATCGTCTAAGCGCCATCGTGTTTCACCGGTTTGACCTGACACATGGACCAGATGTTGCCGATGCCCTCCAGCATCTCCACCCAGCCGTCGAACCGATCCTTTCTTACCGCCTCCACCACCGATGGTTTGTATAGGGGAATATAGGGTAGATCCCGGGCGATCATCTTCTGCATCTCTTTCACCAGGACCTGCCGTTTACCAGGGTCCATTTCCGTGACAGACCGGTCGGCCACCCGGTCGAAGGCCGGATTGTGATACCCGCTCATGTTCCAGCCCCTGGATTTATCATTTGAAGAATGAAACAGGTTGCGCACATACCCCGGATCCAGCCGCAAGCGGCCGTATCCCAGGATAAAAGCGTCGAAATCGTGATTTCCCTTCACCTGCTGCAGCAAAGAGGAAAACGCCATGGGCCGGGCATAGGCGGGCAAGCCCAAATCCCGGAGCCACTCTTGGATCATCAACCCGCTGATGGCCCGGTGCGGGTCGTAGTCCGCCGGCGGGGTCAGGATGGTGAACCGATTCATGGTCTGACCGGTGGGAAGCCGAATCGCTTTGGCCGGTTGGATGTCGCCGTCGGCATCCACCGGAGGAACGGTCCAGGTGTAGCCGGCCTCGGAAAGGAGGCGGTAGGCAGTCTTCAAACGGTTTTCCCGGCTCAGGCCGTCCCCGTATCGCGGCAGGTCTGAAGCGTACCAGAATCGGTTTTCCGCCGGCACCACAGAGAACATCTTCGTTCCCTGACCCTGCAAAATGCGTGAGACGATAAAGTCCTTGTCAATGAGATAGGCCACGGCCCGGCGGAGCGCAGGATCGTCAAATGGCGCATGCCTGAGGTTGAAGCCGATGAAGTAGAGTGCACTTTTTTCGTTGGTGAACAGACGAATGTCCGCTTGCCGGCTCAGGTCTGCCAAGTATCCGGGCTGGATGGGCCACCAGAACATGTCGATGCTGCCCTTTTTCAAGGCCAGGACCGCCACGTCCGAGGTGCCGAACACCGTATAGACGAGATCGTCCACGTAGGGCCCCAGAATTCGCCCGTTGATGGTTTTTCCGGTACCAAAAAAGTAGGAACTTTTCTTCAGGTGCAAAAACGCTCCCCGCTGCCACTGTTCCAGGGTGAATGGACCGGTGCCCACGGGATGGTGCACCCGGTGGTTGAGCAAGGCTGCCACGGGTTTTTCTGTCGTTTTGGCTTTTTCGGCCACCGACGCCCACTCTTTTTCCTGGACCATGGGGGTGAACAGGGTCCCGGTAAGAAAGGATGCCATGGGCTTTTTCAGGTGAAAAACGACGGTGTGCAGATCCGGCGTTTCGATCTGCTTGATAAATTTCCACTTGGACGAATACCGGGGCACCTTGAAAGACTGAATCAGGCGACCGGTGAAGGCCACGTCCAGGGAGGTAAACGGTGTCCCGTCCGACCACTTGGCCTTCCTGAGCCGGACCGTGTATGTGAGATTCTGTTCATCGAACATCGGCATGGATTCGGCCAACCACGGTACCAGATCCAGGGTGTCGGGATCATAGATGTACAGGGGCTGGTAAATCAGGGAGAGGACCTTGCGGGAATTGGCGTCACTGGCCAGCCAGATATTGAGGGTCCGGGGCTCTTCAGCCAGACCGATTTTAAGGGCATTGGATCGGGATTCTTCATGGCAGGCCATGATGGCCATGACAGTAAAAAGGAGGCATAGGTGCGACAGCCATCGGCACCGACTAATCATTGGACAGACCGCTCTCGATGATTGGTTTCGGTGATCCCCTTGACCTCTTCCTCGATAAAATCCACAACCTTTGCTTCGAGGTGATCATTGTTCAGCCGGTTGATGCGCGGAATGCCGCCCGGGCTGACACAGTTGATCTCCACCAGCTTGCCGCCGATGATGTCAATGCCCACGAAATAGAGTCCATCCTCGATCAATTTTTCCTTGATCGCCCGGCAGATCTCCTGCTCCTGCCGGGACGGCTGGTGGGCAAACACCTCACCGCCGGCATGGACGTTGGTTCGAAAATCTCCCTCTTTGGGCCGGCGACACATGGCACCGATAGGGCTCGTACGCACGCACGTAATAATGAATCAGGGAGTTGAGATTTTCCCGGTCCCGGTTGCTCACCTTGATCACCCCCTCTCCCCCGAATCCCTGCAGGGGTTTGACCACCATGGCCCCGCCAAAATCGTCGATAATTTTTCGAAGACGGGAGGGGTCCCTGGAGACGTGGGTCTCGGGAATAATGTCCGGGAAATTGAGACTGTACAGCTTGCTGTTTCCAATGATCTGGCCGGTGGTACTATTGAGGATGAAAACGTGGTTGTCCACCGGCTGCAGAAACTCGATGGTCTGGTAGTTCAGCGGCGGGTTGCTGCGAAGAAAAAGGGCATCGAGTTCGGTGATGGCCTCGAAAATCAGGTCGTCCTGCTTGGTGCACTGGATGATCTCCATCCAGTAGTCGGTCATCTCCAATCCCGGCTGCACGGTGATGTTGCGCATACGGGCCACCACCTGGCCGTTGCGAATATACACATCGTGGGGCTCCAGGAAATAGACCGTATGCCCCCGCTCGTTGCATTCGTACATCAGGTAGCTGGTGGTCTCATTTTCGGGCTGAATGCTTTCCAGCGGATCCATCAGATAGGCAATTTTCATTTCGATGGTTGTCCTTTGCCAAGCATATGATAAGATCCTCTTATTTACGTCAGATTGACCCATTTAGCAACCCTGGCCCCATAGCCTAGCAGGTTACGACCCCCAATGACTGCCTCTGCGCCCTTTACCATTTTGCTGATCCACCCCCCCCCGGCAACACGTGCCATACCACTTCTGACCCTTGCCCAGGTAACGGGTTTTTTGTCTAATACATCAACAACGACCCACATGTGGGATGCAAACTTGGATGGATTCAACAACGGCGGCAATCGATTGCCGGATCTTTTGGGGCAGCTGTCGGCAAATAACGATACACACCATTTTTTCTGTGTGGATGAAATAAATCCGACCCAATTAGAAAACGTGGTGATCCGATTCAATAAGCGGCAGACAGGGTTTCGCCTGTCCATCTCCTGCATCATGGAGAATGACATCGCGTCGGATTTCACGGCAATGGCTGATAGCGGGCCCATCGTCCAAATCCAATGGCGGGTGATGAACCGGCTACCGGATCTTCGCTATTTCATGGCATTTTCCCGGGCCGGCATCTGGAACCATCTGATTCTGGATGGTGATGCCGCAACAAAAAAAAATTGCACCATCGTCTCTCTTCAGCCGAACATCATTCACTCCTGGGAAGCGGAGACGCTCGGTGGACCGAACAGCATTGGCCCGGTGTACAGCCAGGTTCGCCCCCTGCCCGGCCGACCGTTGTGGCAGGTGGTGAGAGATCCGATTTACCGTTTTTTACTCGTGGATCGCCTGGGGAAAAACGGATTTCTCAGGATGCGCGTGGACGAGGACGGCGACCACCTCTATACGGTCGGTGAAGACCTTGGCTACCACTTCTGCCCCCCGGACCAATTGCCTGATGGTTTTTTAGACGACATCTGCGCCATGGTATCGGCCGGCGGCACGGTTTCCACCGACCACGTACGGTTCAACCTGGAGCGGGCCTACCTCATCGGTTATGTGTTTGAAAAAGGCGTTATCGTGGGCAACTCCTGCCTCAAGCATCCGAGGCCCGAATACATAGAAACCGTCCGCCGTCAGTCGGGACTGGACCTCACCGGATATGTGGAACGCGGATATACCTCGGTGCGTCCCGAATACCGGGGCCTGGGCATTGGGACAAAGCTGCTCGATGGGCTGACCCAACGGGCCGGGGATCGGAAGATCTTTTCTGTCATCGCCGAAAACAACGAGGCCACCAAAACTATCGCCATCCGCAACCGCACTCGGAAAGTAGCCACCTATTTGAGTGAGAAAGCCGGCAAGCCGGTGGGCATCTGGATGCCCGAATGGATGATCGACACCACTAATAGTGAGGAGTCTTAATATGACGGTTCGCATGGGCATCATCACCGTTAGGGACGCCGGCTACCACCCCAACCGGCGACTGATAGAGGCAACTCACCAGGCGGGCCACAAAGGCAATCTCATCCACCCCTATCGCCTGTGGCCAACGATAGTGAACTGGCAATTGGGATTGACCGGAGAAAAGTCCTCCCCCCTGCCCCACGTGGTGCTGCCAAGACAGGGGGCCCAGATCGGTGACGCCAGTCTGGCTCTGATCCGCCAGTTCCAGCTCATGGGCATTCCGCTGGTCAACGACCTTGGTGCCGTCACCATCGCCCGCAATAAATTTCTCACTCAGCAGGTGCTGACCGCCGCTGGCCTGCCCTGCCCCGACACCGTCTTCGTCAACGAAGCGCCGGGCTTTTTTCACGCGGTGGATCAGCTGGGCGGCTACCCGGTGGTCGTCAAGCAGGTCAGCGGGCGGCAGGGTGACGGCGTGCTACGAATCATGGACCCAGCCGATGCCCGTCAGCGGGTGCTGTCGACATTGGATCGACGCCGGGGACTGATGATCCAGCGGTACCTGCCGCCGGAGAATCGTGAAGACATCCGGGCATTGGTGATCGGCGGTGAATTGATCTGCGCCGCGACGCTCACTCCGGTAAAAGGAGACTTTCGTGCCAATTTTCACTTGGGAAGCTACATAAAGCCCACGGTTCTCTCCACCAAACGCCAACGAATCGCCATCGCCGCCGCCGCCGCCGTGGGGTGCGATATCGCCGGCGTGGACATGATGGTGAGCGCCGATGGCTATCCATTGGTCGTAGAAGTGAACTACTCGCCGGGGTTCAAGGGGATGGAGGCAGCCACCGGCCTGGACATTGCCACCCGGATGATCCAATTTGCCGTAGACCGGTATCGTGAGAAACAAGAAAGATGAAATGAGACTGTCCAATCTTCATATGAGAGAAAACGATGGCCTGATCCGGGCCGTGGCCACGGTGGCCTACGAAGATTGCGGCCAGCCGGAGCAGGAAATCTTCATCGAAACCGAAGCGACCTTTGCCGAAGACATCTTTGCCAACCCCCATGCCTTTGTCGTGGGGTGCATCATCCCGGCACTTTACTTCGGCGAACGGCGGCTGTTCATCGATGAGACCATCTGCCCCCGGCTGAAAGAGGGGCTGGAGACAGTCATGGCCCTCATGCACCACTGGACCGAAGGAAAACTTCAGCCGCTGGCCATCGATGCATCGCTGGCAAAAACAGCCCTGCACGAGGACAGGAACCGACACGCGGCGGTTTTTCTGTCCGGTGGTATGGATTCCCTTGCCGCCCTCAAACTGATCAAAGACAATTATGCCGATACCCACCCCAGCGCGCCCAAAGACGCCCTGCTGGTCCACGGGTTCGACATCGGCGGCGTGGTGAAGCGCGGGGCGAAGTACCCCGTGTTCGAGCGGGCCAAGACGGCCATGGCACCGGTAGCGACCGACGCCGGCCTCACGCTCATTCCTATCTACACCAACATCCGCCACCTGTGCGACGATCGAGATCTATGGCTAAACCAGTTCTTCGGCGCCGTGCTGGTCGCTGCCGCCCACGTCTTTTCCAAACGCATCAACTTGGCCTGGCTGGCCTCTTCCTATGACATCCCCCACCTGCACCCCTGTGGGTCCCATCCGCTGCTGGACCCGGAATACGGCAGCCACGATCTTTGCATCCGCCACCGGGATGCCGGATTGTCCCGTATGAAGAAGTTGAAGATCGTCGCCGGCTGGGATGTGGCATTCCAGAATTTTCGCGTCTGCCTGGCCAACGTGCCGGACAAACTCAACTGCGGCCGCTGCGAAAAGTGCGTGCGCACCATGCTTGAACTCGAAGCCCTGGGCCTTTTGAACAAGACCAGGGCATTCGAAGAAAATGCGGTGGATCCGTCATGGCTGGATGCCTTCAGCATCATCATCCGGGTGAGAGAACCCTTCTACGAAGAACTCATCGAGCCGCTGCGGGCCCGTGGCAGGGATGATCTGGCAGAAAAAATAGAAGGAAAGCTGAAAGGTTTTTAAATAACCTGGAGCTACATATTTTGGTTTGGACACGACCAAAAATGAAATGTGTGGAACAGGAGGCTCCTTTGTGGCAGAGTCCCCCCCCGGTCGCGGGAAAGGAGAGTGAATGAGTGAGCCCGTCTGGAAAGTAGTGAAGGGAAACGGTCCGATAGTCGCAACAGCCATCCATAGTGGTCATGACGTTCGACCGGATGTCCGGAAGCTTTTTGCAATTTCTAAGGACGATCGGTTGCGGGAAGAGGATCCATACACTGGCGATTGGGCCGTGATTGCTCCAACTCATATTATCGGTTTGCGATCAAGATTCGAAGTAGATTTGAACCGGCCTCGCGATAAATCCGTGTACATTCAACCTGAAGATGCGTGGGGTTTAAAAATCTGGAAGCATCAGCCGACGGATAAGCTTATAAAAACCTCTCTTGAAGAGTACGATGAGTTTTACTCTGAGCTTCGCCACATCCTTTCGGAAATTGAGAGCAGATATGGGCGTTTCGTGGTGTTCGATCTGCATTCTTATAACCACCGGCGCAAGGGTCCGGAAAGCCAGCCGGAAGACGCCAAGAGGAATCCGGAAGTAAATCTTGGTACCGGCACAATGAACCGGGAGCTTTGGGCGGCGGTGGTGGCGCGGTTTATGAACGACCTGAGGAAATTTGATTTTGGAGGCCGGCGACTCGATGTACGGGAAAACGTTAAATTCCGCGGTGGCCAGTTGTCCCGATGGGTGGACGAGAATTACCCTGAGACGGGCTGTTCTCTGTCCATCGAGTTCAAGAAGTTCTTCATGGATGAGTGGACTGGGCAACTGTATCCTGAAGAACACCAGAGGATTAAAGATGCTCTGAAATCGACCGTAATTGGTGTTTTAGAAGAGCTTTGAGAGAATTGGTCATACAAAAACCCAGATATTTGCGATCCCATGGTCGACCCACAGCGCTCTTTTGCCGGTTTACCTTCAGCCGTAGTTTCTTTTCGATAAAACGGCTGACAGCGCGTTTCATGTTACTTCGCTCACAGATTGACTCCATGAGCCGGACCTGTCCTGTCGGGCTTTCAGACAGAAGCATCACAGATCATTGTCCGGCTTGATCCTGAGAAAAGAGGGAAACCTGGGGCGGCCGGATTCATAAAAGCCGTAATATTTAAAGGTAATAATAACGTCGACGGGTGGCGGATTGATCCGTTCGTCATCACTGAAACCGGTTCCTATCTTGAACCGGGTTTTATCCGGCAACTCCACAAGTAGTGAACCAAGCCGTCCCTGGTTCCTGCCTTTGCCTTCGATGTGGGCAATGACCACGGCCTCCATGTCAAGGTAACTTTTAACCTTTAAGATCTCCCGGCTGCGCCCCTTGGTGTAGAGCGCGTCAGGCTTTCTGACGATCAATCCCTCACCACCCATTTCCTCCACCCGTTTCAGTTCGGCCTTCAGCTGCCCTTTATCCTTGATCGTCTTTTGTGGAATGATAAAGGCAAAACGTGTGTGGTGATGAGCAAACCAGTCCTTTGCCTTTTTCAATCGCCGGGTAAATCCTCCTGCTGCCTGCGGCACATCAAATATCGCAAATTGCAGCTTCAGCCAGCCGTCATGGGGTTGCTGCTTTTTAGCAATGGACACAGTTTTCTCAAAAGTTCCCCGGCCGCCCCAGATTTCTCCCTCCAGGGCAAAAGGAGGGAAGCTGTCAGTAAATGCTGCGGGTGGATACAGGGGAACACTGTTTTTGCTGAGCAGCCTTTTTCCGTCCCAATACCCCCGAATCCCGTCCAGCTTTTCACTCACTAGCCAGTTGGAAACATCTATACTCTCTTTATAGATTTGGGGAAGCATTATCTCCATGGCATAGATGTTCAGTGGCAGACAAACCAGGGCCACCCCTAGCCACAGCATGGTTTTTTTCATTTTACACCCGAATGAATAGAGATGGAGTGACATTTTGACAATCAGGTCAGCCTGGAACTCGTTATCCCTGCGTTACAAAACTTTCCACATCCATGCTTAACTCCGCAAGCAGGGGTTCCGGAACGGATGGTGACTGAGCCAGGGACACGGCCCGCATCATCAGGGCAGCCTCTTCCTGGTTCAGCAACCCCTTGGGCAGGGCGTCACCATACAGCCACACCCCGGCATCCTGCACCATGACAGGCGTTTCCAGTCCTGCCCGCTCGGCTGCCGCGGCCAGCATCGCAGACATCAACAACTCCGTGGCGCCGCTGAAACACTGCTGCTCGATTAACACGGTGGCGGCTTTGACCTTTTCAGTGGCCATGATGAGTAAGCGGGGAAGGGCCTGCTCGTCACCCTGCTGTGCCGCGTCATAATAGGTTCGGCTTTCGGCCACCGGCGATCCGGCCCCCAGTCGATCGAGTCCGGCCAGGGTGCGCTGGTCGATGACCGCCACCGGAACTCTTTCGGATAATGCAGTGGCCATCCGGTCCTCTTCAGCTCCCACCCGGTCAAGGACTGCCAGCAAGCCCCCTCCAGAACCGAGAATGCGCTCAATTCGCGCTCCAAAAGCGGCCTGCAACTCCTCGATGCACAAGGTTATCTCCCGTTCCACGCCATCATCCACGCCGGTTGCACGGTCCCCGACAGTCTCAACCCCGTCATCCTGAACATCTTCCGTGGCCTCGTCCCTGTCGGCCAGTTTTTCTCCTGCAGACTGAGTTGTATCGTCGGCCAGGTCATCCACCAGCGTTTCCAGCAGTTTTTTGGAGACCCCGACCACGTCACGGTCGGCATCCTCGGCAATGACGTTGTCAAAAAGATCCTGTTTTCCCTGCACCAGAGAGAGCACATGTTCTTCGTACGAATCGGCGGCCACCATGGTAATCACCTGCACGGTCCTGGTTTGGCCCAATCGGTGAACCCTGGCATTGCGCTGTTCAAGAACCGCCGGGTTCCAGGGCACATCCAGATTCACCACCACAGAACCGCTTTGCAGGTTCAACCCTACGCCACCGGCATCGGTGGAGAGAAAGACCTGGATACTGTCGTCTTCCCGAAAACTGTCCATGAGGGGGCCCCGTTTGGCGGTCGGCACTCCGCCGTGCAGACGGACAAAACCTATTCCCATGCGTCGCAGTCGGGTTTCCACCATCCGGGTCATCTTTTCCCACTGGGAAAATACCACCACCTTTAATCCGGATTGCTGACAGACTTCTTCCAGGATGTCAGAAAGCTCATCAATTTTCGGCGAGCCCTCGCTCTCCTTATCCACCAGGCCGGCGGCATCACAAGCCATCCTGGCCTGCTGCAGGGCCGCCATCAGGCGGTTCTGCTCGGTGGGGGTCAGGGGGCGCCGTTTGGCAATCGTGGCCAATCGGCCGGCGGCACTCATGGCCGTATCATGCAGTTCCACCTGTTTAGCAGTCATCTCCACATCCAGGCGGGTAACAATACGGCCCGGAAGCTGGTCACTGACCACGCGTCGATCCCGGCGCAGCATCACCGGCGCCAGCCTTCGGCGCAAAACGGACAGGTTGCGATAGCCCAGCACCTTGCCCCGCTGATCCGTCACGTGGAAATCGATCATGTAACGCCACAGCGGTCCTAAAATTTTCGCCTCTACAACCTGCATCAGGCTGTAGAGGTCTTCCAGCCGATTTTCCAGCGGTGTGCCGGTAAGCACAAAGGCATAGCGGGAAGGAATCAGCTTGACGGCCGAAGCGATTTTGGTGCGCCAGTTTTTGATCCGCTGGGCCTCATCAAGTATAATCAGGTCCGGCCTGACAATTTCATTGATCAGCGACCGATCACGCAGGAGCAGCTCGTAATTGAGAATAAAAAAGCCGCACTCGCGCCGGTACTGAACGCCGCGCTGCGGGGGAGGCCCCTGGATCACCTGGGCGTCGTGATCGGTAAACTTGGCGATTTCACGAGCCCATTGCTGTTTCAGGGACGCCGGACAGATAATGAGGGTTTTTCGTACGCCCTCGTATTCCCTCAGCCAGGCCGCCGCACTGATGGCCTGCAACGTCTTGCCCAGTCCCATGTCGTCGGCAAGCAAGGCCCTGCCGGTACCGGCCAAAAAGGCAACGCCTTCCACCTGGTAGGGATAGAGACGGGCTTTGACCCCCGGCATCCTGTTATTGGCCTTGATCCGGCTTTTAATCTCGACCGATCGCTGCCTGTGGGCCGCTGCTGTCGCCAGTTGCCTGGCATAGTCAACTGCATCTTCGCCCAGGTGGACATCGCCGCGAGCATCAACAAGCTCCGTGAAATGAAAAAAATCATCGGGCAGGCGGCCCTTGAACTCCCCGGAGCTATTGAAAAACCGGTCCAGAATATCCTGCAGGTCATGGGGCATATCCGCAGTTTTATACAGCTTGAGCTGCGGGGCGTCTTCTACCTCCCAGGCCAGGTAGACATAGGGAAAAGGTGCCGGCTGAATCTTGAACTGCTCATACTGCGGATGTTTTTGGACCTTGTGTAGAACGGCTTCAATATGTTTGCAGGTGCCAAGCTGATTGTTCGCAAAATCGGGACAAGAGCAAAAGTTGGCCCGCTGCCGCAGGCTGCGGATGGTCACCCGGTAACTGCGTGAGAAATGGCTGCCGCCGCCCAGAGAGGATGCCCGCCAGGATCCGAACCAGGGCTCACCGCTCAACGATTCAACGATGACTTCCGAGCGTCCCCGTTTGATACGGTCTTTGATGGCACTGTCCGTGGCAGTCAGCAGTTTATCGGTTTCACCGCATTGATCGGCATACCTGAAGAGTACGGCAACAACATGGCGGCAGGCACCATTCCTGTTGTCATCATCGCAATCACAGGCAAAGGAAAACCCATTTCCGGTCAATCGGATAGTTACATTATTTGGTATTTCAGGGTCAGCCCCTTCCACCCGGCCCCAGAGAAGATCCTGGTCCCGGTCGATCTCCATCACCCGGTTTTCCCTGTGGTCTTCCAGGCCATGACTGACGATTGTTTTGCCGGCAATGGCCTGCAACCGCTCCTGGTCAAAAAAGAACGGATCCTCGGTGGTAACGTTCGCTGTTGCTTTCACATCGTTCATTGTTGACACACTTTCTTTAAAAAAAGGGGCATGCTCGGTGGAACGAACATGCCCCTTTTTTTTTCTTATCAGATCGGAACTTTAGACAACCGTTACGTTAGCTGCGGACGGTCCTTTGGGACCCTGAACGATCTCAAAGGTGACCCGGTCGCCTTCGTTGAGAGACCGGAAACCGTCTGAATTGATACCTGAATGATGGACGAACACATCCGGCCCATCTTCCTGTTCAATGAAGCCGTAGCCTTTGCTGCTGTTAAACCACTTAACTACGCCGTTAACCATGCTGGCACCCTCCTTTCAAAAAAAAATTCTCTTGCTTCATACATAAAGGGTGCCACTGACGAACATGACCAACACCTTCATAACGAAACCGGCCCGCCAAGATGAAACGAACCTTCGATTGCCGCAATAATAGCACCGCCATAGGGGAAATCAAGAAAATTATTTGCATTTCTGCGTTTTTTCCCAAAGCGATTCCCGATAGGTAATATCTATCGATGGCATGGATGGACCAGGGTATCGCGGACAGCATCCCGGCAGTCAATTGACAAAACCAACAGGGTGAATTAAGACCTTGGGCAGATTATGTCTGATGGTCCTTTTTCCGAATCCGAAAACCTACGGAACATCAACGTGAACATCAACGCCTTTACCTGCCATTGCATCGGCGACACCCTGGATGGCCTTCGTGATGGTCTGTCCCATTTTTCGGGCCCCAGCCGGGCAGCCATCGTCTTTGCCATGGGACCGGAACAACCCATGTTCGTCTTTGATCCGCAGAACCTTCTATCCGGCCACGAACCGCGGTTGAAGGAACTGTATATGGAGAACCAGGCATGGCGAAAACACCTCCCCATCCAACGCGGCAGCCTGAAATACAGCCACATCATACGGGAAAAGAACCTTCAACTGGCCGGACTGATTTCCCATGGCGGCCGTTCCGGCTCCGTTTACTACCAGATGTGGTTTACCGAGCATCACCCGGACATGTGCAGCACCGGGCCTACCGAACGGTGGATGGAACATGCGGCCTGGCGATTTTCTCATGACATGGCCAGCGAGAGTGTCTTCTACACCGGCATCTCGGGCAGTTTCCTTCGAGAATACGCCACCCATGCCGTCCGCGATGATGTGGTAGACCGCATGAACGTGCTCCTGGGCTGGGACACCAAGCTTCGGATATACCCCATTTTGGATGCGATTCTTGAAATCTCGAGAACCATGGAAGAGGGGGCATGGCCCCGGGGAAAACTGGTGTTCGTGGAACCCAAGGCACTGGCTCACATACCGTTTCTGGCCCAGTTTTCCCACTCGGAACAGCCAGCCATGGAAAACATCAAACATGTTCGCAAACTTTTGGCCGCCGTGGAGCAGTCGGACCTCAAACTGATTTCCGACGGCCGCTGCGTGGCCGGGATTGCCGACGACAACCTGCCGGATTTTTTCATAACCGCCGACTTCAATGGAAGGCACGGTTTTCTGCGGGTCGTTGACGACACGGTATGCAGCTTTGCCGATGGCACCTACCAGTCCACCACCCGGCGGGCCAACCTGGTTCATCTGGAAGAGGTGCTGCTGGAATCGGACCTCGATCCGGAAACGGGCAACACCGTTTATAAAATTATTACCGCGCTGGTTCATCAGGCCGAAGACCAGAAGCACGGGGCCACCCTGGTCCTGGACCTAAACCCCTCGCCGGTGGCCATCTCCGGCCAATGTTTCGGCCGTCCCCTGGACCTGCGGGAGCCGGCAATCCTCGACCTGGCCAAATCCCTGTTCCGGGTGGACGGCGCCCTTCACATCGGCGCCGACCTTCACCTTCACGGGTTTGCCTGTCTGCTGGACGGACGGGCCATCATGGGCGAAAACCGGGCCCGCGGTGCCCGCTACAATTCGGCCCTGCGATTTACCGCCGAACATGAGAATATCATCGTCGTGGTGGTCTCATCGGACCGTCCGGTATCCATCATCCAGTCCGGAATCGAAATCAGCGCCGCCTGCCAATGGAAGCCCATGTCATGCCGTATTGTCCAGCCGGTCCCCCTGGACCAATGGGTGGACAGCAACGGTGATTAGGTAGTGTCCGTCCAGAAACGAGGATTTTCGTTCAAGATCACGTGTCCCGGCAAAGCCTTTGCGAAGACGAAAGGCCTGCAAAAGAATGAACCATCTGTCATCCTTGGGTCCCATTGAGATTAGGGCCGCGGAAAAAATAAATTGACCTGCCATCACCTGCGCGGGTATGATTCTGCCCGCTGGCAAACTGAAAAGATCACTTATTTTCATTCGGTATCCTGGCGGCAGCCGGATAGGTTCCAGGATTTTCTTGAACTGAAAGGTGGCATATGAAACAATTCATAACTGCCTGTGCGAGCATTCTGATTTTGCTGTCTCCGCTGACGGCATCGGCCTTTGATGAGTCGGTCAAACGACCGATCCTATACCCCAATGCCCACTTTGAAATCATGGGCAGAGAAGCTGCTCTGGCGGATATTGAAGACTGCTGGATGATGGCCCGGGAAACCGGTGCCAGTGAGAACAGTGAAGCGCAGGTATCTCAGGATGCAGCCAACGATGCTGCCGCCCTAGCCGTCGCCGGCGCAGCCGCTGCCGCCGTACTTGGGGGTGATCCCGGTCAGGGTGCCGTGGCCGGTGCCGTTGGCGGCGGTACGGCCTCGATGGCTGTCGGCATGATGGCGCAGGACAATCCGCCCCCAGTGTTCAGAGGGATTGTCGAACGCTGCCTTTTCGAAAAAGGGTATGAGGTGGCCGGCTGGGAATAACCGCCATCCCACCCGTTGAACGACCTATATATATGCTATTCGTTTATCTCAATCACCATTTACCGAAAAGAGGAGAAAAGAAATGAAACAGTTTAAACGCGGCCTGCTCCTGTTACTTGTTCTTGTTTTTGCCACAGCGTGTGCCCATACGAACAGCGGTACAATGACATCCCCGAACCTGGACCGGATTACCCAAAGCGGTGTCCTTCGCGTGGGCACGGCAGCCAATATGCCGCCGCTGAATATGCTGGATAAATCCGGTGTCCCCATGGGTCTGGATGTGGATCTGGCCAGATATATGGCCAGTGCCATGGGAGTTGAACTGAGCCTGGTGATCAAACCCTTCCCCGATCTGCTGCCCGCACTGGAAGCCGGTGAAGTGGACATGGTGATTTCCGGCATGACCATCACCCCCGAACGAAACATGAAAGTTGCCTTTGCTGGCCCCTACCACATCTCCGGCAAAGCTCTGTTGACCAGGTTCAAGTCCCTGGTGACCTCCGAGGACACCTCAAAACTCAATTCGGAGGCGTTCGCCTACACGGCCCTGGAGAGCTCCACCAGTGCCACCCTGGTGGAGACGCTGATGCCCAAAGCCCGTCTGGTCACGGCCAAAAACTACGAGGACGCTGTAGACATGGTTCTCACCAACAAGGTGGATGCTCTGGTGGCGGACTACCACGTCTGTATACTGTCGCTGTTGCGGCACCCCGACGAAGGGCTGGTTTCACTGATCACCCCGTTTACCTACGAACCGCTGGGCATCGCCATGCCGGCGGGAGATGCGCACCTGATGAATTGGACCACCAACTTTCTCAATACCATGAGGGAGTCCGACGAGTTGATCAAGATGAAGGTCAAATGGATCGAAGACCCTTCATGGTTGTTAAATTTGAAATAGCGTTTGTGCGTTGAATGTAAAAAGCCTGGCCCAGAGGACCAGGCTTTCAATGTAAAAATAAAAAAGGCTGACGCATGAAGATCTCTTTTCGAATGACACGGTGCGTTCTGGCAATGACTGTTGGTTTTGCCTTGACCCTGTTCGGGTGCGCCACAACGCCGCCTGCTGTCGTCGAGGCGGATCCGAGCATTTTGCGGGTGGGGGTTTCAGCGGACTCACCGCCGCTGATCTACAAGCAGGGTGAGGAGATTACCGGCCTTGAAGCCGAGATGGCCGTGGCCTTGGCGGAATACCTCGAAAAGACCGCTGTGTTTGTCGAAATCCCATGGGAAGACCAGATACCCGCACTGCTGGACAACCGGACGGATATCATCATGTCCGGTATGTCCGTCACCCTGGCAAGAGAATATAAGATTGCATTTTCAAAGCCCTATTTTAAAAGCGGGCTGATGATTTTAGTGAAGGATTTGCACAAGTTTGCGTTCATTAAGAATGTTGAAACCGTACTGGCCCAGTCCATCACCTGGCGAATAGGCGTGGTTAAAGGCACTACCGGGGAATCATTCACCCGCCGCAAGAGCACCGGTGCCAAATCCTTAAAGGCCTTTCCAAATCAGGAGGAGGCCTTGAAGGCCCTGGTCGCCGGGCGTATCGATGTATTCATCCACGATGCGCCTATGATGACCCCGATCTGCTTGAAGCGGTGAACGCCTTCATCGGCCAGGCCAACCGGCAGGGCAAGATGCAAACCGTTATCAAGCGGTGGATCCCGCTGGCTCAATAGCCTGCCGGGAGGATGCGAACCGCAGGGAAACCATTACCGGCAGACAAGACCGCCGGAAACCACAACGTCTCGGTTCCGGGCCGGCAATCGCAGACATGGCAAGCCGGCCGGAACTGTTTTCGACATGAAGTTAAAAAACCTCGCCCGCAACAACATTACCCTGCTGGTTTGCCTGCTGGCCCTGATCATCCTGTTTCCCTTGTTCAGAGGCAGGGATTCACTGGTGCGGGACCTGCTGTTGACGGCAATTTATTTCTCGGGCATTTTCTCGGTGGATTTCTCCACCAAATCGTTAAAAATACTTCTTCCGATGGGAACGGCAACGGCAGCCACCACGTGGATCGGCCATTTCGTAGAAAACCACATTGTTTACTTGGTAGACAGTATCACGACAT
The DNA here is from genome assembly GCA_014237405.1 of Desulfosarcina sp. Classification (GTDB taxonomy): domain Bacteria; phylum Desulfobacterota; class Desulfobacteria; order Desulfobacterales; family Desulfosarcinaceae; genus Desulfosarcina. The sequence continues at coordinate 55,830 of JABZFO010000146.1, read as the reverse complement.
TCCTTTTCCTGGTGGCCATCGTCGTTATGATGATCCGCAACATCGCCCGCAGCCAGGATGTAACCCCCACCATCATCCTCAGTTCCATCAACGGCTACCTGCTGCTCGGTGTTTTGGGCGGAGTGCTGCTGGCCATTTCAGATGTGATGCATCACTCTGTTTTTACTTCAGGAAGCCATGCGATCAACTTCCCCGGTGAAAGCACGCCGCAGTTTAATGATTTCATCTATTTCAGCTTTGTGACCCTATCCACCCTGGGCTACGGGGACGTTACCCCGGTGTACCATCTGTCCCGATCCATGGCGGTGCTCATCGCCGTCACCGGTCAGCTGTACTTAACCATCCTCATTGCCATGCTGGTGGGCAAATTTTTGGGCCGAGCCGAAGGAAAATAAATGCGCCGTACCAAAAAACTATTCATGGTCAGTGTCGGGTGCGCCGGCATCGTCATGGCCCTGCTGCTGGCGGCTGCCCTGATCACCCACCTGCTGGCCAACCGCGAGATGGTGAAATCGTTCATCGTCACCAAAACCGCCCAGGCAACCGGCGGCGCATTGGATTATGACCGTCTGGACATCAGCTTTCTGCCCCTGCCACACTTGAAGGCCCGCGACATTCATCTGCGCCGGCCGGAGGCATTCGAAGTCTACGCGAAGGAGTTGTCGGTCTACCCCAGGATCTTGCCGCTCCTGACAGGTCGGTTCAGCGTCCGGCGCCTTGTGCTGGCTTCCCCCGAAATCAAGGTCCTCGTGGGTTCAGACTCGAGCAAGACACCGGATTCGCCGAAGGATAAAGGGGGCCGTTCTCTTGAAGATGGAGTCAAAACGACCATCGGAGGTCTTTTTGGCGCCCTGGCGGCCATCGATCCGGGAACGGATCTGCAGATTGAGGGGGGAACGGTTACCCTGGCGTTCCCCGATGCACCGGATCTTCGGATTGCCGGCATCGATGCCTCTGTGGAAAATGATGACGGTAACCTGTCGCTGAACCTGCTCTGCCGATCAGACCTTACCGGTAATCTGGACGTCAGTGCCAAAGCCGACATTGAAGCCATGCAGGCCAGCGGACAAGTCACGCTGACCGACATAAACGTGCGTCCCCTGTTGTTCTATGCCTCCCTTCCCGGCGACATCACCACCGAAGATACCCAGGCAACGGTCAAAGCCACCTTCACCGTCGACGGACCTGAAACAATGCATTGCCGGTTTGACCTTCAGTTCCCCTCCCTGACGGTCATGCGCAAGGGCCTGAAGCTGGATCTGGACGCGGCCACCATCGCAGGTGCCGTTGACTATGCCGACAAAAGCCTCTCGCTATCCATCGACACCCTGCAGTCCGCTCAGCCGGCATTGGACCTCTCGGCCGCCGCTATCATCAAACCCGCGGGTGATGCGGGCAGATCTGTCATCGAGGTGCGTGCCACCGCCAGCCAGCTGGATGTGGCCGTTGCCGGCGCTGTCACCCGTGCCATCGCCGGCGACCTGGATGCAATCCGGACGGCCTTTTCCGTTGCCAAAGAAGGACACCTGACCGATGCCACCTATTTCGCCGGATTTGAAACCGGCAGCAACGGCTTGCAGTTGACCAAGATGAAGGCTGCGGGCCACCTGGCACAGGGTCTGGTCACCATCCCGGGCATCGAGGCCGATCTTGAACGCATGGATGGCGATGTTGTCTATGAAGATGCCCGGGTGGATTTTAAAAATGTGAGCGGCCACTTCAAGGGTGCCACTTTCAAAGGACTGGATGCCGCCATCGATTGGGAAAAGGAAGCGACTCTGAAGATATCGAGCCGTTCGGTGGCGGTCGATGCAGCGCCCCTGTACACCTGGCTCACCGGTTTCGAAGGTCTGGAAAAGGCTTACGAATATGTCGAAGCGGTAACCGGCAACGCAAGCGTGTCTATGTTGGAGATCAGCGGCCCGCTCACCGAACCGGAAAACTGGGCCTTCGAAATTTCCGGTACACCGGAAGACATTCGCATAACAGGCCCCCTGGTGCCCTTTGATGTCAGGCTCTCCGGTGGTGAGATCACCTACATTCCCGGGAAGGAGCGAGCAACAGACGTAAGCATTGAGTTCCTGGACGGCTCCTTTGTTTCGTCATACCAATCCAAAGGCATCATCGACACTGAATCCGTAACGTGGCATATCGACGGATCCATGGGTCAGGCGGCCATTGAGTGGCTGAACACGATTCTGCCCTTCCCTGAGCGCCTGCAGATGAAACCGCCCGTGGATCTCTCCGGCGTCAACATCGTATGGAACGACACCGATACGTTTTCTTTCATGGGTGGGTTGAAAACCGTTCAAAGGCAAGGGCTTCGGCACGAAAACAGGCTTCCGTTATCGAGTTGGCCTTTTCTGGAAATGTCGAAAAACAGACTGCCGACCGGCTGCTGCGAAACAATCAAATCCTGTCCGGCAGGCTCGAGGGGGATTTTCAGGCCGTGATCGACACCCATGCACCGCTGAATTCCTCATTTACCGGAAAACTGGCCGGAGAAGGACTCCATATTCACAGTCTGGTTTCCGATCCTATCGACGTGAGAAAATTTTCCATCGACGGCAGCAGCGGCCAACTGACGATCGCCCCCTCGGAGGTATCCCTGTGCAGCAGCCTGCTGGTTGTTGACGGCATCGTGGATCATAAGGGCGGTGACCTGACATTTGACATGAATGTGGAAGCCGACCGATTGGACGAAGAATTGATCCGGGCCCTTAAACCCGCAGGAAACGACAACGACACGACAGAGAAACAAAAAACACCATCCACGTTTGTCCCTCGGACGGCGACAACACCCGCATTCAGGTGAATGAAGCAGACCTGTGCGGTATCTCCACCACCGGGGAGTTGGAATTCTCACCCCACGGCGTGAGTCTGCACATCACCCCCACGGCGACGGACGCGTCGCTTCAGGAGACCGCCGCCTGCCTCTGGCACAGGCCGGTAAGGGCCGATGCAAAGTACAGCCTTACCGGAGAGATCAACCTGCCGCCCACCCGGGAAGACCCGGCCCAATTCATGTCCGGGCAGATGGAATTCTCATCGGACAACGGAAGGATTGAGCATGCCAATGTGCTGATGAAAATCTTTTCCATTCTCAATGTCACCGAGGTATTCACCGGTGGAAAATCCGATCTCACCGAAAAGGGATACGGTTATACAAAAGCATATGTAAAAGCCGAGATCGGTGGGGGGAAGCTGCAGTTCGACGAAATTCTGCTGGACGGAAATTCCCTGAAGATCACCGGCCAGGGAGAGATCGATCTGAAAGACACCACGGTTGATATTATCCTGCTGACCGCGCCCCTGAAAACCGTCGATCGCATTGTCAATAAACTGCCCATCATCAGCTATATCATCGGCGGGTCCCTGATTACCGTACCGTTGCGGATTGAGGGAAAGCTAAGCGACGTATCCGTCGTGCACATACCGCCGTCAGCCGTGGGCCAAGGCCTGCTCGGCATCATGGGGCGGACGCTGAAGGCGCCCTTCAAGCTGGTGGAGAGTGCTGCGGATTTGGGGTCGGAAAAATCCGCAACGGAAGCAACGCCGGTTGCCCCCACCCCAAAAAGCCCCTGAAGGGACGAGGTGAACAACCCATGAAACTGCTTAAACCGGTAACTTTCATTCTCATGATCTGCCTGGCGCCACCCCCTTCCATTACAATGGCGTCCGACTCGGTTGTGCTTATCCAGGATGACCGGCTCACCCTGGACGTAAAAAATCAGGCGCTTTCAACCATTCTGGCCATATCAAGTGTCTTGAAATCCGTCGACTATGCTCTCATTTGGAGAAAGGACAAGGCGTCCACAACCAGCGAACCTCGGCTCTGGGAAATCCGCATTTTTTATAAGGGTCAGGAATCGCGGATCCGGCCGCTGCAACAAAGCGCGAACCTGAACGTCGTCAAAAAGGGCGTCGACGCCTATCACGTGAAGGACATCCTGCTGATCCGGCTGGCGCCGGACATGACGGAAGCCGCCCTGGCAGCCCTTCTGGACCGGTTGGGCGCCACCATCATAGATGCATACACACCATTGGGAATCGTTCGGCTGCGCCTGCCCCATGGCAGTGATGTGCCGGCAATCGCTGAAACAATCACCAACACCCCCGGCATCCAGGACGCCGAACCGGACTATGCCCATCCGCTGAAAGGGGGCAGTCCCGTACGGTTGGATCCGTCGTCGCCGCCGCCACCACCGTCCCGTTCCCCATCGACTGGCACAACACCTGTCGCGGTGATGGACAGCGGGTTGCTTTCAGATTATACAAGCAGCCCCTATGTTCAGGCCGCATATGATGCCGTCTCACCGGGCGCCGAGGTCAGTGATGGATTGGGCCACGGCACACAGATGGCCCTCATTGCCGCAGGGGCAGTCAACCCCTTGGGGGCCGGACCTGACACACCTGCCGGAAGCCCGGTGGTCGCCATCCGTGCATTTGACGACAATGGTTTCACGTCCAACTACACCCTGATCCGGGGTATCGATTTTGCCGTTGAAAAGGGCGTACGGGTGTTGAGCCTGAGCTGGGGGTCGGAGACGCCCAGTCCGCTTCTGGAGTCCGCCATCCGCTATGCTGCTGCAAAGGGATTGATTCTGGTAGCCGCCGCAGGCAACGCCCCCACGGGCAATCCGGTCTATCCGGCCGCCTATGATAGCGTGATTGGCGTAGGAGCCCTGGCCCCGAACGGCGATCCGTGGGACCAGTCCAACTTCGGCGATTTCGTATCCGTGACCGCACCGGGTGTGGCCGATTTGCCGGTTGGATACCAAGGCGATCCGGGGACCTATGCCGGTACCTCCATCGCAACCGCCTACACTGCCCGCCGCGTGGCCGCCATTTTAAACCAGAACCCCGATGCCGATCGGGAAACCATCTTGCGAATACTCGTCGAAGGGAATTGAGCCAAAACCGTTGTTATTCCTATCGTTGCACAGCAATTAGGAGGCAGACTCAAGGACCAGCATTTTCACTTTAAGGGCGGTTCCACCGCCGAATCGGCCCGGGAATCCATCGCTTTTAACCACCCGGTGACAGGGGATGAAAACCGGGTAAGGGTTGTTGGCCATGGTGGTGCCCACGAACCGGGCGGCACGGGGAACGCCGGCCATCCGGGCCACCTGACCGTAGGATGCGGTTTCGCCGTAGGGGATTTTGGCCACAGTGCGGTAAACGGCCTGCTGGGAGGGAGTAAAACCGGCGAGGTCCATGACCGGCCAGGGAATATCGATCGGTTCTCCATTGAAATAGCAGACCAGAATGTCAGCGATTTTTGATGCTTTTGGATTGCTGCTGTCAATAAGCCAAAATGCATCGTCGAATGCCTGACAAAGCGCATGGATATCGGTTTGGGGAAGCTTGATTTCAAGAAGCCTGAACGGCTCGACGGAAAAGGCCACGGCACCATACCCAAAAGCAGTCTCGACAATTTGATAGCGGTTCATGGGAAGCCTTTCGCGACCCGAACAGATCGGTCGTTGATCCGTTGCAGGAATAAAAATTCTAGCCCAGAGGACCAGGTTTTCAATGTAAAAATAAAAAACCCCCGGCAGGCAAAACCGACGGGGGTTGGGACGTCTTTAACGCCGTCAATGATTAGGTTTCTTCGACGGTGATGGCGCCCTCTTCGCACACTTCCACGCAGCTTTCGCAGCCGAGACACTCTTCTGCGTTCACCGGGACAGATTTTTCATCCTCCATCTCGAACACTTCCGTGGGGCACACATCGACGCACTCTTCGCAGCCAACGCATTTAGCCTCGTCTACGGTCGGGATAAAAGCCATTTTAAAAGCCTCCTTTCAATAGGTTCTATTCGTGTTAATCCAATTACCAACATCTGATTCCTTTTAATGGGAAAGGGCTTATACCAAATAAAACACCCCGTCAAGCGTTGAAACCTTTTTTTTCAGAACACCACAAAATAGCCCTCAATTCCCCACCAGTTGGGTATTTCATCGAATTTGAAATCAACCTTCCACCAGGACGATCAGGGTGTGGCGAACCGATTTCGGTTTCCCATTTTCCTCAGGTGGGGATGCGGTTGCAGGGGCCACCCGGCTGATGACCGTTGCGGGTGTCCGATTGGCGGCGACAAAAAGAGTAACTGTGACGGCCGGCTCGGAAGCCAACTCGGCGGCCAGCGACGCGAAGGCTGAAAGGTCGGCCGAAGGCAGGGTTTCCTGGACGGCCAGATCAGCCAGCACCCGGCCCAATACCGGCGTAGTGCCGGCAGATGGGACGCAAAGACGCATGTCGGCCAGCTTTTCGAGACGTAGCGCTTCGCCACTGGTTTCCAACAGGGTATCGATCACCGCTGAGCTGGTGGTGACCAGCAGTTCCGGCAGCTTGGCATCGGCAGCGGCCAGAGCGGCCCAGGCACGAATCCGTTGCCCGGTCAGCTTTGTCCCCGGATCTTCCCGCCAGATCGTTCCGCCGTGGGTCTGACGGTTGAACCCCGCCTCATCGGCATCCTTCAGTACCTCCAGGAAATCCTTTTCCAGCGCTTTGAACCGGTTGAGGTCATGGTCCAGGCGGTCGGCAGCCATGTCGTTCTCCTGAGCCACAGCCAGAAACAGCCGAGCACTGAATCCCACCTCTGTTTCATCCGACTGATGATCCGCCAGATGATCGGATTGACGATACCGTTTGATGTCGGAACGGATCCGATTGATGGCGGTTTCGTCGAAAAAAGGGATTTCCCCCTGTCGGGCACTGAAAAAACCGGTACCCGGGGTAGACCTTCCCGGATTCATGCGCGCCCAATCCGTGAACTCCGCAAGGGCGGCCTGCAGCCGGTCGTCATCCCGGGTCATCGGTGTCCGGATCTCAACGAGTCCCTGTGACGCCAAGGCAGACAGGCTTTCAGGAATTTTTTTTTCCAATGGCTGATAAAGCACCACCGGTCCCACAAGGGCGTTCAGTAGGCGAGCCGTGGGTTCCGACAGATAGGTAAACGGCATGTATGCGGGGGTCATGGTTTTCTCCATTATTTTCCTAATCCGGATAAACCGGTGCTGTTGGAAAGGCGTACGCCGCAAACAACAAATTGCAAGCACCAAATTTTAAATACAATATCCAAATTACAATATCCAAATCTCAAACAAGATCAAAACAAGGGCAACAGTTCTTTTTAATTTTCTTTGCGCCTTTGCGCCTTTGCGTCTTTGCGTCAAACATCTTTTTTCCTCTCGCCCGCTTCGCTCAAGTCGCCAAGCCCGCCAAGTAAAGATAAAAACAAGGGCATCAGCTTTCTTTAAGATTATAGGGTTTGGAATTTGGAATTTTAGTCATTGTGATTTATTTGTTATTTGGCTTTTGGCTATTGTTATTTACTTGGGGGGATACCATTTATGGACGGACACTATCATCCCGGGGGACCACCCCCATGGCCAGCAGTTGGTCGCGCAGCCGGTCCGCAAGGACCCAGTCCTTTGTCAGCCGGGCGCGATCCCGTTCCGCCATCAATTGTTGCACCGCCGGGTTTTGTGTTTCGTCTTCAAAATCGAATATGTTCACCACCGTATTGACGCGGGCCAGTGTTTCCAGCACTTTTTCAGCCCCGGCAGGATCGATTCCCTTTTCCAAAATCAAGGTATTGATCCGCTTGACCACGGTAAACAAAGATGCAAATGCGGCAGAGATGTTCAGGTCGTCGTCCATGGCGGTGGTAAAGCCATTCTTGATGTCGTAGCACAGTTGATCCAACTCCCCGTATGAATTTCCTCGGCGGACATTCTTCAGGGCGCGGACGCTGGCGTCCAGTCGTCCCAGGGTCTTTCGCACTCGGTTCAGGCGCTCCACGGAAAACAGGACCGGCTTCCGGTAATTCACCGAGAGCAGCCAGTAGCGGATCTCCCGCCCCGTGAACGCCATGTCCAACAGGGCCTGAATGGTCAGGGCATCACCCTTTTCATCCACTTTTTTACCGTCCACCAGCACACGGTCGCAGTGCACCCAGTATTTGGCCATAGTTTTACCGGTCAACGCACCGGCAATGGCGATCTCGTTCTCGTGGTGGGGGAAAACCAGTTCCCGGCCGGCGCAGTGGATATCGTAGCAATCCCCCAGGTAACGCATGGACATGGCCGCACACTGCAGGTGCCAGGAAGGACGCATGTTGCCCCAGTCGGTCTTGGTGTAAATGCCCCGCTTGAGTTCCGACAGCCGGGTGCGTTTGAGCAGAGTAAAATCGCGGGGGTTGTCCTTTTCATACTCGTCCAGATCCACGGTAGCGCCGATGCGGATCTTGTTGAGATCAATGCCCGACAGCTGCCCGTAGTCCTTGAATCGCGAAATGTCGAAATATATGGAACGAAGCTTTTCGTAGGCGTAGCCGTGCGAAGGTCCTTATGAAATGCATCGATGTGCATGCCGGTGAAGTCTTCCAGGGACATGCCGGCCTGTTCCGACCCTTCGATGGTTTTGTCGTCCAGGTCGGTGATGTTCATCACCTGTTTGACCGCGTATCCCCGGTAGGCCAGATAGCGGGCCAGCAGGTCGGAAAAGACGAAGCGGCGCCCCTCCCCCACGTGCATGCGGGCATGGGCTGTAGGGCCACAGGCGTACATGGAAACTTTCCCCGGATTCATGGGCAAAAAACGCTCTTTTTTGCGGGTCATGGTGTTGAAGAGCTTGAGGACAACCTTCTCCTGGACGGCAAAAAGCGGGGTGGAAAGGTAGCGTTCACCGCCGTCGGGAAAAATCACCACCAGCGTCCCCTGCTCCAGGGTCTTGGCGATTTCGGCGGCCACCACCATGGCGGCACCGCTGCTCATCCCCACCATGAGGCCTTCTTCCCGGGCCAGGCGCCGGGTCATCTCGAAAGCTGGCTCGTCCTCAATGTTGACTTTCTCGTCCAGCAGACGTTTCTCGAATATTTCCGGCTGGTAGGCCTCCTTCATGTTTTTCAGCCCCTGGAGCCGGTGCCCCAGATAGGGCTCCACGCCAATGATCCGGATCGCGGGGTTGAATTCCTTAAGCCGCCGGGACAATCCCATCAGGGTGCCCGAGGTACCCATGGTGGCCACCATGTGGGTCAGCGTCCCGCCGGTCTGCTTCCAGAGCTCCACGGCTGTTCCGTTGTAGTGGGCCTTCCAGTTGGCCGGGTTGTTGTACTGGTCGGTCATGAAATAGGTGTCCGGATTCTCCCGGGCCAGGCGGTACACCTCCTCAATGGCACCGTCGGTGCCCAGGTGACCGGGCGTAAGCAGAATCTCCGCACCGCGTGCCCTGAGGATCTTCTGCCGCTCCACACTGGCTGCATCGCTCATGGTCAGCAGCAGCCGGTAGCCCTTGACCGAACACACCATGGCCAGGCCGATACCGGTGTTGCCGCTGGTGGCTTCGATCACCGTCTTGCCCGGTTTCAGTTCGCCCGATCGTTCCCCTTCCTCGATCATGGACAGCGCCGGCCGGTCCTTGATGGAACCGCCGGGGTTGAGGTACTCCAGCTTGGCCAGCACCCGGACATGTGGGTTTGGATTCAGCCGCCGGATCTCCACCAGTGGGGTATTGCCGATATGATTCAGGATGCTGTGGCTCATGAGAACGGAAATCCAATTATGAATTATGAATTATGAATTCTTAATTTTGAATTAAGGCGTTCTATCGTTTTAAAATAAGAATACATTAATTCAAAATTCATAATTCAACATTAAAAATTACAACTATGTTTGGTTAAATTTAGATAGGCACCCAATAAATTTTATTCTGCACCATCGGCCCGGCGTTTAACATGCGCCTTGAGCGCGGCTTCAATCTGCACACGCACCGCCTGCTTATCGACGTCGGCGTCGATGATGTGGACGGCGCCAGGCGCGGGCCAGCCCGGCTTCGGGTTCCAGATCCATCAGCAGGGTCAAATCGGGTGTCAAGCCCTTGCAGGCCAGTTGGTGGAGTTGGCGAATCATATCACTGTCCAGCCCCCGTGCATAACCCTGGTAGACCAGAGTGGCATCGAAATAGCGGTCGCAGACCACCACCTTGTCGGCTGCCAGAGCCGGACAGACGACCGTTTCCAGGTGCTGGACCCGGTCCGCCACGTAGAGCAGCAGTTCGGCCGTGGGCGCCAGATCGCGGTTGTCCGGGTGGAGCAGGACAGAACGAATCTGACCGCCAATGGGCGTACCGCCGGGTTCCCGGGTGATCAGGCAGTCACAGCCGGCCGCCGTCAGCCATTGGGCAATCGCTTGAATCTGGGTGGTCTTCCCTGATCCTTCAATGCCTTCGAGGGTGATGAACATAATCGAATTATTTCATTTCTGGTGGATCGCTCACTCCGGAGCCTTTGTAAAAATGGCGCTCCAGGAGCCGGTGATAAGGCGTCCACGACCCATCCGACGGATCCTCGGCCACATATGCGCGGATGCTGTTGACCCGGGAGTCCATCTCGTCGATATAGTTGAGCAGAACAGCCTCGATGGTTTTAGGCGGCTCGGGGGAGCCGAACTCCCGGGCGCCATGGTGACTGACGATCATGTGCTTGAGGAGCTGGGCCTGGGTTTCAGGGAAATCCGGTACCTGCTTCAGTTTTTCATCCAGCATGGACAGGCCGATGACGATGTGGCTGAGCAGCCGGCCTTCATCGGTGTAATCGATGCGGCGGGTGTATTCCAGCTCCCGGATCTTGCCCACGTCGTGAAGGATCACACCGGCCAGCAGCAAATCCCGGTCCACGCCGCTGTAATGCCCGGCAATCAATTCCGACAAAATGGCCATGGAGAGGGTATGTTCCAAAAGCCCGCCGATATAGGCGTGGTGCATGCGCTTGGCCGCCGGTGCCCGGGTATAGGCGGCCACAAACGTCTCATCAGCCCAGAAGGCCTCGAATAGCGCCTTCAGATACGGGGTCTGCATCCGGCCGGTCATCTCCTTGAGCCGGTCAAACATCTTGGCCACGTCACGGGTGGTAGCCGCCAGGAAGTCCCCTGCATCCACCTGCCCCGCCGGCACCCGGGCCATATCCTTGACCACCAGCTGAAGGCTGCCCCGATATTCGCCCACCTGCGCCCGGACATGCACGAAATCACCCTCGGCAGCAGCCGCAACGATGCGCTCCACCTGGTCCCACACCACTCCTTTCACCTGGCCGGTGCGATCCGACAGGGTCACGTTCAAGAAGGGGTTTCCATCTTTCTTATGGGCCATTGTGCGCTCAGCCAGCAAAAATACCTCGTCGATGGCGCTTCCCGCAACAAGTTCAGAGACAAAACGTTTGGTCATCGATGTCACCATCTAACGGCCGTTAGGGGTTTACGGGAATGTCCCACCGGGCCAGTGGCTGGTCATAGGCCCCCTGGCTGTCACACCCCTGCCAGTAGTACGACCGGTCTCGCGGATCCGTCCGCTTTTCAAAATGCTGGGCAAACGCACCGGTTCCCTGCCGGCTCCAGCGCACACCGCGTAACTTTTTCAGCGGCAGGTCGGGAAAATTAACATTAAGGAAGGTGCCTACAGGAAGCCTCCGCCCCATTACCTGCAGCGACAGCGCTTCGGTAAACCGGGCAGCGGCATCAACATACCGGGCGCCGGGCGCAATGATGGACACCGCCATGGCGGGAATACCGGCCATGGCGGCCTCTTTGGCTGCGGCCACTGTTCCGGAATAGTTGACGTTGATGCCCACATTGGCGCCCGGGTTGATGCCGGAGACGACCAGCTCGGGAGCGGTGTCCAAAAGCTCGGCCAACCCCAGTTTCACACAGTCTGCCGGCGTGCCGTTAACGGCAAAACCGGTCATGCCGCCGTTGACCCGGGTCTTTTCGAAACGGATGGGCTGGTGCAGGGTGATCCCGTGGCCCACGGCGCTGCGTTCACGATCCGGTGCCACCACGGTTACCTGGTGCCGAACTGAAAACGCATGGTACAGGGCCCACAATCCCGGCGCGTGGATGCCGTCGTCATTGGTCAGCAGTACTCGCATGAACACTCGTTTCTCTTTTATACCCGGATGATCAACGGGCCCTTGCACCCATCAATCGTCACCGTGTAAAACTGTTGTTGCAATTTCAAGCAGGTTAGCTTTATATTGAATTTTTCATTTATGTGCAAGCGGTTATCCTGCACCCGCCCCTGCGGAATCCATGCTGAAAGCACATCTTTCCCATAAAGTCGATGCCTTTATTCAATTGATGCGTCCGTTCATATTCAGACCATCATCTCCCGCCACAAGCTATTCGGTTTTGATCCTGGCCATCTTCGTCTGGACGCTTTGGGGTCCTTGTGCCCACGCCCAGTCCATCACGGACCGGCTCACCGGAAGCCCGAAGGTGCCCTGGCAAATCAGCGCGGACACGGTGGCGTACGATGCCAAATCCACCACCTATCACGCCAGGGGAAATGTGATCATCGAAAAGCAGGCCGCCCGCCTGGTGGCCGATGTGGTTTCCTTCAATCATAAAGCCATGACTGCCTCAGCCGCCGGCCACGTGGTAATGACCGTGGGCGACGATATTTTAACGGGGGAGCGTCTGGAACTGAACCTGAATCAGGAGACCGGGGTGGTGCATGGCGGCACCGTTTTCCTGAAGGAGAATCATTTTTACATCCACGGCGAGCGCATCGAAAAAACCGGCAAGGACACCTATCGGGCGGAAAAGGGGTCCATCACCAGCTGCGACGGCGACCGGCCGGACTGGATCATCACCGGCCGAACGCTCAAGGTAACCATCGAGGGATACGGCAGCGCCACACACGCCGTGCTCAGGGCACGAGGTGTGCCGGTGCTGTATACACCATACATCCTGTTTCCGGCAAAAACCAAGCGCCAGACGGGCCTGCTCTTTCCGGAGGCAGGCTATTCGGACCGCAAGGGCTTTGCCTGGGACCAGCCGCTATTCTGGGCCATCAGCGATAGCACCGATGCCACCTTGTATACCCACTACATGCAGGAAAGGGGCGCCAAGATCGGTCTGGAATATCGCTATGCTCTGACCGACGCTTCTTTTGGGGCCATCATGGCCGATGGCCTGCAGGACCGTAAAATCGATGACGGCACCCCGGATAATACCATAAAATGGGGCTATGCCGATGATGCCTACGATCGACCCAACACGGACCGCTACTGGCTGAGGTCCAAATTGGACCAGGAACTGCCCTGGGGCGCCCTGGCGCGACTGGATCTGGACATTGTCAGCGATCAGGACTACCTCACTGAGTTCAAAGACGGTCGGAGCGGGTTCAACGAAACCCGGGATTATTTTCTGGAGGCATTCGGCCGGGACCTGGACACCTACGATGAATCCACACGCACCAATCGACTGAATATCAACCGGACTTGGTCCAAGTTCACCCTCAACGGCGATCTCTTATGGAACGACAATGTGACCAACCGGCGCTGGGAAGCGTCCGACGATACCCTTCAAAAACTCCCGGTTATCGAATTCAACGGCGCCAAACAGCAAGCGATTGATACCGGCGTGTACTGGGACCTGGATTCCGAATATACCTACTTTTACCGGGAAGACGGACAGCGCGGGCATCGAACGGACCTTTACCCAAGAGTCTATCTGCCCTTGAAATGGAAAAACTACCTGTCGCTGGAGCCATCGACCGGTTGGCGCCAGACCGCCTGGGTGATGGACCGCTGGGAAGACGACACCCTGGACCATTCCACTTATCGTCAGATCTATGACGCTCGGCTGGACCTTTCCACGGAATTTTCAAAAGTCATGGGGTCGCCAGTGGCGGCCGTGGATCGTATTCGCCACAGTGTCAAACCCCAGGTAATTTACGAATATATCCCGGACCAGGACCAGTCGGACCTGCCATTTTTTACCGATCTGGACCGCATCGATGAGAAAAACCGGGTCACTTACTCCCTCACCAACACCTTTACGGCAAGGACGGCGAAGAATGCCCGATCCAGCACAACAACCGGCGATGGCGCCTTTTTTACAGAAGAAGAAAGGCTGCCGGACCGGATGCTTGCAGATCCGCCGGCACCGGCACCTTTTGACTACAATCGCTTTTGTCGTTTTTATCTGGAGCAAAGCTATGACATCGCCGCGGCCAGAGAGGATCTGCCCGAACCCTTTTCGGACATCTATGGTGAGCTGGATTTCAATCTCGGGCGTTATTTCATCATGGATACCGATGCCCGTTACAACACCTACGACGCACGGTTCTCCACCCACAACGTGGGCGCGGCAGTGGTCGACCACCGGGGAGACCGGCTGTGGATGGAGCACCGTTACGAAAAAGACGCATATGAATCCATACGCGGCACCCTGTCTGTCAAAATCACCGATCACCTCACCGCCAGGGGCGAGTACGAGCGCAACCTGCTGGACGAGAGGGACATTATCAAGGGCGCCGGGTTTCTCTATACCGCCCAATGCTGGTCCGTTGATTTTTTCTATGCCGTGGAAGGCGCCGACAATAAATTCTCTTTCTTCATCAATCTGATGGGCATCGGCGGATTCGGACAATAACAGATGCCAATTGACCCAATGTTAAATGGTAAGGACCGCGGAAAAATAAATCGCAACTACAATGATTTTGGCGTGTTGTCGTTATCCCCATTGCCTTTTGGTCAAAGAGATGCTACACGAATCCTCCTTTGATGCTCCATCGGATCAACTGGCGTAACGTTTCAGATCAATTGATTTTAAATAGTGTCCGTCCAGAAACGAGGATTTTCGTTCAAGATCAAGGCATGCGAAAAAATTTACCACAGGCATATAGTTGATATTCCGAGGATAAAATTTTGAGCATAACTCGGAGATTGGGTGAAAAGACCGTTTCTGGATGGGCACTAACAACGGGACCACCACCTATGGCCGGAGACAAACTGACGCGCGCCTGGTATGCGCTTCACACAAAAAGCCGCTTTGAAAATGTGGTCAACGAAGGACTGGACAAAAAGACGCTGGACGCCTTCCTGCCGAAAATTACGGTAAAAAGCCGTCGGCGGGACCGTCACAAGATGATCCGTGTGCCCCTTTTTCCCGGCTATGTTTTTGTCAGGACCGATCTGAATCCATATGAACATGTGGAGATTCTCAAGACCACGGGTGCCGTTCGGCTCATCGGCAACACCCGGGGTCCGGTGCCTATTGCCGATGCCACCATTGATTCCCTCAAGATCATGGTTTCAACGGACGGAGAAGTGATCACCGGTACCCAGTTTAAAAAAGGGGATCGGGTGATGGTGGTCAGCGGCCCATTTGCCGGTGTGACGGGTATTTTTTCCAGCTACCGCGGCGACGGTCGCGTCATCGTCAATATCGAGGCCCTTGGGCAGTTCGCCGCCGTTAACGTCGATGCCGCCGATGTGGAGAAACTGCCGGAAATATTATCATAACTACTTGACTTTCTATTAAGTTCTATTTTATAAAAACATTTTTGAATCCGTATACACTACCGATTGGCCAAGGAGGATATATGAATAAACTGGAGCTCATCTCCGCTTTGAAGACCAAGGCCGACATATCCAAATCCGAAGCGGCAAAAGTGGTCCAGATCTTTTTTGACAGCATGGCTGGCACCATGTCCGATGGAGAACGAGTTGAAATACGCGGACTGTGCAGCTTTTTCGTGAAAGAGTACAAAAGTTATACGGGTAGAAACCCCAAAACCGGGGAAAAGGTCACCATCAAACCCAAAAAGCTTCCTTTTTTCAAAGCCGGAAAAGAGCTCAAGGAACGGGTGGATCAATAGGCGGCATGCAGACACCAGTCCTGGCGGTCAGTCCCCTTGGCAACGGGTCCCGGTCGATAAAGGCGCCGTGCCGATTCAACCTCCTGGGATCCAAAGAAAATGACGACGGCAACCGGATTTAACGCCATCGTTGGCCAACAGCACCCCATCAGGCTGCTCAAGACCTTTATTCGCAACGGGACACTGCCCCACGCGCTGCTCTTTACCGGTGACGATGGAGTAGGGAAAAAAATGACGGCTACGGCATTTGCCATGGCCTGCAACTGCCTGACGTTGAAATCTGCGCTGCGCCACAGCCCCCATCTCGATGTTATTGATGCCTGCGGTGATTGTACCCCCTGCAGAAAGATTGCTGGAAACTACCATCCAGACATCATCCGTGTCGCCCCTCTTTCGTCGGTCATCAAAATCGCCCAGATCCGAACACTGCTTCAAATCCTGACGTTGAAGCCCAATGAGACGGACCGACGGGTGGTCATCCTGTCCGAGGCGCAAACCATGAATTCGGAAGCGGGCAATGCACTGCTGAAAGCGCTGGAAGAGCCGCCGGACCGGACCCTGTTGGTGCTGACGGCACGACAGACATCCGACCTGCTGCCCACGGTGGTTTCACGGTGCCGGCACATCCGGTTTTTCCCCCTTCGTGCGGAAGATATTAAACGGCTACTGACTGCGGCTGGCGGGATTGAACCGGAATCCGTAGAAACCGTTGCCTCCCTTTGCGGCGGCAGCTACACCCGCGCGCGGACACTGATCGACAGCCGATGGCTGAGCCGCCGGGATTGGATCATCCGGGCAATGGGCAGCCATACGGCGAATAACGGCAAACCGGAGATTCGAACCTGGCTGGCTTTGTCTGAAATGTTGGTAAAGAAAAAGGATCTTATTGAAGAATCTCTGGAAATCATTACAATGTGGCTACGGGATATGCTGGTCGTCAGATGTGACCCGCAACACGTTTTGAATCAAGATCGACTGGAAACGCTTTCAGCGGCTGCAAAACACGTCAGCCAGGCGCAGCTGCTCGAACAGATCAATGCGGTAGATCACGCTTTGACGGCGCTGCGATCCAATACGAACGTGAGATTGACACTGGACGCCATGGTCCTTCGAATGGCAGGGGCCTATGGCCTCGGAAACAATTAATTGAACTGATCATGAAGAAAAAAGTGGGAATCCGGTTCAAAACCGGTGGCAAAATTTATGACTTCAGCTGCGGTGCCTTTGTCCTCAACGTAGGCGACCAGGTTATCGTTGAAACGGAAAAAGGACTGGGTTTCGGTACGGTGGAGACGGCTCCGGAGCTGATCGAGGAGACTGACAAACCAGGCAAGCCGCTGAAAACGGTTTTTCGGAAAGCCAATGAAAAGGACCTGACCCGGGTCGAGCACAACATGGCCTTGGAGCGTGAGGCCCATGCATTTTGCTTGAAAAGCATCAAGGCGCTTGGGCTGAAGATGAACCTGTTCTCCGTTGAAAGCACCTTCGACGCCAGCCGGCTCACCTTCTTTTTCACCGCCGACGGGCGGGTGGACTTCAGGCAGCTGGTCAAAATTTTGGTCAAGCAGTTCAGGGTCCGCATCGAGATGCGACAGGTGGGCATTCGAAACCAGGCCAAGATGTGCGGGGGCCTTGGCCGCTGTGGGCGTATATTCTGCTGCTCATCATTCATGGAAAAGTTCGAACCGGTATCCATCCGGATGGCCAAGCAGCAAGGGATCTCCTTGAATCCGACCAAAATATCGGGCCAGTGCGGCAGGCTCATGTGCTGCCTGACCTTTGAAAATGAGACATACCGGATACTGAAACAGGACTTCCCCAAAATCGGAAAAGTCGTGACCACCAAGAACGGCCGGGGAAAGGTAACCCGCCACAACGTTATCTGCAACCGCCTGACGGTGAGACTGGAAGAAGGCGGGGAAGCAGAGATCAGCCTCGATGACATTATCAAAGACAGGGGATAAACCATGGCCTCGCCGTTTTATATAACCACCCCCATCTACTATGTGAACGCCCGACCCCACCTGGGCCACGCCTATACCACCATTGCAGCGGATGTGATCAGGCGGTTTCATACCATGTCCAGCGACCAGACCTATTTTCTCACCGGTACGGACGAACATGGGGACAAAATCGTCCGCGCCGCCAAAAAGGAAAATCGGACGCCGCGGGAGTACGTGGATCAGGTCAGCGGCCTTTTCAGGAAACTGTGGCCGGAACTCAACATTTCCAACGATTATTTCATCCGCACCACGGACCCGGCCCATATGGCCGTGGTGGAGACCATCCTCCAGCGCATCTACGATGCCGGCGACATCTATTTCAGCGAATACGAAGGGCTTTACTGCTTTGGCTGCGAGCGTTTCTACACCGAACGGGAGCTGGTGGACGGCTGCTGCCCGGATCACCAAAGCCCGCCGGAAACCATCAAGGAGTCCAACTATTTTTTCAAGATGAGCCGCTATCAGCAATGGCTTATCGACCACATCAAGCAGCATCCCGACTTTATCCGTCCCAAACGCTACCGCAACGAAGTGCTGGCATTTCTGCGTGAACCGCTGGACGACCTTTGCATCTCCAGGCCCAAATCCCGCATCAAGTGGGGCATCACTCTGCCCTTTGCACCCGAATACGTGACCTACGTATGGTTTGACGCCCTGCTCAACTATGTGTCGGCACTGGGCTACCCGGATGGTGAATTGTACAAAACCTATTGGCCCGTAGCCCAGCACATCGTGGCCAAGGATATCCTCAAGCCCCACGGAATTTACTGGCCCATCATGCTCAAGGCAGCCGGAATCCCCGTTTACCAGCACCTGAATGTCCACGGGTACTGGAACGTGGACCAGAGCAAGATGTCCAAGAGCATCGGCAATGTGGTGGAACCCCTGGAGATGAAAAACGTTTACGGCCTGGACGCCTTCCGCTTTTTTCTCATGCGGGACATGGTGTTCGGCCTGGATTCCAACTTCAGTGAAGAAGCCCTGGTTCAGCGGATCAACGCGGACCTGGCCAACGACCTGGGCAATCTCTTTTCCCGGGTGCTCACCATGGCCCATAAGTATTTCGACGGCGTGGTTCCCGAACCAAACCCCGATGTGGAAAAAGAGATGGACCTGGGGCTGGAGAGCAACGCCCGGGCCGCCATCGATACCTACACGGCCAGCATGGGCGAGTTTGCCTTTCACAAAGGCCTGGCAGCGGTTTGGGAGTTCATCACCCACATGAACAAGTATGTGGACGTGACCGCCCCGTGGGTGCTGGCAAAAAACAAGGCAACCCGGAAACAACTGGAGACGGTGATCTATAACCTGCTGGAAGGGCTTCGTATCATCTCCGGCCTGATCTATCCGGTGATGCCCGATACCGCCGCCAATATGCAAAAGCACCTGGGGCTTGCCGGTGATGACGATTTTTACAAGCTGGCCCGGCTCACCTCGTGGAGAGGGCTGAAGCCGGGTGTAAAGCTGAGAAAATCCATATCCCTGTTTCCCCGCATCGACCTGGACAAAAAACAACGGCAATCCATGGAAAAGGCCGGATCCCAGAAAATGGACAAACCCATCAAATCGGAAATCACCATCGACGATTTTTCCAAGATCGACCTGCGTGTGGCCACCGTGGTGTCTGCCCAGGCCGTTCCCCGGGCCAAAAAGCTGCTTCAGTTGGAGGTAGACCTGGGCGAAAAGCGAACCATCGTCTCCGGCATTGCCGGTAGCTACACCCCCGAGGAACTGGTGGGCAAACAGGTCATCGTTGTAGCCAATCTCAAGCCGGCCAAGCTCATGGGCGTTTTGTCCAAAGGCATGCTTATTGCGGCAACAGATGACGCCGGTGTCACCGTTGCGACACTGGACAAATCCGTCACGCCCGGCACGCCGTTGAGCTGACGGGCCATAGGAGCTTTATTTTCGGCAATGACCGGCTTGTTTAAACGCCATACGTATGCGTCATCCCAGCCTGCCTGGAAAGCGTATCAGGAAAACCTCCAGCGTCAGCGACGGTTGGCTGGACGCAACCGGCTGAAGCAGGGTCTTTGTGCGGCTGCCGGGCTGATAGTTCTGGTGCTTGTGGGGATCTGCTGGCTTTTCATCACAGGCGGCAATGAAGAAACCGTCAGGCGTGTCGCCGATTCAATCCCGCCACAGACGGCACAGGCCGCAGAACTGATCGAAAAAACAGATGTCCATATCCTTTTGGGCAAAACCCGACTGATCAACCTGGAGGCGCAGCCGATAAAGGTGGACTTCGACGGCCGCCCCTACCAGGTGAGCACCAGTCTGGATGTGGAGCTTCAGCAGTATCATCGATCCCGACCGGGATCCATGCCTGACGGCCGAATATCCCGCGGCCAGCCTCTTCAAGATCGTATCGGCGGCGGCGGCGGTTGAAGAAAAAGGCTATACGGCCGGTTCCCGGTTCAATTTCAACGGCTACAAACACACCCTTTACAAGCGCCAGTTGACGGACAAGACCAATCGATACACCAATTCTATTTCCCTGCGGGATTCATTTGCCCAGTCCGTCAACCCGGTGTTTGGAAAAATCGGTGCTCTATACCTTGAACGGCAAGCCCTGGAAGCATACGGGGATGCCTTCGCATTCAACCGAAAGGTGGATTTCGAGCTCCCTTGGGCCACCAGCCGGCTGACGGTAAAGGACGAATCCTACCATCGGGCGGAAATTGCCTGTGGGTTCAACCGCCAGACCACGATTTCCCCCCTTCACGGTGCGGTGATCGTATCGGCGGTGGTCAACGGCGGCATACCGGTGGAGCCGACCCTGGTGGACCGGATCGTAGACGATGCCGGAAACCCCGTTTATCGGACCGAGCCCCGATTTTTGCCGGCAGCGGTATCCAAAAAAACCGCCGATGTACTGAATCAGCTCATGGCCGCCACCGTCACTTCGGGTACCGCTAGAAAGCTATTTCGCGGACACAGCCGCAGCAAGGTGCTGTCGCGCCTGAAGCTGGGAGGTAAAACCGGCTCCATCTTCAATCGGGCCCATGATGCCCGCTTCGACTGGTTCGTAGGATTTGCCACGGAAAAGAAGGGGTCCGAAAAGATGGTCATCTCGGTGATGGTGGCCCACGAAGCGTATATCGGCACCCGGGCCGGACAGTACGCCCGCATGGCCATCGAACACTATTTCAAGGACTATTTTGCCAGAAAAGAGCGGGCCGGGAAGGATTCCAGCGGATAAGGGTCAATCCACCCCGGTTCCCCGAAAAGGAGGCATATATGCCCGGTTTTGAAATATTCGGCAACGAAGAACGTAAGCAGGTCAACGATGTTTTGGAAACAGGCGTCCTGTTCCGGTATGGCTTCGATGGAGCCCGCAGGGGTCACTGGAAAGCCAAAACTTTTGAAACGGAACTGGCCCGGCACCTGGGCGTGGGATACGCCCATCTTTGCGCCAGCGGCACCGCGGCCCTGTCCACGGCCCTGGCCGCCTGCGGTATTGGCGCCGGCGACGAAGTGATCGTTCCCCCTTTTACCTTCGTGGCCACCATCGAGTCGGTGCTCATGGCCGGGGCGGTGCCGGTGTTTGCCGAGATCGACGAGACCCTGTGCCTTTCACCGGAAGGGCTGGAAACGGCCCTGACCCCGGCGACCAAAGCCGTCGTTCCCGTTCATATGTGCGGGGCCATGGCCCGAATCGATGAAATCAAGGACATTTGTGACAAGAAGGGATTGATCCTCCTGGAAGACGCCTGCCAGAGCGTGGGGGCCAGCTATAACGAAAAGGCTCTGGGCAGCTTCGGCAAGGCCGGGTGCTTCTCTTTCGACCCGGTGAAGACCATCACGTGCGGCGAGGGGGGTGCCGTGGTCACGAACGACAGGGACATCTATATCGCCGCCGATGCCTATGCCGATCACGGCCACGATCACATCGGCAATGACCGGGGGGCCGAAAACCCTCTGATCATCGGCACCAACTACCGGATCAGCGAACTCAACGCGGCTGTGGGGCTGGCCCAGTTGAGGAAGCTGGACTGGATCATAGAAACCCAGCGGCGCAACAAGGCCGCCATCAAGGATGCCATGTCAGCTCTGCCCGGAGTCACCTTCAGGCAGTTGCCGGATCCCGGGGGCGACAGCGCCACCTTCCTTTCTTTCTTCATGCCCGACTTGGAGACGGCCCGGGGGGCGGTCAAGGCCCTAGCCGCGGCCGGCGTGGACGGCTGCTTTCACTGGTTTGACAACAACTGGCACTATATCCGAAAATGGAACCATTTCCATGCCATGAAGGCCTCGGCCCGGCTGGCCGTTCAGGCCCTTGCCAATTGCCCGGACTACAGCACCATCTCCATGCCCGTGTCCGACGCCATCATGCAGCGGGCCATCTCCATGCAGATCAAGCTGGGATGGACACCGGAGCAACTGGACCAACGGATCGAATCAACCGTCAACGCGCTGAAGACAATTGTTTAGTTAACAGGATAAAAGGATTCGAGGATTCAAGGGGTCAAGGGAAAAGAGGGCCAACACGCTTTAACGATAAGTGCAAGTGTCGGTTGTCTCTTTGATACAGTATTTTCTTAACACCTAAAACTTCACCCTTACCCCCTGGTTTCATCCACCTTGAACCCTTGAATCCTTGACCCCTCGAACCCTATAAGATTTACTTTCTCTTTGTTCAAGGAATCTGAATAAAAACCGAAAAAGGAAAACAAACATGTTTCGCAATTTTAAAATGGTCTCCAAGGTGGTTTTCGGCAGGGGGTGTTTCTCGCAGCTGGGGGATATCCTGCAAGAAAAGCGGCAGGGCAGCGAATCGGTCATGGTGTTTCTGGCGGACGACGTGTTCAAAAATGGCAAATTGAACAACCGTCTGCCGCTGAAGACCGGCGACCTGATCATCTGGGTCAACGTCGATGACGAGCCCAAAACCGTCTATGTGGACAAGCTCACCACGCAAGTCAAAAAACATATGGTCGGCAAACAGGATAGACACCCATCGGGGGTGATCGGCATCGGCGGCGGCAGTACCATGGACCTGGCCAAGGCCGTCTCCCTCATGCTCACCAACCAGGGGTCGGCCGCCGACTACCAGGGGTGGGACCTGATCAAAAAGCCGGCCGTGTACCACGCCGCCGTTCCCACCCTGTCCGGCACCGGCGCCGAGGTCTCCCGCACCACGGTGCTCACCGGTCCCCAGAAAAAGCTGGGCATCAATTCCGACCACACCGTCTTTGATCAGATTGTGCTGGACCCGGAAATGATTGCCAATGCCCCCAATCCGCAGCGGTTCTACACCGGCATGGACTGCTACATCCACTGCGTGGAATCACTGGAGGGCACCTATCTCAACAGTTTCTCCCAAGCCTACGGCGAGAAGGCCATGGACCTTTGCCGGGAGGTGTTTCTAACTGACCCAGAAGAGGCCGACGACAAGCTGATGATGGCCTCCTATTGCGGCGGCATGAGCATTGCCTACTCCCAGGTGGGCATCTGCCACGCCCTCTCCTACGGCCTCTCTTTTGTGTTGGGGTTGCATCACGGCATCGGTAACTGTGTGGCCTTCGACTATCTCGAAGACTATTACCCCGAAGGTGTCAGGGAATTCCGGCAGATGATGGCGCGACTGGGCATCGATTTGCCACGGAATCTGACTGCCGGCATCACCGACGCCCAGATGGAAAAGATGGTGGACGTGGCTCTGGTACTGGAGCCCTTATGGGAAAACGCTTTGGGCAAGGACTGGAAAACCATCATGACCCGGGAAAAGATCAGGGATCTCTACCTGAAAATGTAAAAGGAACGCTATGAAACATGACCTTATCGCCACAGTGGCCAGGCATGCCGTTCGCACCGTTCACCACATGTCTCATCTGACTCGAAAGATACGACGCCGGATTTCACGATTGCCGGTCATCCATTGGGGGCGTCATCCCGCATCGGTGTCCGGGCCGGCGGTGATCCTGTTCCCCTGCTCCACCAACCGGCTGTGCTGCGGCCTGGCCGGCATCATCGCGGTCAAGGGAAGAGCGGGCCGGGAAACAGCCATGGATCTTTCCCCATTAGCTACTCTCGTCGACACCGCTGATACGTCCGGACTGGAATCCCAATTGCAGCAAACGGAAGCTATCGTCGGCGGGTTCCTGGGGGGACAGGAAGCCCTGGACACCCTGCTGGGAAAAATACGGTTCCTCAAGCAGGAGGTGCCGTTCCTCTCCCTGTTCAAGAATCCAGCCGCCCAGAAGGCGCTGGCCGATCTGTCTGGCCGACTGTCGAAGATTCTGGAACGGGAGCAGGCGCTGTTGGCCAGACAGTTGGGCAATCTTGAAACCCAGGCGGTGGATGTCATCTCCACACGCATCGAAGCGCTCAAGGACATGATCTGGTGTCTGGATGTGGAACTGGCCGGCAACATCGGGCGAATCCAGTCGCTGATGCCCGGCCGTTCCGACCATGGCCCCGACAGCTGCATCGCCCTTTTCCGGCAGATCAACGCCGTACTCAACAGCATTGACCGGCTTGAGGTACGGGGCCGGGATTCGGCGGGCATCTCCATTTTGTTTATCCTGCCAGCTGACGCGTACGAAACACTTTCAGCAGAATTGGACGACAAGGGTCTCACCACAAACTTCGAACGCCGCATGGCGAGTGACGTGCTGGGAAACACCAGCATCAGTCTGAACCGGTCGACCACAAACGAAGGTCAGCCGATCGTGGCCCTCACCGTGGTCTATAAGATCGCCGCCGAAATCGGCAGCCTGGGGGATAATATCCGGTTCCTGCGCCAGCAGATCCAACAGGACAAGATCCTGCAGCAAATCGCCGCTGTGCCCCACACCTTTCACACGGTATCGTCCCACACGCGGTGGGCATCGGTGGGCGCCATCACCGAACCCAACTGCCATCCGGTAGACAATACCGTGACCGGCGCCACCTTGAAGGACCGCCCCATCATCCACGCCTGCCTCAACGGCGACATCGACAACTACCTGGAACTCAAAGCGGCAATGGAAGCGTCCGGGTGCACCATTCCCGAGTCGATCACCACAGACACCAAGATCATCCCGCTGCAGATCGAGCACTACCTGGGAACCGGCGTCGACGTGGCCGAGGCCTTCCGGCTGGCGGTGAGCAATTTTAAGGGTTCCCACGCCATCGCCATGCATACCGACCTGGCCCCGGGAAAGTTCTTCCTGGCCCAAAAGGGCAGCGGCCAGGCCGTCTTCGTGGGACTGGCCGAAGATCACTACATGCCGGCTTCCGAGGTGTACGGGTTCATCGAAGAGACACACCATTTCTTGAAGATGAACGGCGAAAAGGTGGTGGACGGGAAGATCGGAAAAACACAGGGCCAGATCTTCATTCTGGATCAGCGCTCCTCTGGGGGACTTGCCGGTGTTACCGCCATGTACTACGACGGCACCCCCATCCAACTCACCGACGAAGACGTCAAACACACGGAGATCACCTCAAGGGATATCGATCGCCAGGACTTTCCCCACTATTTTTTAAAGGAGATTTCCGAAGCACCCCTGTCGGTGGAACGTACCCTGCTCAATCGCTGGAAGATTGTCGACAACGGCGACGGCCAGCATTATGTCATCCATCTTGACGAACGGCTCTTTCCCCGCTCGCTGGAGGCAGCCTTCACCGAAGATCGAATTCGGCGCGTCTTTTTCGTGGGACAGGGCACTGCGGGTGTGGCCGCCCAGGCCTGTGCCGACATCCTGAAATCCTATCTGGCCGATCCCGCCATTCAGCTTCGCGCCCTCAAGGCCTCGGAACTCAGCGGATTCGAATTGAACGAAGGGGACGACGACGCCAGCATGGCCGACACCCTGGTCGTTGCCATCAGCCAGTCGGGAACCACCACCGACACCAACCGCACCGTGGACATGGTCAAGGCCCGTGGCGCCCACACCCTGGCAATCGTGAACCGGCGGGACTCGGACATCACCTTCAAGGTGGACGGCGTATTGTATACCTCCAGCGGCAGGGATATCGAAATGAGCGTGGCCTCCACCAAGGCCTTTTACTCACAGATCGTCGCCGGGGCCCTGCTGAGCCTGAAAGTGGCGAGTATTAAGGGTCGACGGTCCACCGAATTCCTCTCGGACCAGATCGCGGAGCTGCTCCGGATCCCCGATCACATGCGCACCGTTCTGGCCATGGGAGAGCAAATCCAGGCTTCGGCCCGGCGTCTGGCGGCCACCAAGACTTACTGGGCCGCCGTGGGCAGCGGTCCCAACAAGTCCTCGGCTGACGAGATCCGCATCAAGCTCAGCGAACTGTGCTACAAAACCATCTCCTCGGATTTTGTGGAGGACAAGAAGCACATCGACCTCTCCTCCGAGCCGCTGATCATCGTTTGCGCCGCCGGGTCCAAGGGCACCGTCATCGGGGACATCATCAAGGACACCGCCATCTTCAAAGCACACAAGGCCGCCCCAGTGGTCATCACCGACGAGGGTGAGGAGCGCTTCGGGCCCTATGCCGAAGACGTCTTTCACGTTCCCCAGGTGAGCCCCCAGTTTGCGCCCATTCTCAACACGCTGGTGGGTCACATCTGGGGCTACCACGCCGCCCTGGCCATACATGAAGGCTCCCGATTCCTCCACGACGTCCGTGAATCCATCCGCAATACCCTGGACGACCTTGCCGAACAGGGCCTGGATGTCTACGAGGTAATTCTGGAAAAGTCCTTCAGAGAGAAAATTGCCGGCTTCTATCAGGCCTTTCGAAACAAACGCAAGGCTAACCGGTTCCCCACGGCCATCACCCATGCGTCGGATCTCACCCTGCTGTTCAAATATCTTTCGGGCCGGCTGCCGTTGACCGATTTCGAGATGGATTTCGGCCTCAAGGGCACGGCCAAAAATGTGCTCAACGCCCTGTTCCGCGTGCTGGGAGAATCCATCAACCTCATGTCCCGCCCGGTGGACGCCATCAAACACCAAGCCAAAACCGTCACCGTGGGAACCAGCCGAATCAGCGAACGGGTTGAGGGCATCCTCTTCGACACCCTGGGCGACCACGATCTGGACATCGCTCAAGTGGTCAACCGCAACGTCATCGTCATGAAAAACATCCAGGGTGTTATCGATCACGTCGCGGGCAGCATTCTATACCGCATCGATGGCCTGGGCCTGCTGGGCGATCCCACGGATCAGACCACCATTGCCATCCTGAAAAAAACGGGCATCCTGGCCCAGTTGTCCTCGCGTGTGGAGACAGACCCTGTCCTGAAAGGCACCAAACGCATCATCGTGCGCCAGGGTAACATCTATATCGGCAAGGGGAGAAAAGACGGGCGCAGCATCGTTGTGATTCCGGCCACATCCGATGATCCCACGGACGGCAGCCGCATCCGCTATCTGCTGCTGCTGAACATCGCGTTTAAGGAAGCCATACCGCTGGAGAAGAAAATCAAGGCGCTGGGCGGGAAATGCGAGCACATCAAAAACATCGTCCAGGAGAACAGTGTTCCCTGGGCCGACGACTACCTGGACGATGTGGCCGTGGACGACTTGTTCGGCCGTTCGGCGGAAAAGCTGGCCGAAGAGATGGTGGCACGCCGAATCTGAAGCCAGAAGTCAGAGGACGGAGGACCGAAGTCCGAGGAAGCAAGGCAGTAATTGGGAATTCCGGTATTGTGGAATTGTTGACGCAGCTTCCAGCTGCGATCGATTATAATAATCTAAACCGAACTCGGAATTCAAAGCTGCCCCGGACAAATTTTCCGGGACAGCCTGAATTTTACCTAAATAATGCCTCTTTCTTCCAGAAAGCCGATCAGCCGCGTGGCCTGACCTTCCGACATGGTGCCCCCCAGACTCACGGCGACACCGATGCATTCCAGCATCTTCTCTGGCGAGGCGCCGAGCTTAAGCGCTTCATCAGCCTGGTAGAGAATGCAGGCACGGCAACCATGGATCGTGGCCGCCGTCATGGCCATCAGCCTTTTGGTCTTGCCGTCGATGACCCCGTCTGCGTAAGCCTGGCTGGGTAAGTCCTCATAGGCTTTCGCAATTTGGGGCATCAACACCTTGTACCGATTCTATTGCCCGTGAATCTGCTCCTTCAATTCAATCTGATTCTCCAGCATAATGTCCTCCTTAAGTTAGTTTTCTCTCGTTATTAACTGGCCGTATTCCACCAGGGTTGCATGTTCCGAAAATGGGCAATGCAAGCCCTGGCCGAACAGGGCATTTCCTATCGGGTGGCTTATTCAAGTCCCAGCATTGCCGGCGTGCTAGCGGCTGTGAAAGCGGGGTTTGCCGTCGCACCTGTGGGAGCCAGCATCCCGCTTTCCGGCTTCCGCATTTTACCTGATGGCGTGTTGAACAGCCTGCCCTCGGCCGTAGTGAGCTTGCATCAATCCGACAACCCTGCGAGCACAGCCCAAACCTACCTGGCTCAGTACATTACCGAAGAATTTCGATCCATGCCTTTCGTAGCATCACGTCCTCGTTTAGTGAAGTAGTTATCATAAACAATACAGTGACTAGAATATCTTTAATGTAGATCGATCGTATCTGCAGTTAAGATGGACTTCAACGTGAAAAGCCGACTACCAGATATTGTAGTCGGCCTTTTTTTTAAGTGTTACGTTTTAATAGCAGATACCTGTCGCGAATGAGTTCCAATAACTTATTTCGGCTACCCCCAACATGTTGCGGTCACCTCGAAAACTGAGAAGCACTGGCTTGAGCTTTATTGTTCGACTCCTAATGTTTTCTTCAGCTTTTCTGATAAATCTGCCATTGTAAACGGCCTCTGAATAAAATCTTGAGCGGGCTTCAAAATTCGCATTAAGTAAAATCGTGCTCCTTGTGTTTTTCCGCAATGGTGGCAGCCAGTTCATCCAATGCCTTAAAAGCATCCTCTGAAGGCATCCCTTTGCAAAGAACGGGGTCTATGACCTCCACCTTAAGATTGGGAATCATTCCAGCCAACGTTTCCACAGTCTTCCCACCCCACCCATAGGAGCCGATGATGGAAAGGAATTTTGTTTTAGGTCGCAGGGCGTTTGCCAAAACCGCGGCGTAGGCCGCATAAGGATGAGGGCCTGCCAGGATTGTGGGCGTACCGACAACGATTGTCGCCGCGTCAACAAGGGCCATGGCCAGTTTCCCTATATCGGTTACGGTTAGGTTAAACTGTTCGACCCTGACACCTTTCTCCACAAGGGCCGCAACAAAATGCTCGACCATCCGCTTTGTGCTTGCATGCATGGATACGTAAGGCAAAACAACCGTGTTTCGGGGAGAGCCGAGAATCCAGTCACGATAGGCATCCAAAATAAACGCCGGATTAGGAAATATTTGGCCATGACCAGGAGCTATCATTTCTATATCATAAGACTCAAGTTTCTCCAGATTCTTTTTGATCACGTTTCTGAAGGGCATCATGATCTCTGCAAAGTAGCGCTTTGCCGCCTCATAGACGCGCCCTTCATCCGTGACGAAAAGATCGGTTGTTGCGATATGGGAACCGAAAAAATCACAACTAAATAGGATCCTGTCTTCTTCCAGATAGGTTACCATGGTCTCAGGCCAGTGAACCCATGGAGCATGAATAAACTTCAAGGTCCTATCCCCGAGAGACAGGGTCTCACCATCCTTGACAGTTATGAAAAATTCCTCGGGTATTTGCAGAAGATCGATAAGCATCCCCTTTGCTTTGGGGGTTGATATGATCTTTGCGTTAGGGTATTTTTCAAGAACCTGCGGAATTGTTCCGGAGTGATCCTGTTCCGCATGCTGCGAGACGATGTAATCGATCTTGGAGATGCCCTCAAGCTGTGCCAAGAGTTCATTGGCCATGGAGGGATCAACCGTGTCTAACAAAACAGTCTTCTCACTTCCTTCAATGAGATAAGCGTTATAGCTGGTTCCGTCCGGAAGGGGGATAAGAGAGTCAAATAGAATATTTAAGTTGTTGGCAACTTTTAATCAGCGGGCTTTAACTCAGGGCAGATTCAGGTTTTAACTTCTTGCATTATACATAAATATGTCAAAATTTCACAATAATTAATCCGGTGATCAGGCACAATATGTAGTATCTCAAGAAAATGAGTTCTGGCGACAGATTTCTTGCCACTGTCTGGAACCAAATCCGTATGAATTAGAACTCTACATGTTGTGGTCAATCGGCACGAAAGGTAAATTCAGATCTGTACTTTCAGATTGACAGACCCTTAAAAACCGAGCATATTTACATCCATCCTAAAATACACGCGTGTAATTTAAGATGGAGTACAAAATGCAAGGATACATTCACCGCTACATCGAAAAAGCGGTTACCGCAGACCTCCAGCAGAAAAGGGGATTCGCATCTGTCCCGCTCACCATTTTTTTTCAGAGTTAGTATGGTTTTTCCGGGGCCTTAAAATACAACGGCCGGGAACCAACCCGGCCGTTTCCATTCATCAGTCAATTCGCCCGCGGCTGATAGCCGCCCCTTCAATTCCTCAATCTCTCAATTCCAGCATCCTGAATTCCTTCTAAAGACTTCACTCTTCTGACCTCCGACTTCTGCCCTCTGACTTCTGACCTCCGACCTCCGTCATCAGACATCCGTCCTCCGTCCTCAGAGTTTCCCGATCAAGTCGCACAACAGCCGCACACCGAACCCGGTGCCGCCGGCCTCGCAGTAATCCGACGCCTTCTTGGCCCAGGCCGGCCCGGCAATATCGATGTGTGCCCAGCACGTGTCGCCGACGAATTCGGACAGGAACAACGCCGCCGTGATGGCACCGCCCCAGCGGCCGCTGCTCACGTTGTTCAGGTCGGCAAACTCGTTTTTGAGAAGTTCCTTGTAGTCTTCGGGCAAGGGTAGTTGCCAGCAGCGCTCGTGGGTCTTTTCCCCGGAAGCCACGATGGCATCGGCCAGTTCCGGGTCTTTGGAGAATACGCCGGCGATCTTCTCACCCAGCGCCACGACACACGCACCGGTAAGGGTGGCCAGGTCGATCATGGTGTCCGGCTTGTACTGCTTGATGGCCCAGGCCATGGCATCAATGAGGATCAGCCGCCCTTCTGCATCGGTGTTGCCGATCTCGATGGTTTTCCCTTCGTAGGATCGAATGATATCCCCTGGCCGAATGGCCGCTCCCGAGGGCATGTTCTCCACCAGGGGCATGACGCCCACCACCTTGGCGCCCGGTTTGATCCGGGCCACGGCCAGCATGGTGCCGGCCACGGCGGCAGCGCCGGACATGTCCATCTTCATGGTTTCGATGCTGCCGGAAGGCTTCAGGTTGATGCCGCCCGAATCGAAGGTAACCCCCTTGCCAACGAGGACAACCGTCTTATTAGCCCCCTGGGGTGCGTACTCCACGGTAACGAGGCGAGGTTTGGCGCTGCTGCCCTGACCTACCGCCAGCATGGCGCCGAATTGCTGCTTTTCCAGCCACCTGTCGTCCATGATCCTGACCTTCAGCCCCGCTGACCTGGCGGCCTTCCGGATCATTTCGGCGAAGACTTCAGGCCGCTTGTCGTTGGATGGCGTCGTCACCCACTCCCTGGCCATGACGCTGGCGCCGCAAACGGCCGCCACGGATTTGGCCAGGCCGGAATAGGCCTTCTTCTGGGCAGCGGTGGCCATGAGAACCACTGTTTTGACCGGTGCCTTCTCTTTGTCCTTCTTGTACCGGTCGAAGATGTGATTGCCCAGGCAGGCCCCTTCCATGAGTGTGCTGAAAAGGGTTTCGGCATCGATTTTCAACTCGGCGGAGGATGGCGTGGCAATGGTCATGGTGGACAGACCGGCATTGATGCAGAACTTCACCGCGTTTCCGGCAAAGGCCCTGAAGGATTCGCCGGTTAAGGTTTCGGCATTTCCAAGCCCGAAAAAGACGACCCGGGTGATACGGGTTTCAGCGGGTTGGAATAAGGTGATGACGTCACCCTTTTTACCCTTGAACTCCGCCAGTGCTTTTGCAGCATCATTTAGTGACTTCGAGGTCTTGTCGGTGTGAATCTCACGATCTTCACAAACGGGCACCACCAGGGTGTCCACCTTCGCACGTTTCAAGTTGACGGCTTTTAATTCAAGCATACATGGCCTCTTTTTATGAATTCATCTTTCTTGGATTGCTCCGCTAAAAAGACTGGGCGAGCGGTTGATTGCCCTGGTGATGCGTCCGTTAGGCCAGCGCCACCGGCATTATCGTCGAATGGTCACCTTCTCCATGGTCACCGGTTCTTTGGGCTTGTCCATGGAACCGGTGGCCACGGAACCGATCTTCATCACCACGTCGAGCCCTTCGGTGACTTTGCCGAATACCGAGTGGCGGTCATCCAAATGAGGGGTGGGCGCCAGCGTCACGAAAAACTGGCTGCCGTTGGTCCCAGGACCGGCGTTGGCCATGGAGAGCATCCCCGGGCCATCGTGTCTGAGATCGGGATGGAATTCATCCTGGAACTGATAGCCCGGGCCGCCGGTGCCATTGCCGAAGGGGCAGCCCCCCTGGATGACAAAGCCCTCGATGACCCGGTGAAAACCGAGGCCGTCATAATAGTTGCCGCCTCTCGGGGTCTCCTGCCGGCCTTCAACCAGGTTGATAAAGCTCCACACGGTTTCCGGGCACTCCTTGGCGTACAGTTCGGCCTCGAAGGTTCCCAAGTTGGTCTGAAATACAGCCGTGGCCCGATCGATTTTTTCCTTGTAACTCTCCTTCTGGTTCGACATCGATTTCTCCTTGTTGACTGAGGTTGGAAGCCAGCAATTCCAATTCCTGGTCGTACCGGTCGATAACCGCCGACCAAGCATGGCGAGCCATCATGTCCGACAGCACCGGCCGGTGTCCGGAAAAACGATCCGGGTGGCGCAACATCCCTGCCAGTTTGTGCACCAGATCATCTTGGCTACGATAAAGAAAATCCGCATGAAACTCTTTGGGAAGGATTTCCGGGTAAGCAAGCCGATGGGGCAGCAGCGGCAGGCAACCATGCCGCATGGCTTCAACCATGGCGATCCCGAAGTTCTCCTGGTTGGCCGTACTCACTGCGACAAACCCCTTCCTGAGCCAATCCACATAATCGTCCCTTGATTTTGCATAGCCGTAATGAGCCATCTTTTCGCCAAAACGGGATTTGGCCTTTAAGAACGCCTTTGGGGCCACCTGATAGTTCTCACCCAGGAGGGATAGTCTGAAATCGATTCCCATTCGGTCCACCTGATCAAGGGCGTCAAAGAATGCTTCCGGATTCTTGTCAAACTCCCAGCGGTGGTTCCAGATAATCAGCGGTGGCCCCTGAGGCAAAGACGCTGGTTCCAGATGGGCTGCTTCAAAATGGCAACCTGGGTGGAGAACACCGGCTTTATTCCGGATGGCTTCGACGGCCCACCGGGGCTTGAACTCCGGCATTCGGTCGATGAAACCGGGGAGGGTGGTGAAAAATTGATCGAAATGAAATTGTGAGTTGAACAGAATCCGGTCCGCGCAAAGGGCCGTGGTGATATCGGTGAAGCCGAACTGGAGATCCATCCGCTCCCCCGGCGTCAGGGGATAGGTCAGCTGGTTCTCATGGAAATAGACCAGCGTCGGCGGACGACGGCCGCCACACAGCGCGGTAAAATCGGACAGGCTCATCAAGCCGGTGGTAATGATCCCGTCAAAGGAGGACGGGTCGTCGATAGTGCGAGCAAAGTGAAGGGCGGCACCCCGCATGCGCCATTTCCAAAACCTTGCGGGAAGCGTCATCATATGGATGTCATGGCGGGAGTGAGCCGCCAGCCCCTGGGCAAAATCCCGGTGGGAACCACCGTAAAAAGACTCCAGGAAAAGAAAACGCATGGAATGTGGTCACCTAACCGACCCGGCCGCTTTGGCCAGGCGATAGAGTTCTTCAAATTCGATCTCTTTTACGCAGGCACTGCCCAGGGCATCCAAAAAAACAAAATGGATCCGGTCTCCTTCCCGCTTTTTGTCTTTTCTCATGGCCGCCAGCATAGACGAAACATCCACGGGGGGCCGGACCGGTAGTCCATAGCTGTGGATGATCTTCTCAAGACGACTGGCGTCGTTTCGGGCCAGCAACCCTTTTTCAACAGACAAATTGGCGGCCAGCACCATGCCGATACCCACGGCTTCGCCGTGGGGGATGCCCGTAAGCTTTTCAAGGGCATGGCCGAAGGTATGGCCGAAGTTCAGCTTGCGCCGTTCCCCATGTTCCCGTTCGTCCCGGGTGACCACGCCGGCCTTGATCTCCACCGAGCGGTAAACCAGATGCGCGATAATCGCTGCATCCAGATCCAGGGCGGCATCCCGGTGGATTTCAAGAAAGTCCAGCATGGAACCATCGGCGATGGCCCCGTGCTTGATAATCTCCGCAAAGCCGCATAAAATCTCCCGGATCGGCAGGGTGTTGAGCAGCGCCATATCGCAGATCACAAATTCGGGCTGATTAAAGACCCCCACCATATTCTTATACCCGCCGAAGTTCACGCCATTTTTGCCCCCCACGCTGGCATCCACCTGGGACAGCAATGTCGTGGAGACAAAACCAAAGCGTGTCCCCCGCATGTAGGTAGAGGCCACAAATCCGGCGATATCGCAGACGATACCGCCACCGACGCCCAGAATAAAGGTGGACCGGTCCGCCTCCAGGTCCACCAGCTGTCTGAAAATGGTCGTCACCGTTTCCAGGGTTTTGATCTTCTCCCCTAAACCGATGGAAATGACCGGGCCTACGGGGAACTGTTGCTGGTAAAGCCTGCTGACCGTGCTGTCGGTAATAATCACCGTATGGCGCACATCAATATACTGTTCCAGATTGTCAATCGACTCCCCCACCATAATTTGGGAGGAGCTAGAGGCGCCTCTAACCAACAACTTTTTCATATCTTCGCCACCGTAGAACGTCTTTATGGGAAAAATCGGTCTTGGACACGGGCAATGCGTCCCAATTTGTGTCGTTTCTCTTACCACAGTCAAATCAGATGGAAAAGCCAAACCGGCAAATCTGCCATTGACAAACCAATATCGACTGTCGTATCAGGTGGACAAGCAAACAGGAAACAATGATGAAACCTTACGATCTCAACAACACAAGCCGGCTTTTTTTTGGATGCTTCTTTTTTAGCTTTAGGAGCGTCTGTCCGGCACTTTAACTGACGTCAGTTACCGCCCCGGATGGACTTCAAACGGTCCATCCGGGGTTTTTGGTTTCAAGCCCCGGAGGCCAACCGTACTGAACAACGACATCACCAAGGACCAGCGGGCCCACATTCGCGGTGTGCTGTTCAACCAGGGGTGTGTGGTGAGAGAAATGAACGAGGCCGGGCACAACGTCATCGGCGCTTTGGGCAAAAGCGGCCTGGACACGGCCATGCTCGAGGCGCTGCCCGGTGTGGAAAAGGCGGTGCCCATCCCCACACCGTTTAAGCTGGTGAGCCGTCAGTGGCATCCCGAAGACACAGTAGTCCAGGTTGGCAACGTGGCCGTGGGCGGCCAGCGCATCGTGGTGATCGCCGGCCCCTGCGCCATTGAAAGCCGTGACCAGGCCCTGACCATTGCCCGCGCGGTCCGCCGCTATGGCGCGGTGATGTACCGGGGCGGTGCCTTCAAGCCCCGAACCTCACCCTACTCCTTCCAGGGCATGGAAGAAGAAGGCCTTAAAATTTTAGCCCAGGTGCGCGAGGAGACGGGCATGCCTGTCGTCACGGAAATGACCTCACCTTCTCAGGCAGATATGATGGCCAAATATGTGGATGCGGTGCAGGTGGGCGCCCGAAACATGCAGAATTTCGAACTTCTCAAGTGTGTAGGGCGCCTGGGGAAGCCGGTGGTCCTGAAACGCGGCCTGGCGTCCACCATCAAGGAGTGGCTCATGAGCGCCGAGTATATCCTCTCCGAAGGTAACGACAAGGTGATCCTGTGCGAACGCGGCATCCGAACCTTCGAGCCCTACACCCGCAACACCCTGGACCTCTCCGCCATTCCCGTCCTCAAACAACTCACCCACCTGCCCGTGGTCATCGATCCCAGCCATGCCACCGGCATCCGTGAAAAGGTCAGCCCCATGGCCCGGGCTGCCGTTGCCGCCGGAGCCGACGCCCTGATGGTGGAAGTCCACCACGATCCGGACAACGCCCTGTCCGACGGCCCCCAGAGCCTGTACCCAGAGCAGTTCGGCCAACTGACCCGGGATATCTATGTAATCGCCCCAGTGGTCGGTAAACAGCTGGACTTCAGCTACCTGGACAAAGCAGCGGAAGAGTCTATGCAAACGGCGACCCAAGGCAAGGCCATCAAAACCGCCATCATGGGCGAAATTGGCACCTTCAGCCACAATGCCTGCATTCAATATTTCGGCGACGATATGCCGGTGGCGCCCAAGCCATCCTATCGCGCCATCTTCGAAGCGGTGAAAGCCGGCGACACCCAGTACGGCGTCATCCCTTTGGAGAACTCCCTCACCGGCAGTATTCACGAAAATTACGACCTGCTGCTGGAATACGATCTTTCCATCACGGGGGATCTGACCCTTCGCATTGTCCACCACCTCATTGGAAAGCCGGGCGCAACCATGGACGAATTGAAAACCGTGATTGCGCCCTCCCAGGCCATCGACCAATGCCGCCGGTTTCTCGATCAGCATGAAGGCTGGCAGCGGGTGACTGTCAATGCCACTGGAAGTGCCGTCAAGGCCATCTCGCAAATGGAGAACAATGACGTCGCCGCCATCGGCAGCCGTGAAGCCGCTCAGCTGTTCGGTATGGCTGTCATTGAGACGGGCATCGAAACCAACCCGCGAAATTACACCCGATTTGTTGTGATTGCCGCCCAGCCCCGAAGCAACGGCAACCGGAAGAGATCATCTCTGGTCTACTCCACCGGCAACCAGCCCGGCGCCTTGTTCGAAATCTTGAAGATCTTCACCGAAAACCAAATCAACCTGGTGAAGCTGGAATCCCGCCCCATTCATGGAAAACCTTGGGAGTACATGTTCTACGCGGATGTGGAAACGGATGTCACCACTGCATCCTTCGCGCCCATTTTAGAAGCCATTCGAAAGAAAACCGATTATCTCAAGGTCCTGGGCGCCTATTGATGTTCGATTGCAAAGGAGCCGGCGATTTGCCAGCGGCTGAATCGCCGGCCCTTAGGGCCTCGGAAATAAATAAATCCACAGTCTTGCTTGTCTTTTGGCCCGTCTTCAGCGTTGCGCCAAAAGTCACGTATAACAAATACACTCCCTTTGGCGCGCCTTGCCTGATTTTAAATAAAACCGGCAAACCAAAATCCGGCGCAATCTTTGTGGATTTATTTATTTCCGCGACCCTTACGAAGCCCACCGGTTTTCATCGATTTCGATTGTCTTGTCTTTCTCGTGGCTTGCCCCCCGCCCCAGTTTGGGTTATGCTTATGGCAAACCGCTAATCGTAGCAGCAACCCCGACGCATTCATTTAAGGACAACTGTGAGTTCATCATGGATCCGGTAGTCGTTCCCATCGACGGTGTCCTTGACCTTCACACCTTCGCCCCCGGCGAACTCAAGGGGCTGATGCAAGACTATATCGATGCCTGCCTGGAATCCAATATCCATGACCTGCGAATCATTCACGGCAAAGGCAGCGGGGTGATGCGTGCCCGGGTGCGGTCACTGCTGGAAAAGGATCTGCGCGTTCATGTGTTTGAAGACGCACCGGCCGATGCCGGAGGCTGGGGAGCAACGCTGGTAACACTTAAGAGGACGTGATATGGCCGAAAAAGGAATCATCCTGGTGGTAGACAACGAGTCCGATCAACTGGACATGATGAAGGAGATCCTCGGGCGGATCGGGTTTGATGCAAAGACCACCGACAACCCGCAGCAGGCCCTGGAAATGGTGGAGAAGCAGGCATTCAGCCTGGTTATCATTGATCTCATCATGCCCGAAATCGATGGAACGGAGCTCTGCGAGCAGATAAAGCGGGTTCGGCCGGCCGTCAGCGTTTACGCCTTTTCCGGCCATGCGCACCTCTACAGTCCCGAGCGACTGGAGCGGGCCGGGTTCGACGGAACCATCAACAAACCGGCCACCATGGAGGAAATCAAAGCGGCTTTGAGCCGGGCCATGTATGCATAACCGAAAACGGAAAAGGATATCGTGACCATGCTGAAAAAGATTATCTCCGGCGGACAGACCGGCGTAGACCGGGCGGCACTGGACATTGCCATGCGACTGGGAATAGCCCACGGCGGGTGGATTCCCAAAGGACGCCTGGCCGAAGACGGCACCCTCCCCCCCCACTATCAGCTGCAGGAAATGCCCACGGACGAATATGAAGCGCGCACGGAAAAAAATGTGCTGGATTCGGATGGCACCCTGCTCATCTCCCGCGGCAGCCCCACAGGCGGCACCGACTATACCCGGAAGATGGCATTGAAGCACGGCAAGCAGCTGCTGAACATCGACCTGTCCCTTGGCCAGCGGCTATCGAATGCGGGCTCGCTCATCGCCTCCTGGATTGAGATGAACCGGATCGAAACCCTGAACGTGGCCGGGCCCCGGGCCAGCCATGACCCCGCCATCTATATGGACACAGTCAATATCATGACCCATGCCCTGCGATGAAAAACACCTCCACCCGAGTCGAGAAGATCGAGGGTGTCGTGACCGCACGGCCCTGCGGCTGCTGCGGCCACCACGAAATCGGCATTGTCACCGCTGCCGGTGACTATATCCCGCTCAAACCCGGTATGCAGGTGAGAATCATGGTGGAGCTGAGGGGGCTCGAACCCCTGGCCTCATGACTGCCAGTCATGCGCTCTCCCAGCTGAGCTACAGCCCCAAAAACGAAAACGCAACCTAACAAAATCTGTTTTCCATGTCAACGCAATTTTTCGTTCCAATTGCCATTTCCCAGTTTGCCGTCGATAGGTTGACCAGACACGACAAGCCGCCGCATATGCTGCCACCGATATGGTAAACCGGCACAATGAAACGGTAAACTGTTGACAAAATGCGCGTCAACACTTAATGTCAATCGTTTGAAAAGATGGGATATTTTGATGTCCCAGACCAATGGTAACGGAACCGGAGACGCTGTCTGTCATGGGCAGCGTCTTTTCATCGGTTCCGGGGGAAGGCTGAGAAAGTTAAAACAACATCAAAAGCAGGGTTCGGCAAGGATCCCGGCAAAATTATTCAGGTCAGAAGAAGAGGTCGTGAATGCTCAACGTGATGCGGAAACATGCTGGCAGTTGGATGATCAAAGTGATTCTGTTCGCTATCGTAATCGTGTTCGTATTCTGGGGCGTGGGCAGTTTCCGCTCCCGGGAGGCATCCAAAGTCGCCACCGTCAACGATGAAATCATCACCGTTTCCGAATACCGACGCGCTTACAACAATCTGATCGATCAGTATCGCCAGCGGTTCGGTACCAGCCTCAATGACGGCATGATTGAAATGCTCCAGGTTAAAAAACAAGCACTGGATCAGCTGATCGACCGCACCATTCTCCTGCAGGAGGCAAAAAAACTGGACCTGCGGATTTCGGACGCTGAAGTTGCCGAATCGATCATGAAAACCGCGGTCTTTCAGAGCAACGGATCGTTTGACAATCGCCGCTATCGCAGCATTCTTGCACAGGTCCACCTCACCCCGGAAGAGTTTGAAGCGGAACAGAAAAACGTCTTGCTGGGTGGAAAACTCACCCGGATTATCATGGGCGCCGCAAAAGTGTCCGAAGCGGAAGCACGCCAATGGTATGACTGGCAAAATGCATCTGTGAATATCGACTACGTCCTGTTCGAGCCGTCCCGCTACAGTGATATCAAGCCCTCGACGGAAGAAGTTGCCGCCTACTTTGACACCCAGAAAGAAAACTATAAAACCGACCCCATGGTCAAGGCCAGATACGTGGCATTCGATCCGGATGCCTATAAAGGCAAGGTTACGGTCGATGAAGACGAAATCACGGACTACTATGATTCCAACATCTCCGAATTTAAAACCGAGAAAACCGTTGAAGCACGGCATATTCTGATCAAACTGGATCCGGACGCAGACGAAGAAGCCGACCTGGCGGCCAGAAGCAGGGCGGAAGAGATCGCAAAGATGGCAAAATCCGGCCAGGACTTTGCCGAACTGGCCAAAATCTATTCGGAAGGCCCCACCAAAGACCGGGGCGGCTATCTGGGCAAGTTCCAGCAATCGCAGATGGTCAAGCCCTTTGCCGACAAGGCGTTTTCCATGACCGCCGGTGAAATCAGCGAACCGGTAAAAACCCAGTTCGGGTGGCATGTCATCAAGTTGGAAGCCGTGGAAGAAGCGTCAACGAAAACCCTTGATCAAGGCAAGGATCAGGTTATCAACGCCCTTACCGATAGAAAAACACGAAACCTGGCCTACGACAAGGCCGAGCAGTTCTACGAAGGGTGTTTTGAAAAGGATGACCTGGTCAACAATGCGAAGACATTCGACCTTGCCGTGATGGAAACCGGTTCGTTCAGCCGCCGGGGGCCGGACGCACTGGGCAGAGACAAAGGAGCATTCGCCAACTCCGCATTTACCCTCAAGACAGATGAAATCAGCGACATTCAGGATATCGGCGGCCGGTACTACCTCATCCAGCTGACGGAGACCATCAATGCTGCCGTTCCTCAACTGGAAGCAGTCAAAACGAGGGTGGAGGCGGATCTGACCAAGAAAATGCAGACCGACAAGGCCGGGGAGGAAGCCGAGGCAATGGCGGAGGATCTGCGTGCGGGAAAAGCATTCGAAGAAAGCGCTGGCGGCCGTAGCGTAACGGTGAAGCAAACCGGCCTGTTCACGCGCAACGGAGCGATACCAGATATCGG
Source organism: Desulfosarcina sp. (assembly GCA_014237405.1). Classification (GTDB taxonomy): domain Bacteria; phylum Desulfobacterota; class Desulfobacteria; order Desulfobacterales; family Desulfosarcinaceae; genus Desulfosarcina. The sequence continues at coordinate 15,402 of JABZFO010000146.1, read as the reverse complement.
ATCCGACCCGAAAGTCACTGAAGCGGCCTTTCAGATCTCTTCAGCCGGTAGCACGAGTTCCCAGCCGGTAAAGGGAAGCGCCGGTTTTTACCTGCTCCGGTTGACAGAGAGAAAAACACCTGCAGCCGATGGTTTTGAAACTGAAAAAGACGGCATCAAGAACATGCTCCTTCGACAGAAACAAAGAATCGTGATCCAGGAGTGGATCGAAGCACGTAAAACCGACAGCCGGATCGCCATCGAAAAAGAGTATCTGGAATAGCAGGTCACCCATAAAATAAGGTTATCTCCGGCATCCGGAATGCATGGAGTACATGCCCCTGAACGTGAACGTCTGCCCGTCGTGCGAACTGCCCGTCGGAAAGATCAACAAACACGGCATGGCCTCACGCAAAACGGACTGGAAAGCGTATGCAACAGCCATCGCGGCTTGGCTTTTCTTCTTCTTCTATATCTGGTGGGCGTTTATCAGAGAGCAGTGACAGATAGACCATCCAGCTCTTGCCTAATGGCGTTTATTCATTGGTCCCCATTGTCTTGAACGGGTACCGGACCTCAAACGTGGCCCCGCCGGCAATCCCTATTCCTATCCCCTTGCCAAATCATTAGGGCCGGGTTGCCCTTTTTACTGCTGACGGAATAAATGCTTCCTGGAAACCTACCGAATGGTTATCCTCTTCTTTGCCCCCGGACTAAGGATTGCCCAGGACATGGTAAAACAGGGGTTGACAATAAAAGAGAAATATATTAGGCCTCAAAATAAATAGCTAAATTTTTAGCAAAAACCGCTCTAACAAGGAGGCTTGAACTGATGAAAGATGTTCAAAAGGAACTGTTGGCAATTTCCACCGCACTATCTTCTCTTGTAAAACAGGTGGAGAAAATGGTCGAGGCCATTGAAAAAGAAAATGTAAAGGCGGCACCGAAAAAAAAGGCTAAAGCAGCAAAAAAAGTAAAAGTACCGGCAAAGAAGGCCAAAGCAGCGGCTAAAAAAGCCAAGACGGCACCGAAAAAAAAGGTGGCTAAAAAATCAGCGCCGGCCGCAGCAGAGGCTAAAGTGCCCACTGCCGCAGGGGGGCAAACCATGCTCGACAACATCTTTGGGATGATCAGCAAAAGCCGCAACGGGATCACGGTAGAACGGCTGAAAAAAAGAACCGAACTTCAGGCCCGTCAGGTAAGCAATGCCCTGTATAAGCTGACCAAAAAAGGAATCATCGAAACCCTATCCCGGGGTGTTTACGTTAAAAAGAAAAAATAGTTATCCCGCCAGCACGGTTCGAACGATACAATCATATATCTCGCTCTATAAAAAGCCTTCCGGCTGCGCCATCTGAAAAATGGGGCCAGAAGGCTTTTCTCTTCCATGGCCATCGTCCCATGCATTGCCTTTCTCCAGCACTGTATTACTATCTGAATGCTGTCAGTGAAACAAGCTCGGTAAAATTGAAGCGACGATAAAAAAAGGAATGCCAATGACCCACCTCCGCGCAATTGGAATAAAAAAGGAACGAGCGTTGCGAAGCGTCGCAACCATGGCAGTGGCAGTGATACTCATGGGCTGGGTTGGCTTTTCTCTGAACACAGCCCCATCTGCATCAATCCTGTCTCCGCCACATGCCGTTGCCGGGCAACCGGAAAGTGGAAAACAACTTTACCCTCCATGGCCACACGAAAAAAGTGACCTGGCACCGGATCCAGCCATCACATTCGGGCGGCTTGCCAACGGGTTTCGATATATCCTTATGGGAAACAAACGCCCGGAAGACCGGGTCAGCGTTCACCTTTACATCCGTGCCGGCAGTTTGAATGAAACGGAAGCACAGCAGGGACTCGCCCATTTCCTTGAGCATATGCTGTTCAACGGGTCGACGAAACCGTTTACGACATCATTCTGCCGGCAGGAGATGAGGAAAACCTGAAAAAAGGGCTGTTGGTAATGCGCGATTATGCCATGGGCGCGCTGTTGCTGGAAGAGGAAGTCAAGCGGGAAAGCGGGGTCATTCTTGCAGAAATGCGATCCCGGGATTCGGCCGCCTACAGAACTTTTAAAGCCTCACTACAATTTGAACTTCCGGACCTTCTAGCATCTAAACGGCTGCCCATCGGCAAGGCGGAGATAATAGAAAATGCGGACAAGGCGCTTCTGAAAAGCTTTTATGATGCCTGGTACCGGCCGGACAATATGGTGCTGGTCATGGTGGGTGACATTTCCATCCCCTTGGCCGAACGGCTCATCGACCCACAGTTCAGCGACATCACGCCCCGGGCATCGGCGCCCGCCTTGCCGGCGCTCGGCACCATCAACCACAAGGGGTTGAAGATCTTTCACCACCATGAGCCCGAAGAGGGGGGAACAACGGTCAGCATCGAGGTTATCCGCTCCCATGATCATATCCCGGACTCACTGGCTCTTCAGCGCCGGCAAATGGTTGAAGACATGGCAGACCGGATCGTTCAAAATCGCCTGGATGCCCGGCTTAAAACACCGGGTGCGCCGTTTACTTCCGCTGCCGTTGGCAGCGGCGTTTACTTGAATCGCATTCGTTACGCAGAAATCTCTGCCGACAGCAGTGCTGAAAACTGGCAGCAGACCCTTTCCGTCCTCGAGCAGGAGTTGCGACAAGCCAGGCTCTACGGTTTTAATGAGGCCGAACTGGCGCGAGTAAAAAAAGATACCCTGAAGATGCTGAACAATGCGGTCAGGGAAGCGCCCACCCGAAACAGCACGGCGTTGGCCAGGGCCATTATCCGACACCTTGCCGGTGACCGGGTTATCCAGTCCCCCGAACAGGAGAAGAGCAATCTGGCCTCCATGGCAGAAGCCGTCACGTTGGCTCAGGTTCACCAGGCCTTTAATGAAAACTGGTCCAATGACCATCGGCTGATCCTGGTTACCGGCAACGCAGATTTGAAGACATCATCACCGAAAGCACCGGAATCTCTGATTCGCGACACCTACCTGCCGGGAAGTTGTGGAAGACCAGGGCATCACCCGCATTCGGTTCGGCAACGGCATTCAGCTCAATTTGAAACGCACCGATTACAAAGCCAACGAGGTGCTGACCAACCTGATTTTCGGCCACGGCAAATCCGCAGAGCCGATAACCCTTCCAGGCATCTCCCTGCTGGCCGAAGCGACGGTCAATGAAAGTGGACTGGGAGTCTTGGATACCAATGAGCTGGAGGGGGTGCTGGCGGGCAAAAGCACCTACGTGGATTTCAGAATTACGGAAACCCATTTCAATTTCTTCGGGGAGACCGTCTCCGGTGAAGTGGACCTGCTCTTCCAGTTAATCTACGCTCACATGATGGATCCCGGTTTCCGCGATGAAGCCCTGGCCCTGGCCCGCGAAAGGTTACGCCATGATTATCAGTCATTCACCCGATCCATCGAGGGTATGATGAGAATCAAGGGGCTGCGCTTTCTGGCCGGAGGAGACAGCCGCTTCGGCATGCCTCCGTTCGAGGAGATCCAAGCCATTCGTCTGGATGATATCCGGGACTGGATCGCTCCCCAGTTGAACAACGCCCCATTGGAGCTGTCTGTTGTTGGCGACTTTGACGAAAATGAAGTCATCGAACTGGCCCGGCGCTACTTGGGATCCTTGCCCGACCGAAGTTGCAATGCAGAAATGCTCAGGACCGACCTGCCCTATCTACCCACGGGAACCGTCACCCGAATCGATGTGGACACCCAGATTCCAAAGGCCATGGTCGTTGCCGCCTGGCAGACGGAAGACTTCTGGGACATCAACCGGACCCGACGGCTGTCTGTCCTTGCCGATGTCTTTTCCGAGCGCCTCAGGGAACGGATCCGGGAAAAGCTGGGGGTCTCCTATTCTCCCTATGCCTTTAACCGGGCGAGCCGGGCTTACACCGGCTACGGGGTATTTCAGGCCTATATCAATGTGGCACCGGATCAGACCGACACCGTGCTGGCGGAAGTCAAGGCCATTGCCGGCGACCTGGCCCGAAACGGAATCACGGCCGATGAACTGGCGCGTGCGGTCGATCCGATTCTCACCTCGATAAAAGAGTTCCGGCAGACCAACGGGTACTGGCTCAACAGCGTGATGACCGGATCGGAACGTTACCCCCAGCAATTCGAATGGGCAAAGAGCTTTCTGAAAGATTATGCAGCGGTGACCGTCGAAGAGCTTGCCGCACTCGCTGCCGCCTACCTGACCGATGAGCGGGCGTCGGCTATCATCATTCAACCTAAGCAGAGGTCGGAGGACTGATGTCAGAGGTCTGAGGTCAGACAACTGAAGCCTGAGAGTAAAGAATCCTGGCCCAAAGGACCAGGTTTCTGAGAATAAACAGAAACCCGATCAATCGGGTAATAATGGTTTTCTGAACCATAGGAAATACAAAGGCCGGGAATATTTCCCGGCCATTTTCATTTTCCATGATTTTTCAATCGAATGCTCGCGGCTGTAAGCCGCACCTTTAATCCCTCAATTCCTGAATCCCTTAATCCGAAATTTCCTTGTTTCTACCTTCTGTCCTCTGTCCTCTGTCCTCGGACTTCTGGTCTCAGGATGTGCTATCATTTTCTTTTTTCAGCTCTTCCAGCAGCGACGCCGGCTGGGTGATGAAGCTGTCGAATTGCCACTTCTTCACCGAGAATACCCATTGGCTCAATTCCTCGTTGAGTTGTTGGGCCGTTTTAAGATCAGATATTGTTGTGTCTTGCTTGGCCGTCTCGCCCTTGCGCGTTTCTCCATCCTCTGGCGCCGGCTCAGTCACATCAACGGCCTCCGTTTCCGCCATTGACTCCTCCTCCTTAGCAGCCACCCGCAGGGTGTAGCTGTCCTTGCCGTCAAAATCGGGGAATATGGAAATCTGCCGGCCGTCGTAGAGGCGGTAAACCAGTCGAGACCGGTCTGGCTCCGCCACCGGCGGCTTCCCGGCGCCGGGCTGCACATCGTCCAGGGTCAGGGGCGCCAGGGCGTCGAAAACCTGGTCGATTTTTGCCGGATCGGCGGTTCTTCCTGGAGGAACGGGTGTCATACGTGCCGATTCTCCCTTCTCCGGCCGGGAAAGGGTATAAACCGGGATCCGGGAGTCGCCCGCATAGCAGGTCACCGAAGCCACGTCCTCGGCCTTGATATCCACGATCTCTTTTTTCAGCCACTGAGCCGGCGCTGTTTTCAGGAACCGGAAATTGCCGTCCACGAGAAAAATGGTGTCAGCATCGGCCTTTTTCAGGTACTGTCCGCCGCCCCCCCCGCTATCGGCCTTCCGGCTCTGGCCCAATATGACATCGGCGAGGACCTCTCCCGACTGATCCTTCAAGGTGATCTGCTTGCCCCCGGCCGAGGCGTCTGAGGCGGAAGGGGCCATCAGGGAAAGGCGGGCCAGACTCTCGGGTGAACCGGAAAAGCTGCGGCCGATTTTCAGCCGGGAGAGCTTAACCACCGTATCCCTGAGTTCATCAAAATTGGCCGGATAGCCGCTGCGCTCTTTCACCTGCCACACCTTGTCACCCTTGACCAGGGTCACACTGTTTTCGGAATCGGCAATGGTCACGGTGGCCACCTCGTTCACCGTCAGGTCGGCCAACAGTTTTTCTCCCATTTTCACCGCACCGGTGTTCTTCCCGCCTCCGAAGCGAAGAAACGAGAGGGCCGCCAGAACGCTGGCCGCCACCAGCAGTATCAGAAACGTCTTCCCCTTCATCGATTATGCCTTTCTTCTTCGAGTGATTGCGAAAATGATCCCACCGATGCCGATAAGCAGCGGAACAAGAAAGATATTTACGAACTTGACCGTGGTGCCCAGCTGTTCGATCTCGGAACGCAGGTTGCGCCGCACAATTTTGAGATCCTTGTTGATCTTGAGTTTCTCTTCCTGGAAGCGGGCGATCTCTTTCTCTTGCGCCTCGCTCAGGATCGCTCGCTGGGAGGCATCCTTTTGCTGCTCGAGCATGCGCAGCTTTTCGTTGGTCTCCTCCACCTGGCGGACCAGCGCCTGCTCCTGGTCCAGCCAGCGGTCCTGGGCCTTGCGCTCCAATTCCTGCACTCGCGTAAAGGGCCGCTCGAAAATGCCCCGGGAACGGATGCTGATCAGGGCGGGATTGCCGGTCAGCATCTCGCTGGTATTGAGCATGAAGTTCAGGTTGTCGTTGAAGATGTTGGAAATGGTGAAGCCCAGCAGGTTCTGCTGGCTCAAATAGTAGCCGTCATACAGCAGATCGCTGTCCGCTACCACCACGATGACAGAGGCTGCTTTCCCCTCCATCAGCGGTTCTTTCGGGTCCTTGATATCTGTCTCTGCTGCCGGTTCACCGGTTTTTGGCTCAGCTTCCGGTTTTCCGTCCGGGAAGGCCGTTTTAAACGTGCCTGAGATGCGCACTGCCAGATTGTGCACAATCCCCGACGGTTTGAAATCCCGCCGCAGGGCTTCCACATCCATGTTGTGGGCCAAGGCGTCCACCATCTCATTGTTGGTGCTGGCTTGAACCAGGGGTTCGACGGTGTAGGGGCTGTCCGGCAGGGTCTCGATGGCACCGGCAACCGGCAACAGCATGGATTCCAGGTTGGCGGTGATCAGGTTGTCCGCGTTGAATGCGCCGACCTGGGTGGAAAGCCACAGTGGATTGGTCTCCACCTGGTTGTTTCGGTTCCTCAGCCGTGTGGCATAGGTGTAGTCGGCAACGGCCTTTCCCGGTTCCATGGCAATGCCCCACGCCTTGAACAACTTTTCGGGAATGGACCCGCCGGGTCCCATACGCGGATCGTCCATGAGGGAAAGCGGGTCGGCAAAGACAATGGCATTGCCGCCGCCCAGAATATACTGATCCACGGCAAAGGCCAGCGTGTCGGATATATTTCTGGGGTGCAACAGCACCAGCAGATCCGCTGTCGGATCGATGCGGTCGGTATCAGGCTGCACTTTGATCAGGTCGTAGGTCTTTCCCAGCTCCTGGATGAAAAACCAGGGTTCCGTACCAGGACGGGGCCCGCCCATTCCCATGTTCATGGGAGCTGCGCCGAACACCGGCAGGCTGCTGAACACGGCGATCTTCATCCGGTCCGTCGTCTGTACCCGGGCGATGATTCTGGTCAGATCATACTCCAGCCGCGTCTCCTGGGTGGGATCGATGAACGGAATGATCGCCTCCTGGTCGGCGGCCAGGGCTACCAGCCCCAGATACACCTGATCGCCGGTCGGCAGGCTGATGCCTTTCATGCCGTATTTAATGGCCCACTCCTCCTCTTCGGAATCGGGTTTGGGATCAGTTATTTCGACTGAGATGCGGCCCTTTCCGTATTGTTCGTATTCGGAAAGAAAATCGATCACCCGCTGAGCAAAGGTTTTGATATGGGAGGGGATGTTGACCACGTGTTTACTGTAAAACACCTTGACCACCACCTTCTGATCCAGCTCAGAAAGGATGGTCCGGGTACCCTGGGACAATGAATACAGATTGTCTTCGGTGGCGTCCCACCGCAAAATGGTGCGTGACAATAAAATGTTAACCAGTACTACGATGACGAGCACCAGCACGGCACTGCCGGCCGAAAATGCGGTTTTTCCAATGCGTCTTTTTCCATCGCTCATGGATTCAGGCCTCCTTTATGCCGATTCCCGGTTTTGCAGGATAACGCCGTTCACGAAGATCATGAATGCCATCACCGACAGGTAGTAAAGCAGATCCCTCACGTCCAGCACCCCTCTGGCGATAGAGGCGAAATGGGAGAGAACGCTGGTTGAGGAGACCAGATCCACCAGCCATATCGGCGCCCACCCGGACAGCACCGCTGTCACCGGTGCAAACCCGGCCAGGATGAGAAACAGGCAGATCACCACGGCCAGGATGAAGCTGACCACCTGGCTGCGGGTAATCGCCGAGGTCATGCTGCCCACACTCAAAAACGTGCCGGCCATGAGAAAGGAGCCCAGATAGGCACAAAAAATCACACCCAGATCCGGATTGCCCAGGTAGATAACGGTAAGGACCAAGGGAAAGGTAAGGGCCAGAGCGATGCCGATAAAGCACCAGGCGGCCAGAAATTTACCCAGGACTACTTCGGTGACGGTCACTGGCAGGGTCAACAGCAGTTCGATGGTCCCCAGCCGGCGCTCCTCCGCCCACAGCCGCATGGCAATGGCCGGCACCAGAAACATGAACAGCCACGGGTGCCACTGAAAGAACCCTTTCAGGTCCGCCTGCCCCGCTTCGAAAAAGTTGCTGATATAAAAGGTAAAAAAACCGGTCAGAAGGAGAAAGATCACGATAAAGACATAGGCCACCGGGGAACCGAAGTACCCGGCAAATTCGCGCTTCATGATGATCCGTATGTTTCTCAAAAAATTGCCGTTTAGCATGGGCCACTCCATTGGTTTTTAGTGTCTTAAAAGGATGTTTGGTGCATTTATGCTGAAAAATTGTTAATCCGTCACGCGCTCAAAGGCTTAAGATGTTAAGAAATAAAAGCAACGGCGATCATTTGCCGATCGTGATATCACGAAACACATCGTCCAACCGTCCCTGCTCAACGAACACCGAGGCGATGCCCAAACCGCCTTGGCTGACCGAAGCGATTACCCGATCGGCAACGGGCAACGCCGGGTCGCCAGGGAAAATGCGCAAGGTCATCCGATCACCATCGGTTTCAACCACCGAGACCGATGCCACCCCGTCCAGTTCGGCTATTCTCTCCTGCATGCCATCAGACGCCGCGCCCTTGACGGTCAGGACAACCGATCCGTGAAAAGCCGACCGCCGCCGAAGCCCGTCGGGCGTATCGTCGGCTACCACCTTGCCGTCGGCAATGATGATGGCTCGGCTGCAAACGGTGTCGACCTCGTCGAGAATATGGGTGGAGAAAATAATGGCCTTGGTGGCGCTCATCTCCCGAATCATCAGGCGAACTTCGTGTTTCTGGTTGGGGTCCAGCCCGTCGGTGGGTTCGTCGAGGATCAGGTATTCGGGGTCGTGCAGGATACTCTGGGCAAAGCAGACCCGCTGTTTATAGCCCTTGGACAGGGTGTTCACCGCCTGATGACGGACAGTGGCGAGAAAACATCGCTCCAGGGTCTCGCCCACCCGCTGCGTCTTGGCTGCCCCGGCGAATCCGCGGATCTCGGCACAGAAATCCAGATACCGGCTGACCGTCATGTCCGGATATACAGGTGCGTTTTCAGGAAGATAACCGATCTTTTTGCGGGCGGCAATGGATTGGGTCAAAATGTCGCTGCCACCGACGATCACCGTCCCGCTGGTGGACGGAAAAAACCCGGTGATCATCCGCATGGTGGTGGATTTTCCTGCACCGTTGGGGCCCAAAAAACCCAAAATTTCCCCCTTTTCAGCGGTAAAGGAGATGTTGTCCACCGCCAGATGATTTCCGAACTGTTTGGTCAAATCCTTGACTTCAATCATTGATGTGCGGTCTCCTTGGCCTTCGAATTGACTGGTGCAAAATGGCAACACCCCGTCATCACTGCTGCCGCTTCCTGCACAGACGGCAGGTAAGGGGGCTCAGCAAGATGGTGGCAGGTGGTGCCTTTTAATGGTCACGGCAGGCCGGAAGGTATCGGGAAGACTCACCCGTTTTCGGAATGGCGACCTGCAAAATCATAAAAAATAATGTCCGAACCTCGTATGTCAAGTCTGTTCTTGCGGCTCACACCACCGGTGAATGAGTTGGTAATCGCGTATTTCGCGGTGGTTCCCGGCCATCCGGGCAAAACAGGCGGATGCGAAGCAAACCGGCACCCCACCCCTGTTTGCAACCGCCGGTCAAGTCCCGGTCAACGGCCTGTTTTTAAGGATTTTTTCTTGACAAAACGGCCGACTGCCGATAGTAAGTCGCAAGCTCCACCTCCCGTTTTTTTTCACCCGTAGGCGGGATCGGATCCCGCCTGAATTATATAAATGTGAAAGCATCGGCAACGAATCCGGCGTGTTCGGAAATGGAACCGCATGGGCCGTCGATTGATGCGGCGACTGGCGCAGGGGTTTAAAGTTTAATCGGTAATGGTTTCACTGCAGAAATCATCACACAGCGGTTGACGGAGATTCCATGAGTACCATAGATGAAAAGGCTAAAGAGGTGATGGATGATGACGCGGCACATGCCAGCAACGGCAAGGATACCGGCGCCAGCGGATTTATCATTCTGTTCTTCATCATCGGTTTTACGGCCAGCATGGTGTTGGGATGGGTGATCTTTCCCAAACTCCTCTACTCTCAGAAGCAGCAGCCCTTCAGCTTCAACCATGCCCTGCATGTGGAAGAGGTGGATGAAGGCTGTGAAAGTTGTCATTTCTTCAGAGAAGACGGCAGCTTTTCAGGCATTCCCAAGCTTGCCCAATGTACGGATTGCCATGAAGAGCCCATGGGCGAATCCGAAGACGAAGCCATCTTCGTTGAGCAGTATGTGACCCGGGAACGGGAAGTGCCCTGGCGCTCCTACTCCCGCCAGCCGGACTGCGTGTTCTTTTCCCATACCGCCCACGTGATCGGCGCCAAAATGGACTGCGTCACCTGCCACGGCCACATCGGTGAATCGGAAAGTTCCCGCCCCTACGAATACAACCGGATCACCGGCTACAGCCGGGACATCTGGGGCAAGAACATCGCCGGATTCAAGAAAAACAGCTGGGACCGCATGAAAATGGATGACTGTGCCCAATGCCACAAGGAGGCGGGAATCATTCACACCTCCAGCGTTCAGACCGAGCGCGATGCCTGTTTTGTCTGTCATAAATAAGGGTGACGGGAAATCACGTCCTGGTAAACGATTGCAGCGTCTGGTTTGCATATAAGGTGAGGGGATAATTCATGAAAGTTGACAGAAGAAGTTTCTTATCGTTCGTAATCGGCGGCGCAGCGGGTACGGCCCTGTCGCCATTGCCGTGGAAACTGACGGATGACTCTTCCATCTGGTCGCAGATGTGGCCCTGGACGCCGGTGCCGCCGGACGGAGAGGTGGTCTATGAAGACTCTACCTGCTCCCTGTGTCCAGGCGGCTGCGGCATCTCCGTGCGCAAGGTCGACAACCGGGCCGTTAAAATAGAGGGTAAGAAAGGCCACCCCGTAAACGACGGCGGCATCTGCATTCTGGGACTTTCCGGACTTCAGCTGCTCTACGGCCCCACCCGCATAAAATCGCCCATGAAGCGCATCGGTGAACGGGGCGAAGGCAAATGGCAGAATATCTCGTGGGATGAGGCTACTGCCATCCTGACGGAGAAACTCACCGACATCCGTGACAAGGGCGAAGCCCACACCGTGGCCGCCATCGCCGGGTCGGACAGCGGGACGGTGCCGGCGCTGCTCCAGCGGTTCATGACCGCATACGGGTCCCCTAATTTCATCCGGACGCCGTCCCACCGGGATACCGATGAACTGGCTGTGAAAACCCTTTTCGGCGCAATCGGAAGAACCGGTTTCGATGTGGAAAACGCCGATTTTATTCTCAGCTTCGGTAGCGGAATCGTGGACGGCTGGGGATCGCCCGTTCGCATGTTCAGAGCCAGCAGCCTCTGGAAAGAAAAGAATACCACCGTGGTTCAGGTGGAGCCACGCCTGTCCAACAGCGCGGCCAAAGCCACCCAATGGGTCCCCGTCAACCCCGGGACAGAAGCCGACCTGGCGCTGGGAATCGCCGCCGTCATGGTCTCGCAGAACATGGTGGACACCGGTGCCGTTTCAGGGTTCAGCGGCTGGAAAAACGAACTGCTGGCCAACTACCCAACGGAAAAGGTATCACCGATCACCGGTGTGAATGCCGATGTGATTGTCGAACTGGCCAAAGGGTTTGCCAAGGCCAATCGACCGCTGGCCCTGTGCGGAAGAGGCAAAGGTCTGGTGCCGGGAAGCCTGCGGGAAGCTGCCGCGATTTACGCCCTCAACGCTCTGGCCGGCAACATCAACCAGGACGGCGGGATGTGGGCCGTCTCTGAAGCGGACTACATCCAATGGCCCGATGTGGCCACCGACAAACTGGCGTCATCCGGCCTTCGCCAGCCGCGCTTCGATGGTGCCGGTGCCGGCCAGTACGCCAAAGCACGGTACTTGCTCAACCGGCTGGCCGTCGGGGTCAACGGAGACGGTCCCTACCCATTGCAGGTCCTGCTTGTGGCCGGTGCCAACCCCTGCCACGACCTGCCTGACACCCAAAGCCTACAGGCGGCCTTCGCGCAAATCCCATTCATTGTCAGCTTCTCGTCATTCAAAGACGAAACCGCCGCCATGGCCGACCTGTTGCTGCCCGATCACGTCTATCTGGAGCGCTACGAGGATGTACCCGTGGGTGCCGGCCTCGCCCATCAAGTTATTGGGCTGAGCAAACCGGTGGTGTCCCCCCAGTTCAACACCCGCCACCTGGGCGAAACCCTGATCACGGCGGCCAAGGCCATGGGCGGATCAATCGCTGACGCTTTTCCCTGGGACGACTACGAAACCTGCCTGGAGAAAACCCTGGCGGAAAAATGGGATGTCCTCATGGAAGAGGGCGTGTGGGTGGAAACCGATATCGAACCCGTTGCCGACACGGTTCGGCTTGCCGGAAAGGACGTACCGTCCGTTCAGGCCGAAGGCGATGTGAACAGCTTTCCGTTGCTGCTGATACCCTACGACTCCATTCGGCTCTCCAGCGGATACATCGGGGATGCCCCCTTCATGATCAAAACCGTCGCCGACACTATCCTCAAAGGCAAGGACGGTTTTGTTGAAATCAATCCCCAAACCGCCAGTGCCGCAGGTTTTAGCGAAGGCGCCCTGGCAACGCTGACCACCCCCCGTGGCGAAGCCCGTGTGCGGATCCACCTGTTCGAGGGGATCAAGCCCGGCGTGATCGCCATGGCCAGAGGACTGGGCCACACCGCCTATGACGGCTACCTGGCCGGCAAAGGCGTCAACGTCAACGAACTCATCGGCCCGGTGGAGGATCCGTCCTCCGGCCATGACGCAGCCTGGGGAATCCGGGCGAAGCTGGCCAAAGCCTAACCAACCTGACATGAGGTTCTGATGAAACACGAGCAGAAACACAACCCGCCCATGAAGTACGGAATGGCCATCGATCTTGACAAATGCACCGGCTGCGGCGCCTGCATGGTGGCCTGCATGGCCGAAAACAACGTATCTTTCAAGAAGGATGAGTCCAACAAGCTGGACAGCATCACCTGGCTGCGCGTCTATAAGCTCACCAACGACAAACCCTATCCGAATACGGATATCTGCTATCTTCCACGGCCCTGTCAACACTGTGAGGGCCATGGGGGCCATAGCCCCTGCGTATCGGTCTGCCCGGCAACGGCGACCGACTACAGCCGCGAAACCGGCATCGTCAGCCAGATCTACACCCGGTGCTTCGGTTGCCGTTACTGCATGGCCGCCTGCCCCTACCACGCCCGGTACTTCAACTGGTGGGATCCGGTCTGGCCCGACGGCATGGAAAAGTATCTGAGCCCTAACGTCTCGCCCCGCATGCGCGGTGTGGTGGAAAAATGCAGCTTTTGCTTTCACCGCTATCAGCTGGCCAAAAACAAGGCCTATTTAGACGGCGAACGGACCGTGCCCGAAGCGGCCTACCAGACCGCCTGCACCCAGGCCTGTCCGGCCGGCGCCATCGTTTTCGGTGATCTCAACAACCCGAACCATCAGGTTCATCAAGTCGTCAAACCTGATCCTAAACACGGCGGCAAATCTAAAAACCCAAGGGCCTTCCGGCTATTGGAACGGCTGGGTACCAATCCCAAGATTTACTATCTGTCGAGCCGGGAATGGGTCCGGCGGGCCGGAGACAACTACCTTGCCCACGAGAAAACCGGGCAGGTTTCCAAACCGCATCATTAAAAGCGCCTTTGCGGTAAAGGCTTTTGGATAAGAACGGTAAACCGTACAGATCAAGGAGTACTTACCCTATGATGGATTCTGCTTTAATACCCAAAGGAGTCAAACGTTGCCCCATGTGGCAGTTCCTCCTGGGACTGGGCATCGTGGGCGCTGTCCTTGCGTGGGGCGTTTATGCCATGCTGCTGTGCTGGTTCAAGGGACTGAACCAGACCAACATGAACGACTACTACGGATTCGCCCTGTGGATCTGGGCGGACCTGGCCATCATCGCCCTGGGCGGCGGCGCTTTTTTCAGCGGGCTGCTCAAATACATCGTCGGCAAGGATGAACTGAAGCACATCATCAACTACGCCGTGCTCATCGGCTTCATCTGCTACAGCTCCGCCCTGCTCATCCTGGCCATCGACATCGGTCAACCACTGCGCGGATGGTTCATCTTCTGGCACGCCAACGTCCACTCCATGCTCACCGAGGTGGCCTTCTGCCTGTCGTGCTACTTTTCGGTACTGACCATCGAGTACATCCCGCTGATTCTGGAAAACCGCCAGCTGGACAAGGTGCCGTTCTTTCACAATCTGAGCCACAACATGCACGAAACCATGGCGGTCTTCGCTGCCACCGGCGCCTTCCTCTCCTTTTTTCACCAGGGATCTTTGGGGGGTGTGGCCGGTGTGCTCTTCGGACGGCCTTTTGCCTTCCGGGAAGGCCTGCTCATCTGGCCGTGGACGTTCTTCCTGTTCACCTGGTCCGCCGCGGCCTACGGCCCCTGTTTCACCCTGCTCATCACCTGGATTACTGAAAAGGTGACCCGAAAAAAATTGGTGAAAGATAACGTGGTGGAACTGCTGGCCAAAATTTCCGGCTGGATGATCTTTACCTACACCATCGCCAAAATTTGCGATACTGCCCGCTGGGCCAATATCACGGTACCGGGACTGGGCCAGACCCTGACCGACTTTTACACCGGCAACGCCTTGTACGGCTACTGGATCCTCTTTGCGGAGATCGTCCTATGCGGTCTGGTGCCGGCCATCATCCTGATCAGTGCGCCCTTGCGGAAAAACCCCACCTGGCGGGTCATCGCCCTTCTTCTGGGTGTCATTGGCGTATCTTTGAACCGGTGGGTAATGGTGCTCCAGGTCATGGCCGTGCCGGTCATGCCGTTTGACCACTGGGCCCTGTACTATCCGAGCTGGCAGGAAGTCGCAACCACCATCCTGCCCCTGGCCTACGGCATTATGTTGATCATGATCTCCTACCGCTACCTGCCGATCTTTCCCCAGGAGGCCGAGTTGAACCCCATCGAGGAAGAGACATCCGCAGCGGTAGAAGCAAAAACGGAATCCACACCGGATCTGGAACCGGCTGAAGCATAGGCGTTTAAGGAGGAGAAAACATGTTTCCTTTCAGTTTTGAATGGCTCTGGGACCCTGGCCACATAGTATTTCACGGCGGCCTCTGGTACGCCATGAACATCATCGGTATCGGCATGACCTACTGCGTGATCAAAGCCGCCATCGACACATCCAAAGGCAAAGGCGGCCATCACCACTAAGACCGGCACCAACAGGCAGTAATTTCAATCA
>JABZFO010000188.1 GCA_014237405.1 Desulfosarcina sp. | reverse complement strand
CACGAACACGTAAATCTCTTTCCCCAGCCGTGTGGGCGAAGCGGGCTGGCCGTGGGTTCGGGCCAGCATGGGCACCGGCTTCCATGCCCGGGCTTTGGTCGTCAGGTCGGCCACGGTCGCTTCCAGTGCCGGCAGCATCACGGTGCGCCAGGCCTCCTTCAGGGAGAGGGGCACTGCCGTGTTGTTGATGTCCTGAGAAGTAAGGCCGAAGTGGATGAACTCCTTGTACGGGGACAGGCTCAGTTCATCGAATTTCTCTTTTACGAAGTACTCCACCGCCTTGACATCGTGGTTGGTGGTCTTTTCGATCTCCTTGATTTTGGCGGCGTCGTCCATGGAAAAGCTGTGGTAAATCTCCCGCAGCCCATCGAACACTGCCGAATCGACCTTCGCCAGCTGAGGCAGCGGCAGCCGACACAGGGCGATGAAGTATTCGATCTCCACCCGGACCCGGTAGCGGATCAGGGCGCCTTCACTGAAATAGTCGGACAGGGCGGCGGTGGCCCGCCGGTATCGGCCGTCGATGGGCGTGACGGCGGTCAGGGGGGTCAGTGTCATGGGAGCTCCTTGAAGTAACCGGCCAGTGGTTCGTTCTGGCCGCTTATAAAAAAATGGCCCGGCAATGTCAAATTTCCCGTAAGCGGTGGATCGTTGAATGACCGCCTTCCCGCAGGCGTTCATCCAGCCGGGTGAAGCGCTTTTCCGTTTTATTGGTGTTCACACCAATGGCCAGTGCCCGCCGGGTGCCCACCAGCACCACCATCCGCCGACCCCGGGTAACGGCGGTATAGATGAGGTTGCGCTGGAGCAGCACGTAGTGCTGGGTCATCACGGGCATGACCACGGCCGGGTATTCAGAGCCCTGTGCCTTGTGTACGGAGACGGCATAGGCCAGAACGATTTCGTCCAGGTCTGAAAATTCGTAGACCACGGCCCGGCCGTCGAAATCGACAATCAGCTGCTGCAGGTCGCCCGCTATGGCCGTGATCCGGCCGATGTCTCCGTTGAACACGTCCTTGTCGTAATTGTTGCGGATCTGCATCACCTTGTCGTTCAGTCGGAACCGCCGATCCCCCCGCGTAATCCGGTCTTCACCAGGATTCAGGGCTTCCTGGAGCTGCCGGTTCAGATTTCCCGCCCCCAGCAGTCCCCGGTGCATGGGGGTGAGCACCTGGATGTCGTTCACCGGATCGTAGCCCAGTTTGGGGAGCCGCTCGTTGACGATGGTGATGATCGTCGACAGGGCATTTTCCGGCACTTCGCGCTGGATGAAAAAGAAATCACAATCCCTCTCATTGTCGACCACGGGCATTTTTCCGCTGTTGATCCGGTGGGCGTTGATAATAATCCGGCTCTGTTTCGCCTGTCGGAAAATTTCGTTGAGTCGCACCGTGACCACGGCCTGTGAGGCAATAATATCCTTGAGCACGCTGCCCGGACCCACCGACGGCAGCTGGTTTACGTCGCCCACCAGAATCAGAGTGGCCGAAAGCGGCACTGCCTTCAGCAGGTGGTGCATGAGCAGAGTGTCGATCATGGAGGCTTCATCGATGATGAGAAGTTCGCAGGATAACGGGTTGTCCTCTTTTTTCTGGAAGCCGCCATGGGCCATGGAAAACGCCAGCAGCCGGTGGATGGTTTTTGCCTCGTGGCCGGTGGCCTCGCTCATGCGTTTGGCGGCCCGTCCGGTGGGGGCAGCCAGCAGCACCGATGTGTCCCTTCTGGAAAAAATCTTCAAAATGGCGTTGATAATGGTGGTTTTCCCGGTACCCGGCCCCCCGGTAATCACCATGACCTTGCTTTCCAACGCGCTTTTTACCGCTTCCACCTGCCGGTCTGCCAGCCGGATGGAAAGGTTCCTTTGCACCCATGCCAGTTCGTCCGCCACGCCCATCAGGGCAACCTGGCGGGGTGTATTGATCAAGGACCGCAGGCGTTGGGCTATGCGGGTCTCACACAGGTAAAATTTGGCCAGATACACTGCCCGGCTGCCGTCGGACAGGTTTTCCATGACGATCTGCTCCCGTTTGCAAAGGGTTCCCAGAACGCCGGCCACCATGCCGAATTCCGTCTGGAGGGTTTCGGCGGCCTTTTCCATCAACATGGTGTCAGGGTAGTAAACATGGCCGTCGTCTGCCAGCTGGTGAAGCACATAAAGAATACCGGCCTCTATTCTCACCGGGGCGTCTCTGGCAATGCCCAGTTTCTCGGCAATGCGGTCGGCGGTGACAAAACCGATGCCGAAAATGTCCGTGGCCAACCGATAGGGGTTTTGCCGCACCATGGCAATGGAACGGTCGCCGTATTGTTTGAAGATTTTTATCGCATAGGCGGCGCTGACACCATGGCTTTGCAGAAAGAGCATCACGTCGCGGATTTCCTTCTGTTCAGCCCAGGCGGTTCGGATCATGGCCACCCGTTTTTTGCCGATGCCTTCGACTTCGGCCAGCCGCTGTGCATCGGTGTCGATAACATCCAGGGTCTCTTTTCCGAAATGGTCGACAATGCGTTCGGCGATCTTTGGCCCCAGACCCCGGACCATGCCCGAACCCAGGTATTTCTTGATACCATTAACGGTAGCCGGCACCTGGGTCTGGCAGTGCACGACCTTGAACTGCTCGCCGAAACGGGGGTGTTGGGTCCACACCCCCTGCATCTTCAGCACTTCCCCGGGAGCGGGCGCCATGAGGCTGCCCACCACGGTGACCAGGCCCGGCCGGTTGAAGACCTTCACCTGAGCGATGGTAAAGCCGCTCTCGTCATCGCTGTAGGTGATCCGTTCGATCTGACCGGCAAGACGATCCAGATTCGCTTCCGATGCCGGTGTGCTATCGGTTTTCGATGCGGCCATCGACGGTTACATCCAGTCCGGCACGGTAATCTCCGACGGTTTCAACTTGCCGGGGATGTAGCATTTGATGTCGATGACCGGCGAACCGTCCCGGGCGTCGATCTCATCGATGCGAATCACACCATCGGTGACGGCGCGCAGCCGGCAGGTGGAGATGCCGATGAGGTTGGGACGGACCGGGGCATGGGTGGCGAAGACGCCGGTGAGCGGGTTGGCCGGGTTTTTCCGCGGATGTACGCGAAGCGTGGCGCGATCATCGGGGTTGTCGTTTCCGTGGAACCAGTAGAAGACGATGATATGGGAAAAGCCGTCCAGGCCCAACAGGCCGTCCTGGAAGGCCCGGTCGATGTCGATACGGACGTCGTCTCCGTTCTTTCGAATCCAGCCGATGGGATGCCCCTGGAACGTGTCGGTCATGGCGGTCTCCTTTCGGTTGCGGGAAGAAATATCCCATACAATCAACTTGCAAGGTGATGATCAAGCAATATATTATGAAAAAAGCATCGAAACGATGCTCTTGATTAACCCTTCGTGATTGCATACACTTTTTATCGCCATGGGCTATGTCTTCGACTTTCATGATGCCAGACGCTACGATCAGTGGTTTCTAAAGCGAAGGAACCGCTTTGCCGCTGACCTGGAAAGCCGCCTCATGCTGGGAATGCTGAATCCGGTTGCCGGGGAATCGGTGCTGGACATCGGTTGCGGCACCGGGGCATCAACCATACCACTGTTGGAAAAGGGCCTCGACGTTACGGGCATCGACCCGTCCCCCTACATGCTGGACATCCTGTCCGAAACACTGGGCAATCGCGTCTCCCTGTACCGTGGGATCGCCGAAGAGCTCCCCTTTGACGACAACTCTTTCAACCATGCCTGCCTGTTTACCTGTCTGGAATTTGTGGATGACCCGAAGAAAGCCCTGGCGGAGGCGTTTCGGGTGGCCAAGGACCGGGTGTTCATCGGATTTTTGAACCGCTACGCCCTCACGGGGATCGGCCGGCGGGTGAAAGGGATCTTTACCCCCACCATTTACAACCGGGCCACCTTTTTCAGTGTCTGGGAAATCAAAAGTATGGTCCGGGAACTGATGGGGCCGGTCCCGGTGTGCTGGCGCACTGTCTGCCAGCTTCCCGGCCCCTGGGGGGCCTGGATGAAGCAGATCGAAGGCTCAGGCCTGGTCCAGCGCTTCCCATTCGGGACCTTTGCCGGTACGGTCGTCATCCTGGTGCCCCGGTTCCGCACACGCCCCTTGGCCATCCGATACCAGCCCAAAAAAGTCAACGGCATGCCAGCCGGTGCGGCCGGTTGCTCCGATATGGCCCCATCCAATGGTTTTGGCGATCCCTCGCGGTAGCTGGCGGGAAATACGCTCGCCGTTTCGAATATGGCGAGAATCATTTGACAAAACAGTCAAATAACTGTTTAAATTAAAAAATCTCTGTTTTCGGACCACCGGTGCCAATCGCCGGGGAATCACCGCAAAAGGAAAGGAGCCCGCCCTGATGGAAGCCTGGCTCTACGAAACCATGGAAGACCAGCGGGTCCGATGCCGGCTGTGCAGCCACATGTGCATGATCGGCAATGGCAAACGGGGAATCTGCGGGGTGCGGGAAAACCGGGATGGCGTTCTGGAGACACGGGTGTACGGGCGCCTGATCGCTGCCGGCGATGACCCCATTGAGAAAAAGCCGATTTTCCACCTGATGCCCGGCAGCCGGTCTTTTTCCATCGCCACGGTGGGCTGCAATTTCAAATGCCGCTTCTGCCAGAATGCCGACATCGCCCAGATGCCGGCGGACCGGGACGGCATGGTAACGGGGGATCCAGCCACGCCGCAGCAGGTGGTGACCGCCGCCCAGCGCCGGAGCTGCGCCAGCATCGCTTACACCTACACCGAACCAACGGTTTTTTTCGAGTTTGCCTGCGACACGGCGCAGTTGGCCCACCACCAGGGGATCAAGAACGTATTCGTGACCAATGGATACATGAGCGCCGAGGCCCTCAAGCGGGTCAGCCCCTGGCTGGATGCCGCCAATGTGGACCTGAAAGCCTATACCGATGACTTTTACAAACAACAGTGCGGCGCCCGGCTGGAGCCGGTGAAGGAAACCCTGCTGCGAATGAAAGGCTTGGGCATCTGGGTGGAGGTAACTACGCTGGTCATTCCGGGGCTCAACGACGATCCTGCCGAACTTTCCCGGCTGGCGGCCTTCATCGCCGATGATCTGGGCCCCGAAACGCCCTGGCACGTGAGCCGGTTCCATCCCACCTACCGGCTGACGGACCGCGGCTCGACGCCGGTGGAAACCCTCATGCAGGCCAGAAAAATCGGCATGGCGGCCGGGCTGAAGTATGTCTATACCGGCAACATTCCCGGCCGGGGCGGCGAAGATACCATCTGCCCCGGCTGCGGGGCGACCGTTATTGCCCGCGGGGGGTTTCAGATCATGGACAACCGGGTCCGAAAGGGCCGGTGCAGCGGCTGCGGGGCGGTCATTGATGGCATCGATTTGTAGTCCCTCATTGACCGGTCGCTGAAAAGGACGAGAAGATGTCAACCATCGGGAAGCTCAATCTGGATCATTTGGTCGGCCGGCAGGTAGGCACCTCCGTGCTGATGAAAAAGCTGGGGCACGGTGCCATGTCTGCCGTGTTTTTGGCCTTCCAGAAAACCCTCAAACGGCAAATTGCCGTCAAGATCCTTCCCAAATCCCTGATGACGGAAAAAACTGCCGCGTTTTTCCAGCAAGAGGCCGAATCGGCGGCTATCTTGTCTCACCCCCACATCATTCCCGTCTATGAGGTGGGCGAAACGGAGGAATTCCTCTTTTTCACCATGCAGTTGGTCAAGGGCAACGAACTGTCCTACTACATCCGGCAAACCCGGAAGAATATCGTACCTTCCAAACGATTTATGCCGCTGCAGACGGTCATCACCCTGATGCTGAAGGTCCTTGAAGCCCTGGCCTATGCCCATGATAACGACATTGTGCACCGGGACATCAAGCCGGACAACATCATGATCGAAGAACCGTCCAAACGGCCCCTGATCACCGATTTCGGTGTGGCCAGGGTTTCCCGGACCACGGGCAAGAGTGACCGGCTGCTTTTGGGCACCCCCATGTATATCGCGCCGGAACAGATTCTGTCGGGGTCCGTTGACGGCCGTGCGGACATGTACAGCGCCGGGGTGATGATGCTCGAAATGCTCATGTCCCAACTTCCCTACCCGCCCTACCAGACGGCCATGGAACTGCTCAAGATGAAGCTCGCGCTAAAGGATCGGATCTTTCAGCAGCGGCCGTCCCAGGTCCATCCGGTGGCCAACCGGACCCTGGATAAAATCCTGTTCAAGGCATTGGCCTTCGACCGGGATCAGCGATACGCCTCCTGCCGTGATTTTGCATCGGAACTGGAACGCTTCATGAAATGATTGATGACATCATCTCCAGCCAGATGAGGACGCCATGCCACTAGATACCGCCACGAAAAATCAGCTCTCTCAGTTTGGACGAACCATCGCCCTGATGTTCAATCGCTCCATGATGTATCAGCCCAACCACCCTTCCGTGCAACAGTCCATCGACATGTTCTACGAGGGCGCCGTAAACCTGCTGGATATCATCTCGCCCCTGGTGTTCATTCTCAACCGGGAAGAGTTTTTCGTGGATGAAGAGCCCCTGGATCCCCGCCTCAATGTGGGGCGCCTGGTGATGCTGTTCAAGAACAGCGGCATTCAGTCCCTTTCCATTGAGCCCGGTCTTGAAAAACGGGAGATCAAGGTCTTTCTGGAGGTGTTTAGCAGCATCAATAAATATGACGGGGCGGAAGGATTCAAAAAGGCAATCTTTGCCCGGGGCGTGGTCAGCATCAAGGTCAACCACGTGCGCTTCAAGAAGGTGACCGAAGATGATGAGGTGATTTCCCGTGATGCACTCAAGGATCTGACCCCCCAGATGCTGGCCGCCGAAGACGAAGCCAAGACCCGCAAGATGTTCATGGACACCCTGCTGGAGAGCGTGCTCACCGAGGAGTTTGCCAAGACCTTGAACATCGAATCCCTCATGGCCAATCCCGGGGCCGTGTCCAGGAACATGATCCAGGCTGATCTGGAGGGTGTGCCATCCGCCGGCCCGGGAACGGGTGGTGGCGCTGGTACCGGGCCGGGAGACGGCAGCGGCGGACCGGGTGACGGCACAGGCGGTTCAGGGACTGGTCTTGGAACCGGAGAAGACGGCGGCCCTGGAACAGGGGGTGGCACTGGCCCGGGCACAGGCGGTGACGGCCCTGGCGGGTCGGGAACCGGGGGCCACGGCAATCTGCTGTTTCAGCAGTTGGAAGTGATGCGCATCGAGGTGGATAAGCACCTGGAGGGCAAAGGCGACGTGGCTCTTGCCGATCTGGCCGGTGCCGTCTTCGACATGAAAAAACAGCTGCTGGAGGGCATCGAGGCCCAGAAGGCGCTGGGTGTCGCCTATGAAAACGAGGCGGCCATTCTGGAAAACGCTAACGAACTCACCGACCGGGTGCTCATCCAGCTGGTGAAAGACGAGTACCAGCAAGGCAAAATCACCCCCGCCCGCATGGCCCAGATCCTCAGGCGGCTCGTTCCCGAGGCAGCCGACCTCAAGCGTCTGCTGCCCAAAATAAAAACAACCCTGCTGGAGGAGGGCATGTCCCACACCCAGTACCTGGAGCTGGTTCAGGAATTGAGCAAGGAACTGCAGAGCGAGGGCCTGGCCAACATCCTCCAGGAAAGTGGTGAAGAGATCGGTGTAGATGGCGATCAGTTGATCGCGGAATTCAAGCAGAATCCGGAACAGGCGGCCCAGCTGATCTACCTGGCCTCCGAGATCCGAAAGGGCACCGGGGATGACGATGTGTTGGCCGATATTCTGGCCGGTTATGTTGAGCAGATGGGCAGCCAGATAGCCATGGACCAGACACAGGAGAAGGATGATCCCGAGCATCTGAAAAAGGTGGTGGGAAGCATCGAGTCCAACATCGTCCGCCAGCTGGGGAAGATGGACGTGGGGGGCGATGTCATCGAAAAACTGGAAGACCGCCTCAACGCCCGGATGGAGACGGTCCTGGACCAGATGCGGGCCGAATGGATCAAAGCCAAGGGCCAGTCTGGTGAAGGCGGTGGAGGCGCGAGGCGCCATAAGGTTCTCAGCGTGCTCCAGACGCTGGAGCAAAGCGTCAGTGAGCATGACGAATTGGGAGGAATCCTCAAGATTGTCCGGACCAAAGTGGAGGCCGGCGAGATCGATGAAAACGACTATAAAAAAATCCAGGACGAGATTTCCCGTCAGAAACAGCTGATCAAGGAGAAAGAGACGAACCGGGCCATGCCCACCGGCGTGATCAAAGCCGGTGCCATGGCCTTTATCCTGGAAAAGGAGATCGCCCGGGCCAACCGCTATGACTACTCCTTTTCCGCCCTGGCCTTCTCCATGGTCCGAATCAAACCCCAGGCAAAGGTGCCGGCCGGTGCCATCAATAGCGAAATCCTAATGGAAACCGTGCTGGCAATGCTGGCCGAAACCTTCCGCGAAGTGGATATCGTCGGCCAGCTGGGCAAGAATACCATCGTGGTGGTGCTGCCGCTGATCAGCCGCGATGATTCCAAAAAAGCCCTGAATCGGGTGATGAAAGTTCTCCAGGAATCGCCCATGGATGTGAACGGCGTTCCCGTGGATTTCAAATTTGCGGGGGTCGCCATTACCTTTGACGGTCAGCACACACCGGACACCAAAAGTTTTATCCGGGTGATGTCCAGCCGCTTGCAGGATATGGCCAACCGCTTGAAAAATATTCAATCGCTCATGTAGCCGCGGCCCTTAACCCATGTCAGGAAATGAAATATGAAAAAAATACGTGCGAGTGTCGTTTTCTTTTTGTTGTTGGCACTCACCGCTTCCGGACTCGTTCTGGCCGCCGGCGGGCCGCCGGCCGATGCGCCGGTCTTCCCGCCTAACCTGGATAGCTACGGCGACAAGGATATGGGCAGCATCATCAGCATCCTCAAAAACCGTATCCAGCAGGAGCCCTTCAACCTGGTGGCGTCCCTCATCTTTCTTTGTGCCATCATTCATACGTTTCTCACCGGCCGATTCATGGTCATTGCCCACCGGTGGGCCCATGACCACGAAGAGAAAATCAAGAAGGGGCTGGCACCGCGGGATTCGGTGCACCACGGTGCCGAGCTCTTTCATTTTCTCGGCGAAGTGGAGGCGGTGTTCGGCATCTGGGCCGTCGCCCTGGTAGGGACTATCGTCCTGTTTTTCGACTGGTCAACGGCCCAAAGCTACGTCCTCTACCGGGTCAACTTCACCGAGCCCATGTTCGTGGTGGTGATCATGACCCTGGCCGCCACTCGCCCGATTCTCCGACTCACCGAGCGGTTCATGTGGAAGATCGCCAGTCTGCTGGGCGGCACGCTCTCAGCCTGGTGGTGGGCCATCTTGACCATCGCTCCCATTCTGGGGTCGTTAATCACCGAACCGGCTGCCATGACCATTGCCGCCATGCTGCTGGCCGATAAATTTTATGCGCTGTCGCCTTCCGGAAAATTCAAGTATGCCACGTTGGGCCTGCTGTTCGTCAACATATCCGTGGGCGGCACGCTGACCAGCTATGCGGCGCCGCCGGTGCTGATGGTAGCGGCGCCCTGGAAGTGGGACACCATGTTCATGGTGACCCACTTCGGCTGGAAAGCCGTGCTGGGTATCCTGGTTGCCAATCTGAGCTATTTTTTAATGTTTCGCAGTGAGTTGAAAGCGATGCAAGAGGCATTTGCCATGAAAAGCCTCAAGGATGAAATTCAGCAGCGATACCTCAAACGGGCCGATGTGGAAGACATGGTGGACGAGTGCGTAAACCGGATCGGGGACCGGTTCAACTTTATTGAAACCTTTGCCGATCAGCTCAAAACCGCCAGACAGGAACTCAGTCAGCGGCTGGAAGCCAGGATCATGGAAGATCTGGAAGGCAGGGGCATCGATCGGGAAACGGCCCGGCAGGCCTTCGAAGAACGCAACAGGGAAATTCTGCTTCTCCGGATGCGGCGGGCCTTTCCCGCCCTGCTGCCGCCGGAGGAGCGTCCGCCTTTTTTGGATCCGGACTGGGATCACCGGGATGACCCGGTACCACTGTGGGTGACACTGGTTCACATCGCATTTATGGGGTGGACCATCATCAACGCCCACGACCCGGCCTTTTTCGTTCCGGGAATGCTCTTTTTCCTGGGCTTTGCCCAGGTGAGTTCGCCCTACCAGAACCGCATCAACCTGAAGCCGGCCCTGCTGGTGGGCTTTTTCCTCGGCGGTCTGGTGGTCCACGGCGGGCTCCAGGGCTGGTGGATCGAACCGGTGCTGGGCAACCTGTCCGAAATCCCCCTGATGCTGGGGGCCACCATCCTCACGGCCTTTAACGACAATGCAGCCATCACTTTTTTGAGCACCCTGGTGCCCAACCTCTCAGAAGGAATGAAGTACTCCGTGGTGGCCGGGGCCGTTGCCGGCGGCGGGTTGACCATCATCGCCAACGCGCCCAACCCGGCCGGGCTGAGCATCCTCAAATCCTTTTTCGACGAAGAGGTCTCGCCGGGGAGCATCTTGCTGGCCGCTGCCCTGCCCACGGCTATTTTGTGGCTGACCTTTCTCGTCCTGTAAGGGTTCGCGCAAAAAGAATACGAAGCGATCGGCTGGCAGTAGGCTCTGATTGAAAAGGAAAATCCTCGCCATGACCATCATCTCTTCCCATAGCCGGAAGATTTTCGTTGCAGTGATCATCGCGCTGGTGCTGTCGGCGATCGGGTGCAGCACCACACCCAGGTATCAGCGAATCCCCGCTGAGGCGATTCCGGAATCTATCGAGCCGCCGCCGGACCAACTGCTGCGATTCGAAACACCGGTTGCCCTGACCGAAACATTCTGGAAAGACGACACGCTTTTTCTCACATATAGCCATGACCGGCGCGACTATTTTGGCCGGGTGTCCGCCGACGATCAGGTGAACCTGTCCATCCACCAGGAGTGGTTTCCCGTCTACCAGATCAACCCGCTGGCAGATAACGCATACAGGGAAGCGGTCACAGAGGCTGAGCCGGTTCGGTATCTGGACCGGCATCACTGGGAAACTTTGATACAGCGTATCGAAGATGCGCTGGTGGACCGCATTCGACCGGGGACCGGTATCCTGATCAATATCAGGGATGAGGAGCTTTTTTTCTACCGCCGCCGCGACGGTTCGCCGGCCGAATGCCGCTTGATGGAGAAGCCGGCGGATGTCCAGCTGGTGGAAAACCATCGCCTGGAAGTTATGACCGACGGGCTTTTCCTCTTTCTGACCGCCTATCTCGAAGAAATCGGTACACCCGATCTATATCTGGTCATGGAGACCGGTGAAACCGGCCCCTACGCCCGTCCCTTCGTCTTCGTGGACCGCAACGAACACCAATTTCACTTTATCTCACTGGAACCTTACACCTTCGGCTCCATGCCAAGCATGCCCGTGACCACCACGGGCAAGGCGGGATGGCATTTCGTACGCAGCTATTTTTTCGAGCTGTTCAACCGGCCGGTCTCCTCGCTGTCACGCCTGGGCCTTTTTCTCTATGACACGGCCTGGGATGCCACGCGGGGGATCTGGATCAGTACCTTCCGTTTCCCCGACGTTGAGGATGATGAAATCCCCACCCTTTATCAGGGCGGAAGCATGGACCGGGAGCAGTGGGAAGAACTTCTCGACCGGATCGTGGGTGCGGACACCCGCACCAGCGGCCGGATCGAATTGCTGATCGGTGGAGATCAGTTCTTTCCCCGGATGGTCGACGCCATCATCGGCGCCGAACAGTCCATCAAGATGCGCACCTACATCTTCGATCGGGACGATTATGCCGTCCGACTGGCCGACCTTCTCAAGAAGCAGTCGCAGGAAATCAATGTTCAGGTGATGCTGGACGGACTGGGCACCCTCATGGCCCAGAACAAAGCTGCCGGCTCCATGCCGCCGGACCATCAGGCGCCGCTGGGCATCACCCTTTACCTGACCGACCGGTCCAAGGTGCGGCTGGTCAGCCTCACCAATCCCTGGTTCGCCGGGGATCATACCAAGACCACCATCATCGACAGCCGCAAAGCCTTTATCGGGGGCATGAACATCGGCCGGGAATACCGCTGGGAGTGGCACGACCTGATGATGGTGGTGGACGGTCCGGTGGTGTCGGTGATCGATCGGGAATTCGACAAAACCTGGGCCCACGGCCAGGTGCTGGGGGATCTGGTCTTCTCCGGCTACATGCTGGCCAACCCGCCGAAGCCGCAGACACCCCGGGGCTACCCCATCCGGGTGCTGCGGACCCTGCCCTACGATTCCCAGGTATACCGTTCCCAGTTGCACGCCATCCGCCAGGCCAAGGGGTACATCTTTATCGAAAACGCCTACTTCTCCGACGTCACCATCATCCACGAACTGGTCAAAGCCCGGCTTCGTGGCGTGGACGTACGGGTGATCATTCCCATGGAAGGCAACCACGGCATCATGAATGCCAGCAACGTGACGGCGGCCAACACCCTGCTGCAATACGGGGTACGGGTATTCACCTACCCGGGCATGTCCCATGTCAAGGCCGCCGTTTACGACGGCTGGGCCTGCCTGGGATCGGCCAACTTCGACAAGCTGAGCTTCCGGGTCAACAAGGAGATGAACCTGGGCAGCTCGGACCCGGGCTTCGTTCAGGACCTCCTTGACTCGGTGTTCGAGCCCGATTTCGAGGCCGCCGTGGAGCTGGAACAACCCCTGCCGACCGGGTGGAACAATACCATCGCCACCATCATCGCCAGCCAGCTGTGACGGCTCGGCGACCCTATAGTTTGCCCCCACGAAACGCATAGAGAGAAGTCATTCTAATGATCGGTGAGTTTTGCGGCTTCCTTCACGTCAGCCCCCCTTTACTTTTTTCCATTATGGCACCATCCAGACGGCCATGTCTTTGACATGTTGAATCACGTGGTGGGATACGCTGCCCATGAAGCGACTCTTGCTCATACCCCGATGGCCCACCACCACGGTGCCAAACGCCCCCTTTCTGGCTTCCTCGAGAATGGTTCGCCCGGTCATAAGCCGATTTTTCACCACTTTAACATGAATCCTTTTCTCCTCTATGCCGGTCTTTTTGAAAATCTCCAACGCGTTGGCATAGAATCCGTCGATACAGTGTTGGTCGGCATTCAGAACAACGGATGCCATCTCTTTTTCCAGCCGTTTGTCAAAATCGATGGTGCAGCAGTCCCCAAGCGTCGGCTGCACATGCAACAGGTGAACATGGGCATCCGGATTTCCGATCAAGACAAAGGAGAGATGATCCACGGCCCGCAAAGAGGTATTGGAGCCGTCCACCGCCAACAGGATTCTCTGGTTTTTAACATCGCCGCTGGTCAGCCATAATGGTACCAACCGGGAGTTGTCGATGAGGTTGGCCGTGACGCTTCCCGTCAACAACTCATGAATATATGTGATGCCACGGCGCCCCACGGCGATGACATCGGATTGCCCCACCTGGGCCAGATTAAGGATATCATCGGCCACACCAGTGACCATGGGGTGGGATACGTTTTGTATCCGCGATTCATCAACACCGGCAACAACCAGCTGTTCATGGTGTGCATTTAGGATTTCTTCTGATTTCTGGCGATGTCGTGCCATCATGCGTTTCAATTCGGCGTTGATCTTAGGACTTTTCTGGGCTTCTTCCGTCAGGTACTGGGAAATCGCCCCCTGAACATTGAGCAGGGTGATCCCCATGTCCGGTATGATGGCCGCCATGGCACCAATATATCGGACCAGACATTTGGACTGCAGGGAGCCGTCCACTGCCACGAGAATCGTTTTTTTGGCCATGCTTTCCATTTTTTTCACCTTTCTGTCAGAGGTATGGATTTGCCATCAATATAACCAGTTCTGTATATTTGTCATGAAGTAGGG
>JABZFO010000115.1 GCA_014237405.1 Desulfosarcina sp. | reverse complement strand
CACAGGTTTAAAAGCGGTTTCAGGTTTCGCTCGTCTACCTTCTCCTCTAAAATCGAAGCGACGAGACAGCAGTGCATATCGATACCTTGCTGCAAATCCTTGACGCTAACGTTAAGTGCTTTGATCAAGGCTTTTTTATCCAACCCCATGATCTTAGATACCCCTTAAATTGTTCGAAAGCTCTAACTTGCACCTTAAAAAATTACCGCCTTGTAAGCGACTGCATAAAAGACGGCTTAATCTCCGGTCCCGAATTCACAGCATCATCAATGCCGGGGTCACATCAATTATTTGCAAAACCAGATTTTATTATTTCATTCAGGCCATATCATTAACAGTGTATATTCAATGTCATGGTTCT
This sequence comes from Desulfosarcina sp., assembly GCA_014237405.1. Classification (GTDB taxonomy): domain Bacteria; phylum Desulfobacterota; class Desulfobacteria; order Desulfobacterales; family Desulfosarcinaceae; genus Desulfosarcina. The sequence continues at coordinate 70,413 of JABZFO010000115.1, read as the reverse complement.
TCTCCAATTTAGTTGGAGGAAAGGGTTCAAGGGGTCGAGGATCCAAGGGTTCAAGGATTCAAGGATATTGATCATGAAGATATTCAGCATATCACTTGAATCCTCAGGATTACATCAACTCTTTTGGAGATGATCTATTTGGAATGTTCCCCACATTATGTCATTTCTTTCAACACCTTTTTACGAGTTAGGGACTTTAATGGAATCAACCTGGTCCTTGAATTCACAAGAAAAAGTTTCACTACGCGCCTGGCATTTTTCAGGCCTGCGGCCATGTGTACGATATTCTTCGAAATATTGAAGCCAACTCTCTCCGGCTCGTGGGCATGTCTGGATAAATTCCATAAAGTCGGTAAAGCTGTCCAGGGTGGCGGAACTGAGGGTATGTTCCATTTTGCAGGCCTCTTCGTCGGCGGTTTTAAATTCTATTTTTAAGATTTCGGTCAAAAACTTGAACAAGACTTCATGCCTGCGCCGCATTTCCTTTCCGACAGCCGCCCCCTCTTTGGTCAGCTCCACATATTCGTATTTTTCGTAGTACACCAACCCCCTGCCGTTCAGGGTTTTGAGCATACTGGATACGGTGGGCATTTTAACATCCATCCGTTTGGCGATATCTTTGACGCGAACGACCCTTTTTTCCTTATCCAGGTCGTAAATCGCCTCCAGATAGTCCTCCATGACGGAAGTCAGTGGCTTTTCAGCCGTGTTTTTTATGTTGTGGGATGCCATCAATCGTCTCAGTAGTTAGAGGTCTAAAACTTGTATTGAACTCTCTAATAATAGATCCACCCGCCGCTTGTCAAGTGTTATTTGGTTTCAAGACCGACAGCGAAAAGGCTATGAACGTCGAACACCCAACGTCCAACATCGAATTTTGAATAAGGTATTCTGCCTACTTGTCGGTCGCCCGGTAATACACGGCCGTTTTTCTACGTTCCGAACACACCTGATTGCTTTTCATGAGCAAGCCAAGGTATTTGGACGCTTCGTTGATGTGCATGCCAAATGCCGATTCGATCTGTTTGATGGTGCAGGGCCGGCGTTTGAGCATGGCGAGAATTGTCTCTTCATTGGCTTTGATCGTTTTCGAGCGTTCGCCGCTGAACACGGCGGCGATCTGGGCAGGCGGATCAAACAAACCGGTCAATTCCTCCAGCCGTTCCATAGACACGGCGGCGGCAAAGTCTTCGGCGGGCGGCCGGGCGATGGTGTTGAGATGAATGCGGTCCGGCGACAGTTCCCGTGACAGGGCGGCAATCTTTTCAACATCTTTGGCCATGGCGTTGATGCCCGAAAGCAGGAATACCTCCAGCCATAATTGGCCGCTGAACCCGGCACGAAACGCTTTCAACCCTTGAAAAAACGATCTGAATTCAATCTTACGGTGGGGGCGGTTGACCCACTCAAATGATTTTTGATCCCAGGCGCTCAGCGATACCTTGACAACATGGGCCAGGGCGGCCGCTTTTTGCACCTCAGGTAAATTCAGCATGGTGCCGTTAGTCAGCAGCACCGACGGAATGGGCTGGTCGCGAAGAAACGCCAGAACCTGGCCAAACTCCGAATGCAGGGTGGGTTCGCCGGACCCGGAAAGGGTCAGATAATCCGCCTCGCCATCGGTTTTCAGCCAATGGTCAATTTCAGCAATGACGTCGGTGGTGGGGACGTACGCTTTTCTTTCAAGCGTCTTTTTCGGCGTTCTGCCCAGCTGGCAGAAGACACAGTCCAAGCTGCAGGTTTTGTAAGGTGTGAGGTCAATTCCCAACGAACGCCCGAAACGGCGGGACGGCACCGGGCCGAAAAGATATCGGTAGTCTGGCTGTTTCATGGAGGGCTCATTTCAATTTCTGTCCGGCAACCATATACTGGTTCAATGCTTCCTGAAGCGTTTCGGCGGCAAGAAAGGCGCAGTGATGGTCTTCCTCCGGGAATCTGCCGATTTTTTCCAGGATGGCATCACCGGTGATTTCCAGAAGTTCGTCAGGTGTCCTGCCGATGGCCATTTCTGCCGCAAAGGAGCCGCAAACCGTACTCGAACCGCAACCGTCGGTAAGATAGGCTGCGTCACACACCCGATCATTTTCGAATTTCAAAAATATTTCCATGGTGTCGCCGCACTCTCCCGTCACCCGTGCGTGTGAATCAGGGGCATCCATAGGTCCGCGATAAAGCGGATTGCGCCACCGCTGAAAGCCGGCCTCACCAAAGGCTTCCCGGGTTTCATCAAAGATCTGTTCCTGCAGGTTTTCTACAAACGCATCAAAGCTGTCGCCCATGTTATCGATTTCCCATTCATCCTCAATCCAGGCGTTTGATCCTGGACTGAATGTCTTCCATCTGTTTTTTCAACTGGTCTGCCTGCTGCTGCAAATGCTTCAACTCCTGCTCCTTCGACAGATTGCCGGTGGTCGTTTGAACCGCCGGTGCATCTGCCGTGCCGGCGGCACCGTAAGGGCTTTGGCATCGGCGGCCCATGCCACGACCACCACCCCCGCCCATGCCACGACCACCACCCCCGCCCATGCCGCGGCCACCACCCATGCCCATGCCTCGACCTCCGCCCATGCCCATACCCGATTGGCGGGAGTCTGTGATCGATGGGGTCCGCGTGACTCCGGATTTTTCAAGAACATTTTCGATCGCCGATGGCGATAATGCTCCTTTTTTATAATTCTCAACGGCATTTCTGATCATACCGCTTTGACCCAGGATCACTTTAATACTCGTGGAGGAAAAAACCTGCATTGCTTTGGGCCCGCAGTTACCGGTGATGACCGCTTCGGCACCCGTGGATGCAACAAAACTGGCGGATTGAATGCCGGCACTGGTCGACAGGTCGGCATTGGCGTTTTCAACCACTTCGTAGCTCATGTCATCCGTTTCAACGATGATGAAATACCGGCAACGGCCAAACCGCTCATCGATGGATGATTCAAGATTTTTACCGGTAGCACTGACTGCGACTTTCATTTTGTGGCCTCCTTATTCCGGTTTCGATCCCGGCCTTCTTTACGGGGATATAAGCACCGGTAGAAAGATCCCTTAGACCAGTCACGGCAGGGATCGGTCAACTTCTGGCGGCACGAGATATATGTGCTGCGATTTCCTCAAAAACCCGGGTTACCGGGGAGTCGGAATACTGTTTCTGGTAGGAGATGCCAGCGTCCCCGCATTTGACCATGTTGGGATCAAAGGGTAGCCGTCCCAGCAGTTTCAATCCCGCCAGCGCCGCCAATTGTTCACCCCCCCCGGACCCAAAGATATCGACGGATTCCCCGCAATGGGGGCAGGTGTAGCTGCTCATGTTTTCCACCAGGCCGATAATTTCCATGTTGACTGTCTTGCAGAAATTGATGGATTTCCTCACATCCGCCAGGGCGATTTCCTGGGGGGTCGTTACGATGATGGCCCGGGCATCATCGATCAGCTGGGCGACGGTCAGGGGTTCATCACCGGTTCCCGGGGGAGAATCGATGATCAGGTAATCCAGGTCTCCCCATTCCACCTCGCCGATGAACTGGCGGATGGCGCCATGCTTCATCGGCCCGCGCCAGATGACGGCATCGTCCTTGTCGGGCATGAGCGATTCGATGGAAACGGCCGACAGATTGTCGGAATACCGCATGGGATCCAGTTTCTTGTTCGCATTGGCAGCCATCATACCGGTGAGGCCCAGCATTCTGGGGATGTCGGGACCGTGAATATCCACATCCATCAATCCGACCTTGTACCCCTTTTCGGCCAGGGCGATGGCCAGGTTGACGGATACGCTGGATTTGCCGACGCCGCCTTTCCCGCTCATGATCATGATTTTGTTTTTAATTCGGGTAAGGGACCGTTTTGCCTGTTCGTCGGGGCTTGGCTCCGGCGGTTTGTCCATAATACCGATACCCTGGGGTGCGTTTTTCATGGGTTCTCCTTGTTTTCATTTACTTGGTGCCAGGTGTAAGGTTTATAATCTCATTCAGGTGCGCCATCAGCCTTTCCCCCTCTGCCTGGTCCGGATTCGGGGGAAGTTGCATCAAAATACCGAGTCCTTCACTGGCCTCATGATAGTCCTCTTCGGAAAGCGAGCTGACAGCGGCACAGTTAACCATGGGATTGACGGCCACCAGGCGTCCGACGAATTCCAGCCCCGTCATGTCGCCAAGGGTCTCGTCCGTGACTACGAGATCAATGGTTTTTTGTCCGATCGTTTCCAGCGCTTGGCTGCCGGACGGCGCCCAACTGATGGTGCTGCCCTGCTTTTCAATGGCTGAAGAAAAATCCGCAAAGTTGGATCTGTCCGCGGTGACGAACAATAGGTGGGTCATGGGTTGCTCCTTGTTAAAGTCATTTGATGTTGGTGTTCACTGTGCCGGCCTTCCTGTTTTGGGGATGCAGCCATGGCATCCGGGCATTACAAAGGCGGGCTCAAGAGAATTCCCTTTTGCGTATGCCTCGAGTACGCAATCCACTCGTCCGGTGATAAAGGGTATCAGCATGATGCCGCCGGCGTCGATGACAGTGGCCGGAACCTGAGATACCGCACCACAGATGAGAACCGGTACGTTCAGTGCGGTCAGGGTCTTTGTCAGGTCGGACGGCAGTTCCGGATCGAAAATGACATAGGAGCGATCCGTGATCCTGGCGTTTTCAATCTCCACGATCAAAAGTCGTCGCGCCGAATCAAACACCGGCGAAATGCGATCTTCCCAGACAGTGACTGCAACTTTCATCGTGTCCCCCTGATTTTTATTAAATCTAACGCAAAGCATATGCCAGTGTGGATATCGGATGACAATTTAATGAAAATGTTAAAATATTAATATGTTGCTTTTTTTATTGGGGATGATGAATAAGAAGTTTTGCAGATAGAGTAGCAAAAAAGCAACGCTATGAACGCCTTGTCCTGCAACCCTGCGACTCTACTGATTCAGTGGGGTTTTCGAGCGGCCATCGATTTCAGGAAGAGTGATTCCCAGCTTCTTGATTTTACGGAAAAGCGTGCTTTTATGCATACCCAGTTCCTTGGCCGCGGCCAACCGGTTGTAACTGTTGCGCTTGAGTGCATTCATGATGGCAATGACCTCGGTGGAGTTGAGCGTGCGGGTCAAGGTGTCCTGTTCATTGGATGGCAGGTGTTGCGTGGCAAAGCCGCCGGGCAGGTGGCGAGTCTCAATGGGGCCGGCACTGCAAAGGACGAAGGCATGTTCGATGATGTTCTCCAGCTCACGAATATTACCGGGAAAGTCGTGGCACATGAGGCTTTGAAGGGCTTCGGCATCCACACCGGCGATCGCCTTGCCGCGTATCATGTTCATTTTTTCGATGAAGTGGTCGATCAGCAAAGGAATGTCTTCCTTGCGTTCCCGAAGGGGGGGAAGGTGCATTCGAACCACATTGATCCGGTAGAAAAGGTCCTGGCGAAATTTACCTCTGGCCACCAGATCGGAAAGGTTTTTGTTGGCGGAGGCGATCACCCGCACGTCTGAGTCGATTTTTTTTACAGCGCCAAGGGGCACAAAGGCATGTTCTTCCAGAACGCGCAGCAGTTTCACCTGAAATGCGGGGCTGGTGTCACCGATTTCATCCAGAAGGATGGTGCCGCCTTCGGTGACGGCAAAGTAGCCGGGCTTGTCTTTTACGGCACTGGTAAAGGCACCGGATTTGTATCCGAACAGTTCGGACTCGAGCAATGTGTCCGGCAGGGCACCGCAGTTGATGGCGACAAAGGGTTTGTTTTTACGCGGGCTGGCGTCGTGAATGGCCCGGGCCAGCAGCTCCTTCCCCGTACCGGTTTCCCCTTCCAGCAACACGGTGCTGCCGCTTTCCGCCACCATGGGTAAAATGGCGAGGATTTCATGCATGGCGTCGCTGCAGCTGACAATATCGCCAATTTGAAAACGGCCGTTCAGTCGCTTGCGCAGCGCTTCGACCAGGCTGTGGTCCCGGAAAATTTCTACGCCGCCCAGTATCTCACCGTCGGGACTCTTCAGCGGAGAGGTGGAGACCGTGATGGGGATCCGTTTTTTTTCGCTGTTGACGATATAGGTGGATGTGCTGATAAGGGGGGTGCCCTCTTTCATCGTTCGTTTCAGCGCGCAGTCATCTTCGCACATGTTGGAGCGAAACACCTCCCAGCAGTGGCGGCCGATGGCCTCTTTCCGGGGGATACCCGTGATCTCCTCTGCGGCACGGTTAAAGGACATGATGCGCCACTCATGATCGACGGTAAACACACCGTCGGAAATGCTTTCCAAAATAATCTCGGTGACATTGTCCGGGATTGGGTCGGGTTTTCGCTTTTTCATGGATGCGTACACTGGTGTTCATGGTCAACACGAACCCTAAACAGGAAGGTATAGAAGCCTATTTCACCATCCGCAGGCGGTGTTTCTTTCGGCGCCATTCATCGAAGGCGTTGAGGTGGGCTAAAAGGTCCCGGCATTCCATCCTGAGCATCTTCACGTGCCAGATGCTCGATGGCGAGATGCGGGCGTTGAAGATCTCGAAGATGCTTCCTCGGCCGCCGGGATCCAGGGTTTCCAGCCGGTTGACCAGTTTTTCCACGGTGGGGAAATAGTCGTTGATATCGATGGGGTGCCCGACGATTTCAGCGGCCAGGGCTTTCAGCTCCCGGTAGGCTCGTGGGTGTCTTGCCGCAGCAGTCCGGGTCGCCGTCAGTGCCTTTTCCCAGCGAGACTCCAGCTCCTTTACGGTCAAGCGGCTGTCCATGATACTGTCCCCCGGGGAGGCGGCTGCCGCCAGGCGGCTCAACGGAGAGCGCATCCTGGTGGCAGGCCCGTCATCCCCGCGCAGGCGGGGATCCGTGTTGCCTAAAAATAAATGTGCCCTGGATAGCGCTAATGCTTCACTACGTGCCCCGCCTGCGCGGGAATGACAGTAAAAAATCTACATGGCGGTTTCCGGGTGAAAGACGTTCACTTCCTTCAGGTCATCACCCAGGTATTCCCGTTCATTGGGGCCCAGTATACCCAAGGAGAGGCAAATCAGGGTCCACAGGTGAACCACAGGGTAGTGGCTGCCATAATGCTCGCTGAGCTCGTGGATCTGGGCGTGGCAGTTGTGGCAGCCCGCAATGCAGTAGTCAGCGCCGGTGGCCTTGATCTGCTGATCTTTGATCCTGCCGTACTCGAGACGCTGTTCTTTAAAACCGGATTGGAGAAATCCGCCGCCGCCGCCGCAGCAGAAGTTGTTGGAGCGGTTGGGCTGCATGTCGATGAAATTCTCTTCACCCACGACGGATTTGACGACGTACCGCAGATCCTCGGCAATGGGGTCGCCGTAGCTTTTGCGGACGATCTGGCAGGGGTCCTGTACCGTAAACTTGATTTTCAGGTCTTTGTTCCAGTCTGAGTTGACCTTCAGTTTGCCCTCTCGAATCCACTTGGCATAGTACTCATAGATGTTTTTGACTTCAAAATTGTGTTCGAGGTTGAATTTTTTCAGTCCGGCCCGGACTGAGAAGGTGACGTGCCCTCACTCGGTGTTGAGAAACGTTTTCACCCCCAATTTGTTGGCCTGGTTCACGGTCGTACTGGTGACTTGCTTCCAGGAGTCGTTGTCCGCCAGAAACATACAGTAGTTTTCTCCGGCCCAGCCGGCGCTGCCGTACGTCCAGTCCGCGCCGGCAAGGTGCAGGATTTTCCACAGCGGGACCAGTTCGTCCGGTTCGGTGACCGGCTCCCGTGAATTCTGGTTCAAGAAAAATTCAGCCCCCTCTTTATCGATGGGCGCCTGCATGTCGGCAAATTCCGGCTGCGCCTCCTGGTACTCTTCCAGCACGTCCTCGACCACAAAGACGAAATCGTCGGGTGCGGTGCCCATGGCACTGGTGCTTTCATTTCTTAGGGCCATGTCGCAGGAACCAAGGATGCCTTTGGGGCGCTCTTCCCTGGGCCTCAGCCCCCTGGCGTTATAGACCAGCTGCGGAATGTCGATCTGCATCGGGCAGACGTAGATGCAGCGCTGGCACAGGGTACACATCCACGGCCAGTCCGATTTGGCGATCTCTTCATCCAGCCCCAGCGCCGCCATGCGTAAAAATTTCCGTGGATCCATACCTTCCAGACCGGTTGCCGGGCATCCGGAAGAGCACGCCCCGCAGGTGAGGCACAGATTTAAGTTGCCTCCTTCCGGGAGGATCTCTTTGACCTTGTCCATGAAGGTGTTCCGCTTTTTACCGCCCAACTGAATGAGATCATCATTCATTGATGCCGCCTCCTGTTCTGATTAAGGGTTGTCATCTGCAATTGGATTACAAGTTGACCGAGTTTCCAAAATTGGCAGGGCATTGGACCCTGTGAGTACCTTTACCAAATAAACTACTCCGCCGCAAGCGGAGAGGTATCAAAAACAGGTTTTATCCGATTTTATCGTCCCAGGCGACGGAATATTAAACCCCAGCTTCGCAGTAGAGCATAAAATGTGCCCGATCCATAAAAGCCGGTTACTTAAAAAAACCCTGTAATTACAATTTCATAAAGGCAGTGGGGGAGGGGAGTCGTCAAAACACAGGGGCGCAGGTATGCGTCTATATGGGCGGCGATTGGTTCTGATTGTGCGACATTGTATGATTGTTCCGGTGGAAAAAAGAATCCATGAGAGTTGACCTATCGGCATTTAGTGCTTGCCAAGTCTGTTTATCTGTTGTAGATAGGGCGCCAACGCAGAATTCCTGCCGCTGGCAGGTAATGCGTTTACCCCTACGTAAAGCGGTGTTTGCCTCCCTTTATAAAGCGTAATGCAGACGTAAATCCCTGAACGGCTGGTGGATTGCTGATAATCACACATGTGGTGAACCGCTGTGTGCAATTTATAGCTGGATACTCCTGATTTACCTGTCTGCAGTGGGGTAGAACCATAACTGACAACCAAGAAGAAAGACTAAAAAGAAAAATTGATGGACGAGAACAAACGAAAGAAAATTGAGGCCAAGCTGTTCCAGCTGTTTATGCAAACCGACCAAAACCGGAATGCCGGTTCCCACGCTAAAACGACACCCACCGTTGTAAAGGTGATTCGCCGCCGCAAGGGCAAACCCGATCTGCAGGTTGCCTGAAACACGTTCAAATCACCGGTGAGAATGACGACTCCAGGCGGAATGTGCATGCGGCCGTGGACCCGCCAGTGTTCATGAAACCATTGCATGGTTTCGGAAATAGTGGTATTTAAACGGTATTTCAAATAATTGGCCGTATCCCTGCCGTCCCGAACATTTTCCGCGGCCCTAAAACGGTTTCCGGAATTTGCTGCTGAGTATTGCCCCGCTGATGGCCCATATTCGGGGCATGCCGGTTTTCCGGAAAAACGCCGATGATGAAACTGAAGGTGTTCTGTGGCTACGACGCAAACGCTGATTGCCTGCCACGAGTGTGACCTGCTGCACCGCGTGCAATCGCTGCCGGAAAAAAGCAAAGCCCGGTGCAGCCGTTGCGGGTCGTTATTGTACGTCCACTATCCGGAAACCATTGATCGGACCCTGGCCTGCGCCATTACCGGTCTGGTGCTTCTGGTTATCGCCAACCTTTACCCCTTTTTATCGCTGGAGTCCCAGGGGTCCATTCTGGAGACCACCCTCATCACCGGTACGATTATCCTTTCCCAGGAGAGCATGGCCGGGGTGGCAATACTGGTCCTGTTCACCAGCATGCTTATTCCCTGTGTACTGCTGGGGGCCCTCGTGTACGTGTTGTGGCCGATGAAACGGGGTGCTTGCCTGCCGGCCAGTCGGCGGATTTTCAGGCTGGCCCTCATCCTTCGCCCGTGGAGCATGACCGAGGTATTTTTGCTGGGAATCCTGGTATCTGTGGTCAAGCTGGCGAAAATGGCCACTATCATCCCCGGCACGGCCCTGTTCGCCTTTCTTGCGCTGGTGTTTGTGCTGGCAGCAGTCAATGTGTTTCTGGATCCCCGCACCATCTGGGAGAGAATGGATGGATGGCGATGACCTGCGTGCATGCAGCCCATACTGCCGCCCGATCCGGCCTGTTCAACTGCCACAGTTGCGGCCTGCTGGTCCGCCGGACGTCGATGGCCGGCCGGGTGCATGTCAGATGCCCCCGATGTGGTGCGCGACTTCATTTTAGAAAGCCAAACAGCATCACCCGTACCTGGGCTCTGGTGATTGCGGCCTTTATATTCTATATTCCGGCCAACCTGTTGCCGGTTACCGTCACCACCTACCTGGGCAGCACCCAGTCCGACACCATCATGAGCGGGGTCATCTTTTTCATGCAGACCGGCTCCTGGGGGATTGCCCTGATTATCTTCGTGGCCAGCATCGTGGTTCCTATTGCCAAGCTGACCGCCTTGAGCGGGCTGCTGCTTTCGGTGCAGCGGCGCTCCAGTTGGCGGCCTGAAGAGCGCACCCGGTTGTATCGCATCACCGAGGTGGTGGGCCGTTGGTCCATGCTGGATGTGTTTGTGGTGACGGTGCTGGTGGCCCTGGTCCGGCTCGGATACCTGAGCACCATCGTAGCCGGAAGAGGGATCGTCTTTTTTGCTGCTGTGGTGGTTCTTACCATGATTGCCGCCATGACTTTCGATCCGAGACTAATCTGGGACGCGCTGGAGAAAAACGATGAATCAATCGCCCACTGACCCCGCTGTTGCCGAACCGATACCGGAGCCTGAGATCCAGCGCGGCAAGCGCTTTTCGATTATCTGGCTGATTCCTCTTATAGCGGTGCTGGTCGGCGTCTGGCTGGCCGTCAAAGCCGTCCGGGAAACCGGGCCCACCATTACCATCGTCTTTAAATCCGCCGAAGGGCTGATGCCCGGCAAAACGGAGATCAAGTTTAAAGACGTCACCGTCGGCAAGGTCCAGAACATTCAGCTCAGCGAGGATCTCTCTCAGGTTTTGGTCACTGCTGCCATGAGCCGCGATGTGGCTGCTCATCTCACGCGGGACACCCTGTTCTGGATCGTCAGAGCGCGGGTGGCCGTAGGTGAAGTGTCCGGGCTCAGCACGCTGTTTTCCGGCGCCTACATCGGCATGACGCCTGGTACCGACGGGAAAGTGGTGCATCGGTTCGAAGGCAAGGAAAAGCCGCCGGCCATTTCCCGGAATACGCCGGGCCGGCAATTCAACCTGAGTTCCGAGAAATTGGGCTCCCTGGCTATCGGATCTCCGGTTTACTACCGACAGGTCAAGGTGGGCCGCGTTACCAATGTGGACATGGCCGAAGACGGGACCGGCGTGCTCCTTGGGATTTTCGTGAAAGCCCCCTATCACAACCAGGTGAAACGCAGTTCCCGGTTTTACAATGCCAGCGGTCTGGATGTGAATATCAGTGCCGACGGTGTCCGTGTCGATACGCCCTCTCTTGCCAGTCTGCTGGTGGGCGGCATCTCCTTTTTTACGATTAAGGACATTAAAACGGCCCAGCCCATGGCTGAGGATCATGAGTTCATCCTTTATGACAATCTTGACGCCGCCAATGCGGCATATTACAGCTACCGTGAGTATTACCTGCTCTACTTCAAAGAGACGGTTCGAGGACTGTCGGCAGGCGCCCCGGTAGACTTTCACGGCATCAAGATCGGAGAAGTGATCAGTATCCGGCTGCTGTTCGATCAGGATAAGCTGACCTTTCGGATTCCGGTGCTCATCGCCATCGAACCGGACCGGATCGATTTTTCCGGTGAACTGGCCATACCGGAGTATAAAGTGATTGAGAAGCTGGTGGAAAAAGGGCTGCGGGCGCAGCAGCGCACCGGAAACCTGCTCACCGGCCAATGCTATGTGAGCATGAGCATTCACCCGGATGCCGAACCCCGGAAAATCCGCACGGATGACGCCTACCCGGTACTGCCCACCATCCCCAACACGGTGGGAGAGATTACGGCAACGGCCAAACGGCTGCTGGCTCGCTTCAACAGCCTTCCCTTGGAAGAGACGCTGGAAGACATCCGGGAAGCCGCCCGACAGGTCAACGCCATGACCGGATCCAAAACCCTGGAAAGCGCCATCGACAACATTGACAAGAGCTTTGCCGAATTTAAAAAGGTGACATCCGATCTCAACGACGGCACCCTGCCGAAAGTTAACGGCATGCTGGACCAGGCTCGACAATCCCTGGCACGGGGCGAGGAAGCCCTTGCCACCGCCAACACCGTGCTGGGCGAAGGTGCGCCCATCGTATACAACCTGAACCGCCTGCTCCTGGAGCTTCAGGAGGCGGCCCGGGCAGTGGAAGTCCTTGCCGACTATCTGGAGCGTCATCCCGACGCCATCATCTTCGGAAAAGGAGATCAGAAATGAGCCGTATTTCACTGATGATTCTTGTCGTCAACTGTACGCTGATCGCCGCATTTTCAGGATGCCGGTCCATGACGCCACCGGTGACCTATTACACGCTCAGTTCGATCCCCGGGCAGATGGCAGAATCGGAGACCGATGCCAGCGGTGTCATCACCATTGGCATCCGTCCAGTTGAATTGCCCGGATATATCAACCGCACCCAGATGGTGACCCGGTCCGGGCCCCACCAGCTGGAAATTTCATCCCTCCACCGATGGGCCGACTATCCGGACCGCATGGTGCAGAAGGTACTCGGCGAAAACCTTCAGGCACTCATGCCCCATGCCCGCGTTGTCAATGCAACCTGGCCGGTGGGCCTGAAGCCGGATGTCACCGTCTCTTTTCAATTTCTGGAGTTGATCGGTATATCCGATAAAAAGATGCTGCTAAATGCGGTGTGGACAGTCGCCCATGGTGATTCGCTTTCGGTGGTGCAGTCCCATCGAACGATCCTTTCGGAACCAATGCCCAGTTCGGGGTTTGACGACTTGGCCGCTGCCCACAGCCGTGTGCTCGAAGCCCTTTGCCGAGCGGTCGCCGAAACGCTGACCGCTTTCCAGGTGCAGTGATTCCGCGGCTTTTGATAATCTGGCTAAAAGTGATGCCATAGATTTTTGGCACCCGAATTCTCTTTTGCATGCGGATGGGTGGCAGCGACTTCAGTCACTTCTAATGGGCTTGGCTTTGATAAAAAACGACAGTGCCAGGCAGATTGCCGCTCCAGCCAGGCAGACGCTGAATGCGCTTTTAAAGCCCGAAAGCGGATAGAGATCCCCGGCGCGTCCGGCCCGGTCGATGATGTTGCCGGTCAGCATCTGGAAGGCGGCAACCCCAAGAAAAGGAGCCGGGTTGAGGACACCCGAAGTCAACCCCAGCCGTTCGGTGGGCGTGGTTTCCCGAAGGATGCCCCAGAGGGTGCTGATGAACCCGCCGATCACAAATCCCATCACGAAAAAGATCACTGCGAATCCGAAGATACCCAACCGGCCGAAGATCAAAAGGATGGCCAGCCAGCACAGGGTGTAAACAGCCGTGATAACGGTCAGTGTATTGCCCTTGTTCAGGGAGAAACGATCCGGCAGCCAGCCGAAAAAGGGTGCACCGATGATGACCCCGATGGGGATCAGCATGTTCAGCTTACTGGCCAGGATGCGTTCGATGTCCAGTACGGCCATTAAAAAGGGTGTGGCCCACAATCCCTGGAGGGTCACTGCCGTGCCGTAAATGCCGAAGAAAATGGCGGCTACCAGCCAGAACTGTCGGGAAGAAATGATCGTGACCGCGTTTCGCGCCAGGCCCGGTGATGGTGTGCCGGGCGCATGGCCATTTCCCGGATCCGATTTCTTCGGTTGCGGGATATCGTGGGTGACGGTCAGCATGAGGATGGCCATCCCTAACGTGACGCCACCGATGAGAAAAAAGGTGGGACGCCATCCCCAGGTGCCGGCCGCCCAGGCCAGCGGTGTGGTGGCGACCACAGCGCCGAAGTTACCCACGGACATGAGCAGTCCCACGGCCCACCGATGCCCACCCGATGGACGGCGCCATACCGAAGATGAAGCACCCGGCCGCCGCCGTCATACTCCAGTAGGCAATCACCCGCCGCGGGCCGATGCGATCCGCCAGATATCCAACGATGGGCTGCTCCAGGGCGTAGATGTAAAAATATATGGACGACATGAACCCCAGCGCCGTGGCCGTGGTGTTGAACGCTGCCAGCAGGTCAGATACGATGACCGAGGTGGAGACCCGGTGAAAATAGACGAAAAAATAGATCAGGCAAATGACGGAAAAAACCACCCAGCGGTGGGGATCGCGTTTCAATTCGAATAGTGGTTGATTCATGTGGAAATTCCCCTTTCGATCCATACGGACAAGACCGGACAGCCATAACACAGGGGTGTTTTGATGTACATTGGAAAACAATCGGTGGGCAGCCTGAACGAGCATCGTGCTCAGCGAAGCGGTGCGCGCAGCCAATGGATGAGAAAATGGCTTGACAAAAAATACGAGTCGGGTATGAATTGGGCTAATTTAGTTCAGGGGCTCATAAAGAGCTAAGGGGAACCCCGTGCAAATCGGGGGCGGGCCCGCCGCTGTAATCGGGGACGAAAGCCGCAAAAACGCCACTGACGGCATCTGCTGTCGGGAAGGTGCGGCCGGTAGGATGATCCGTGAGTCAGAAGACCTGCCTGAACAAATGAGTCGAGAACGCGTGGACGGTGTCCGGCTCTTAACAGATTGCCGCGGATAAAAAAGGGACATCCCCGGATCGAAATTACTATCGGTTCGGGGATTTTTTTTGTTTTTCCGGAGGAGATGGATGCAGAGATTAGTCGCATTGGGAATTGGGATGGTCAGCCTGTTTATTGCGGCCGTCGGTTTTGCAGCGGAACAGGAAACGTCCAAACAGCCGGTGATGATGGATGCCGTGGTCGTCACCGCACAGAAGATGGACGAGCCCTTGCGCACCGGTGATGTGGACAGGGAGATCACACCGGTGATGACCACCACCATCCAGCGGGAAGCCTTTGAAGGAAAAACCGAAAATATCGCTGAAATCATCGAAAAAGAAGTGGGCGTACAGGTGCGCCAGTCGGGCGGACTCGGTTCGTTTTCTTCGGTCTCCCTGCGGGGGTCATCCAGTGATCAGGTGCTGGTCTTCATGGACGGCATTCTGCTCAACGATGCCTCCGGCGGCGGCGTCGACCTCAGTACCATTGCCCTGTCGGATGTCGCCGCCATCGATATCTACCGGGGCGCCATTCCCATCAACTTTGGCGGCTCTACCATCGGCGGAGCGGTTAACATTCGTACCCTGCGATCCAAAAAGGGGCTCAATGTCAGTGCATCCGGTGGATACGGTTCCTTCAACAGCCGAAAGATCAACGGCTTCATCAATCACAAGCCGGGGCGTTTCGATTATCTGATCTCAGCGGACTACCTTGCTTCTGACAATGATTTTGAGATCCTGAACGACAATGGGACGGAATGGAATCCCAACGACGATCGCGTAGAAAAGCGGAACAACGCCCAGGTGGAACAGGCCAACCTGCTGGCCAAGGCCGGATATGACGCTTCGGATACCCTGCGGCTGGATTTGGTGAATCAGTTCTTCATCAAGGATCAGGGCATCCCCAGCTGGAACAACAGCCCCCTGACCCGTTCGACCCTGGACACCATCCGCAACATCACCACCGCCAAGCTGACAGCGGACGATCTCACGGCCGCCCATCTCAATACCAACACCCGACTGTCCTACACCTGGAAAGAAGAGGAGTATGACGACCGGGGCGGTCACATCGGGCTGGATGAACAGCACAACACCTACACTACCGATCGGTTCAATGCGGATATGTTCGTCGAATGGATGGGTGACTGGCAGAACCTGATCGGTACCGTCAACCTGCTCCACGAGACGTATGAGAGTGAAGATCATCTGGGCAAATCCAACCCGAGGGACAGCCAGCGCGACACGTTTTCTTTGGGGCTGCAGGACAGCATCTTCTTGTTTGACGAATCCCTGATCGTCACACCGGCCGCCCGTTATAGCTGGATTGAAGACACCCTCGCGGCCGGGACCAGCATCTGGGGCACACCCCTTGGGCAAGAGAACCGCAGCGACAATTATCTCACCCCGCAAATTGGTCTGGTCTACGGGCCGCTGGCATGGCTGAAGCTCAAGTCCAATCTGGCCAAATACGTGCGCCAGCCCTCCTTCTTCGAGCTTTTCGGTGATCGTGGCCTGTTCGTCGGCAATCCGGATCTCAAGGAGGAGAGAGGAATCAATTTCGATATCGGCGCCGAGTGTCAGTGGGCTGCCCCTGTCGATTGGCTTCAGCGGCTTTCCCTCAATGCAGCCTACTTTCACAATGATGCGGAAGATTTGATCACCCGGGTCTACGATGCCCGGGGGATCGGCAAATCCGTAAACATGTCCGGTGCCTTGATTCGGGGCGTCGAGCTCAGCGGTACTGCCGAATTTCTGGATCGTTTCCGGGCGGTCGCGAACCTTACCCACCAGGATCCGAAGAACGAGAGCGACATCAAAGCTTTTGATGGTAAGCGCCTTCCCGGCCGATTCGAAAATTCCTTACTCGGGCGGATCGAGGCCCGCTATGCCGGCGTCACCGTGTATGGTGAATACGTCATGGAAACCGGCATGTATTACGATGCGGCCAATCTGCTGCCGGCAGTGGACAAGAAGGAAGTCAATGCCGGCATTTCCTGGGCTTTCGGATCGTGGATGTTCTGGCTCGAAGGAAAGAACCTGGCCGATGAGAGGTATGAAGATTTCAACGGGTTTCCCTTGCCCGGCAGGTCGTTTTTTGCCTCCGTTAAATATACATTCTCAACCCAGCAACCCACACAAAAAAGGAGCGAACCATGAACCACCCATTGAGACGAGTCAGAAATCCATTCATTCGGGTCGGGCTGTTGACCGCGATCATCATTGCCTCAATTCCAACGTTGGCTTTCTCTGAAGTCGTGCAGACCGCGGTGGTCGCCACTGTGGCGGCTGATTACTCCAGCGGTGCCCATTCCATCATCAGCGTCGATCCGGTAGGCGGCCCGCGCACTGTTGAGAACGACCTGTTGCCGACCATTTCGGACATTATGGTCGCGGCCTACGAGAACTACTTCTATCGCATCGCACGCTACCAATCCGACAGCATCACCAAGTTCGACATCGCTGCTCCGGACACACCCGTTTACCAGTACTCCGTATTGGACAGCGGTGAAACCGGCAGCGCCAATCCCCACGCAATGATTTTTTTAAATGATCAGAAGGCCTACGTGCTGCGTTACGGCAAAACCAAGGCCTGGATCGTCAACCCGTCCGCCGCCAGCGAGGCTGAGTTTAAAATCGGGGAGTTGGATCTGAGCAGTTACGCCGATTTCGACGACATCCCTGAGATGGACAACGGCATCATCGTCGATGGCGTCTTGTACATCTGTATTCAGCGCTTGGATCGCAGTGGCTTTCCGTGGGGTCAACCAAATACCGCCTATGTGGCCCTGTTTGACACCGCCACCGATACGGAGATCGATACCGGCGTTGCCAACACCGACGGCGTCAAGGGCATCCCGCTGCCGATAAAAAATCCCGGCGCCATCCAGTATCTTGCCGCCAACGACACCATCTACCTTCAGGGCGCGGGCAGCCTTTTCTCCACGCCACCGGTATACTCCGGCGGCATCATCACCATCGACCCGTCCAACTATGACACCGCCCTTCTGGTGGATGATGGCGATGCCAGCAGTCATCCCTACGGCAACATATCGGGCATGGCGATCGTTTCTGCAGACAAGGGTTATTTCATCGGCTATGCGGGCTGGGGCGACAATACCGTCTATGGCTTTTCACCGACGACGGGTGCGGTCGGCGGGCCGGTCCATGCCGATCTGACGGGAAAGAATATTGCCGGCATGCAGTCCGGTGCCTATGCGGACCAAAACGGCATGCTCTGGATCTGCAACCAGACCGATGCTGAGGTGACCGTGCTCGACACCTCCGATGACACCATCGACGAGAAGATCTCCACCAATCTCAATCCCATTATGGTCGCCTTTACCACGGAAGGAACCGCCGGCAGCGGATCGGGTGGCGGCGGAAGCAGCAGTACCTGCTTTATTGATACGGCGGTATTTGGCTTTTTCTCGAAATAGCTGGTCTGACCCGCCATCGTCCGCAAGACTGTCTGTCTGTTGCGGCTCGACGGCACCTGATTACAATTACTGCGTATGCGGGCACCTGTGGGGCGCTCGCCTACGCGGTTCTGCAACCCTTTGATATCCATTGGAGCAACATGCGATTGCTTGCACGATTCGTTATGGGCCTGTTGGCCCTTTTTCTCCTGTCTCCGTTAACGGCACCTGCCGGCCTGCCGATTGAATTTCAGGACGCGGCCGGACGCACCCTCACCATTGTTCAGCCGCCCCAAAAGGTGGTGTCCATCGTGCCGTCCATCACGGAGATCCTGTTTCGTATCGGTGCCGGTGATGCGGTCGGCGGGGTCACTTACCATGATACCTATCCACCAGATGCCGCCACCAAACCCGTGGTCGGCGGCTTCTTCGCCCCCTCCCTGGACTTGATCGACTCCCTGGAACCCGATGTCATCTTTCTTGATGACCTGCATCAGTCCGTAGTCGAGGCTTACGTCGGCAAGGACCGACCCCGGCTGATTCAGCTGCCGCTTGCCTCTTTGGACGACCTCTACCTCTCTATACGGCTGCTCGGTCAGCTCTTTGACCGGGACGACGCAGCCGATGATCTCATCCGCGCTATCCAGGCGGACTTGGCGCATACGGCAGGTAAAATTGCCCCGATCCCCGCATCCGGACGCAAGCGGGTGATCCGCCTCATGGGCCGGGACCAGGTGATGACGCCCGGTGATGATTCCTTTCAAAATGAGATGATCAGGCTGGCCGGGGGGATCCCGCCGAAGCTGGGAAAACCCGGCAGTATTGTGCCGGTGACGCTTGAGGATTGGCAGGCGTTTAATCCTCAGGTGATCTATGGCTGCGGCGGGGACCGTGAGGCCGCCATGACACTGCTGAACCGGCCCGGATGGAAAGATGTTGATGCGGTTAAAAACGGACGCATCCTCTATTTTCCCTGTGATTTGACCTGCCGCCTGTCGAGCCGGACCGGGTATTTTGTCAGCTGTCTGGCATCGCGGATATACGGGGATGAATTCGCCGCGCTGCCGCTGGTGAGGGAGAATGGCCGGATCGCGTCGCGACCCATCGCACTGGATCTGGATTACGTGGATGCCGCAGAAACCGTGGAGAGCACCGTCAACGACTACATCCATAAAACTCTGCTTATCCACCTGGCGTCTCCCATGTCTGTTTCCTCCACGCTGGAGGGCTTTCGCCGGAATATTCGCCACGTGGGCAACAGCTACTCGCCGCCCCAGGTGTGGGGTTTGTACCACCATATCGGCCTCGAAACCTCACGTAACCAGCTCATCCAATCCATTGACATGAGTTTTTCCGACACCAGCCTGCTCTTCACCGGTGCGGATATGGACAATCTGTCGGTTCAGCGACAGCAGTTCAAGGAGATGACCGTCTACGCCCTGGTCACGGCGGGGGTATGCTCCAATGCCGTGCGCATGGGTGAGGACGTCGGCGCCTTTTACGAGCCCGGCACCATCAATATGGTGATCCTGTCCAACATGCGGCTGACCCCCCGAGCCATGAACCGGGCCATCATCTCCGCCACCGAAGCCAAGACCGCCGCGCTGTGGGATATGGACATCCGCAGCAGTCAAACGCCCCTGGTGAATCCAGCCACGGGCACCGGCACGGACAACATCATCGTGGTGGAAGGCCAAGGTCCCCGGATCGACAATGCCGGCGGCCACTCCAAAATGGGCGAACTCATTGCCAAGGCGGTTTATGCCGGGGTCCGGGAAGCGGTGTTCAAACAAAACGGCATTGTTCGGGAGCGCAATATTTTTCAGCGGCTCAAGGACCGGCGGATCAGCCTCTTCGGTCTGGTGGGCGACTGCAACTGCGGCATTGAGAAGAATACGCTGAACCGCGAGCTGGAGCACCTGTTGCTGGACCCCGAATATGCCGGGTTCATCGAAGCAGCCCTGGCCATCAGCGATCACTATGAACGCGGACTGATCGCGGATATCGGCGGATTCGAAGCCTGGTGCGATCAGATGGCCGCAGCGATCGCCGGTAAACCGATTCATGAAAAACAGGCCTTTGCCTTCGACAAACCGCTGCCTCCTGTATTGAAGATGGCCTTTGACGCCTTGCTCAACGGTGTTACCGGGCGGTTAACCCCGGCAGAAGGGGTTCAATGAAGGACTTAATTTGTATAACACTCGGTTTAGGTAAAAGAAATGCCTTGGCGTTCGGTACTTTGAAAGAAGAGAGCCGAGGGGTGACCATATGATACTGCTATGCGCAGAGCGGGCACCTCTGTCCGCATTGGGGGCACAGCAGATGCAACTGATCGCAGAAACAAATCTGGTATGTACCGTCCCCGCAACCTTCCAAAACAGCTTAACGGCCGGCGTCCGAATCAACATGGACCCGCTGAGCTTAAGTTTGACCTTGATGCTGTATTTTTTAAACAGATCGTCCTTTTTCTTGGCCATTTCATCCGGAATAAGACCGATTTTTTCTTTTCTCTCCTGAATCAACTGCTCGGACAGGCCCGAACGCATTAAATTCTCCGTCATCTCCTGCTTCAATTCGGCGTAATACTCCTCCAGGTTGGCAACATCCCGGCGGAATCGACGATTCATACTGTCGCGAAACGATTCGATTTGCGCTTCCAGAATCTTGGGCGCCTGGCGTCGCACCCATTGGGTGATCATGCGCATCTTTTCTTCTTCAAAAGCGGCACCAAGCCTGCCCGTCTCATATTTTTTTTCGGTTGTGTCAAGCATGGCTTCAATGCCGCCGGCCGGTGCTCCGGTT
Source organism: Desulfosarcina sp. (assembly GCA_014237405.1). Classification (GTDB taxonomy): domain Bacteria; phylum Desulfobacterota; class Desulfobacteria; order Desulfobacterales; family Desulfosarcinaceae; genus Desulfosarcina. Next base: position 49,652 of record JABZFO010000115.1, on the reverse strand, counting down.
TCAAGATTAAAAGCCAGGGGCACCAAGCCCTCTTTTTGTTCGTCACTTTGGGCCAAAAAGCGGCAGGTCAACAGCAGGTACTCGGTTTTTACGGTGGCTGTGTTTTTTACCCGCACGACTGCGCCGCGAAATGTAAACAGTTCCTGAATCAGCCGGTCGAAACCCTGGCTTTTGATATAGTGAAACGCCAGCCGAACGATGGTGAGTGGTACTGTATCGCAAGCTATTTCCGCAATTTTTTCCAGCAGCGGCGAGCCGTAGTGAACGCCATAGCCGTCAGGGTCCTCGCTTCCAATTTTCAGGCTGCACAAGTCCGGAATCCCGATCCGCCGGGCCAGTTCCCGGGGCGCAAGTACATCCAGGCGGCCACCCTTTTTATCGATATCCGCGCCCCGGCTGGTAAAAAACTGCTGCACAAACGTTTCCAGGTCGAGGGTCGGATCAGAGCTCATAATTCTCTCCGAAAAGTTTTTCATCCAGGGCCTGGGTCGTTTTGTATTGGGTTTTGGATCGCTTGAGTTGGGTGGCAAGTTGAGCAAAGCCTTTTTCGCGATCGGTCGGCGATGACGACTGCAGCCAGATATCATAGATCCGATCGGCAAAATCCTTTTCACCCCTGACACGACCCAGTACCATGTCGATCTCACCGATCACCATCTCGAACATGTTGATTTTACGATCCAGGATCTCCAGGATATAGTCTTCGATGCTGCCCGCTGCACACAGGTTATAAATGCGCACTTCGTTCTCCTGTCCGATGCGGTGAATCCGGCCGATGCGCTGTTCGATCTTCATGGGATTCCAGGGCAGATCGTAGTTGATCATCTGGTGGCAAAACTGCAAATTGCGTCCCTCTCCACCAATTTCCGTGGTGAGCAGAATATCCTTGGCTTCCCTAAAGCTTTGGATCTGTTCATCCTTGGCCTGGTTGGTCATTTGACCGTGAAAAAGCGCATGGGGGGTATTTTCCCAGGTTAAAAAATCCCTTATATGTTCCAGCGTACCTATATATTTAACAAAAATGATCTTTTTACCCGGCGCGGCCCGGATCAGTTTGAGCAGAATCTTGTTCTTACGGGTGTCCCCCATGGATCGGGACAAGTTGCGGATCGCGTGGATCTGCTTTTCATGATCCGAGAGAAGTTCTTTTTTAGCCAGCATACGCGTAAGGGTCAACTCCACCGCCCGGGGAGATGAGCCGGCCACGGCCAAGAGGTTTTTAAGCAGCAGCTTGTTTCTGGTCCCGTCGGTTCGGTTGATATCGTGAACCAGAAGCGTGATCCGCTCATACAGCTCCTTTTCACTGGCGGTGGGCTCCACCCGGATAGTCTCGGCAAAACGCGGCGGTATATTGATCTTGGCCAAGGCACGGGTGTTACGGATCATCACCTGACCCAGCAGCGCCTTGAGCCGGGCGCGGTTTTGCGGGCTGGTGGGGTCCCCTTTGGTCATGAACGATTCCCGAAAGGCAGATGCCGTTTTAAGCTGGCCCGGCTTGAGCAGGGTAATCAGGTTGTACAGCTCCATGAGGTTATTTTCCACCGGTGTGGCGGTCAACAAGAGCAGGAACCGCTTTTTGAGTGCATTGACCAGTTTCCAGTTGAGCGTTTTGCGGTTTTTCAGGTGATGGGCTTCGTCAACGATCACCATGTCATACTCTCGGCGAGTCACCGCTTCAACGTTGCGTTTGGATTTGGCCTGATTGATGGAAGCCAGAATAAACGGTTGATCCCAGAGCGTTTGGTCATTTTTGCGGAAATCCGGGTCGTCGGTGGACGGAAAATCCAGGTCGAATTTGGTTTTGAGCTCCTCCTTCCACTGGCTGACCAGCGGCGTGGGGGTGAGGATTAGCGCGTTTTTCACCATGCCCCGCTGGATATACTCCTGCAGTACAATGGATGCCTCGATGGTCTTGCCCAGTCCGACCTCGTCCGATAAAAGGGCACGCCCCCGAAAGGTTTTCAGGACCTTGCGGGCGGTTTCTTCCTGATACCAAAGCGATCGGACGTGATGAAGATCGGAAAGGCAGATCAGGTTTTCGAAAGAATCCCTGAAACGGATGCGCTGGGCCTCCAGGGCAACTTCATATTGCTGGTATGTTGAAGCCACCCCTGTGGACAATGCGTTTTGAAAGGATCCCCGGTCAATGACAATGCTCACGGGGATGGACGGAAGTGACGGCTCTGGCACTGCTGGCCTGGGGGACGTTGCGGGCGATGATTTGTCAGCCGGCTTTTCCTGTCTGGGACCTTTCAACCGGGAAACGGCGGGTGTTTTCAGGGTTGCTTGGGAGTGCTGAACCTGTAGTTGATAGCGGCAATACACCTGGTTCTGCTTGGCATGCGTGCGAAGCCGGCGTTTGTTGGCAACTTTCATCCTGGGCAGCCGCTCAAGCACTCGATCTGCCATTTCCAGAGCGAGCTGAAATTTCTCCTTTTGAATAAGCAGATCGATAAACAATGACAGGTATTGATCCGCCAACTGGCCACATCGGTGCGTTTTTGGGATTCAGTTTCAACGCTTTTCTTAAAAGCTGCAGCGCTTTCTCAAGGTTATCCTGATCCCGGTACCACTGGGCTTCAATGAAAAAATAGTCTGCCTTGTCCGACCGCAGGCTGACCTGCTGGGTATTTCGCCGTGCTTTTAGTATGGTCTTGCGCTTGGTCTTTTTTTTCTGGATTTTACGAGTGGTCATGGCAGTGGTGTTTGCGGTAAACCAATTAGAAATATGAACGATTACGAACCATCGCCACGCAAAACAATTTATTCATCAATTCTGACACTGGGGGGTGGTTTTGCCGAATGGATCGTCTTGCGGTTTCTATTTAAAAAGAGCGCAAAACACAAGCCAAAATCCGGGGTTGAATCAAACCTCTGCCCGAACCTTCGCAGGTGGCGTTCATGCGCCGCTGTCTGATGAACTTCATAAGGGCCGGGTTTTCCGCCGCGGCTCGGGGCGCCGTTCCCGCACCCGGATTTTCCGAAAACAGGACCGTCAAAGTCAATGGATTTCTCAGGCCTCAGCGGAATTTTTAACCCATCCGTAGCCAACTACTGCAAGCGGAATTCAACCGGTACCCGCACCCACATAGCCACGGTTCGATCTCCATGCCGGCCCGGCTCGAACTGCCAGCGCTTGACGGCCTTCATCGCTGCCCGGTCCAGCAGCTTGTGTGTGCTGGATTGAAAGATGCGCAGATCGCCGACCCGGCCGTTCTCCTTCACGAATACCTCAAGGATTACCGTTCCATGGTAACCTCGCCGGCGGGCGATCGAAGGATACACCGGCGGTGGATTTACGCTGTAGCGAGGTTTTGCCATGACGACTGTCGCCATTGCTTCTGTCGGCTCACTTGGCGGTTTGTCCGAATCTCTGGAAGTTGCCGAAGGAGATGCCTTGGCGGGCTCAGCCGGACTTGATGTGGCCGGTTGTGATACCGTTTCCGGCAAAGGCACCGCCGGTTCCGGATCGGGTTCATGGTCGGCCAACATGGGGGTGGGCTTCGATGGTGAAGGAACCGGGACTTTTTTCACCGGTGGCTTTTTCTTGAAAGTTTTGGATTTTTTAACTACAGGTTTCGGATTGACTGCCGGCTTTCTGGGCTCTGGCGGTATCGGAGGCGGCGGTATAGGAAGCGTGTTGATGGTCGGCGGGCAGTACGGTACCCGATCCACCAGTCGCATGGTGATCACCTGGGTCCGGGGAGCAAGAGGGGCGTGGTGGATGAGCCACTTCGCGTCCGCCATCAACAGGGCCGCGTGGATCAGGGACGCCATCACAAAAGCCGGCAGAATCCGCCGCATCTATGGCTGCCTTTCACACTCGAGGGAGAGACGGCTGATTCCCGCCATCTTGATCTGGTCGATGACTCCGTAAAGGGTCTGGTAAGTGATGCTGTTGTCGGCAAACAGCAGCACACCGGGATCTTTTTCAGACCCGGTGGAAGAGACGGGCAGGGCCACGGGCAGCGCATGGTGAACGGCCATGGAGAGCATGGCGTAGATGAAAAAGACCAGCAGCAGAAAAACGATGTCGATGAGCGGCAGCATGTCGATGCGAGCCTTGCGATGATTGCCCAGATCAACCTTCATGATCGGCCTCCACGGCGGATCCGTTTTTGTCGGCAATCTTCTCGTAGATGATTTCCAGGCTGGTGGCGTACTTTTCAATGAACCGGGCGGCCCGTTCGATGCGGGCGTTGAAGTAGTTGAAGGGAAAGACCGTGAGAATGGCGATGCCCAGACCCGAGGCCGTGGTGATCAGGGCTTGGGCGATGCCCCGGGTGACCAGCTCCGGATGATCGATGCCGCCTGCACCCAGCATATCAAAAGAACCGATAATGCCGATCACCGTGCCGAAGATGCCCAGCAGGGGAGATACGGTGATGATGGTGTCCAGCACACCCATGTAGCGGCGCATACGAGCGATCTCATCGGCTGCGGCCGACTCCATGGCCTTGACCATTGAGTAGTTGCGGTGCAGGATGCCGGAAATGAGAATCCGGATGACGTAGCTTTTTGAGCCGTCTGCAATCTTTCGGACCCCCTCCCAGTTTCCCACCTGGCACAGTTCCATCACCTCGTTCACCAGGGGCTGGCTGGATCGCATGCCTACGATGGTCCAGAAGATGCCGCGTTCGATGATCACCGTGAGAGAGAGCAGAGAGCAAAGGAGCAGAGGGACCATTACCGGCCCGCCGCTGTTGAAGATGTCGATCATAGGGTGTCCTTAACAATAAGTTAATAGGTTTTTAGACTATAGGGTAATTAAATAGCTGAACGCCCAACATCGAACATCCAACGTCGAATAAGGTATTCTATCCATTTCATAAATCGGTGGAGCGTAGCGACCTCATCATTCGATGTTCAACGTTCGATGTTCGATGTTCAATTTGTTAATCAAGACCGCAGCCCAGCGTTCCGGAAATATGGTTTCATTTCCGATTAAACCGGCAAACTGCTGGCGGCGGCGCTGTCCTCAGCTCTCAGTCCTCCGTCATCAGTCCTCCGCCCTCCGGTATCAGGCTCACCCGGGGCCAGGGGCCGGCCGGGCTTCGGTCCACCAGGAGGCGGCAGCCGTAGGCCCCGGCAAGGGTCTTTTCGTTGATGACCTGCGCTGGCGGGCCGCAAGCCGCCACGCGACCGTTTACCAGCAGAAGCAGACGGTCGGCGTACATGGCCGCCAGGTTGATGTCGTGGGATACCATCACCACTGTGGTGCCGTTCTCCCGCTTCAGCCGTTTCATCAGATTCATGATGCGGATCTGGTGGGCCAGGTCCAGGGCGGCGGTGGGTTCGTCCAGCAGGATTAGGTCCGGCTGTTGGCAGATGGCCCGGGCGATATGGGCCCGCTGGCGTTCGCCACCGCTAAGGCTGCCGATGCGGCGGCCCGACAGGTGGTTCAGACCGGTGAACGCGATGGCCTGGCGGGCGATGTCAATATCCGTCTTCCCCTCCACACCCAAGACACCCAGGTAGGGGGACCGGCCCATGAGGACCATCTCCCGAACGGTAAAGGGGCTGTCGTCGGCGCTGGTCTGGGCTACATATGCCACCCGCCGGGCCAGTTCTTTCCTGTTGATCTGCCGCAGCGGCCGGTCCTGTATGAAGATGTCACCACCGGAAACGGGCAGCAGACCGGCCAGGGCCTTGACCAGCGTGGTCTTGCCCGAGCCGTTGGGGCCGATGACGATGAAAAACTCGGCGCCGGCCATCTCGAATGACAGGTCCCACAGCACCGGTGCCCGGGGATAGGAACAGCTCAACCGGTTGACGCGAACGGCAGCACTCATTGTTTTGATCGCCTCAGCAGAATGATAAACAGTGGTGCCCCGATCATGGCCGTGATCACCCCGCCGGGCGGTGGTCGGGGCCGATGACCAGCCGCAGCAGGTGGGGAATGACCAGGCCCACGAATCCGATAAGGCCGCACTGGCTGACCGTGACGCTGATCATCAGCGAGGTGGTGACGAGCAGCACCAGGGTCACCAGACGCACGTTGACGCCCATGGATGCGGCCATGTCGCTGCCCAACAGCACCAGGTTCATCCGGTTGGAATGAATGAAGATCACGATAAAGCAGGGCAGGAGTACGGCGGCGAGCATGCCCACATGGTGGATCTGGGAGGCGGAGAGATCCCCCATGAGCCAGAAGATGATGTTGTGCAGGCTGGAATCCTGGGTGATGGAGAGCAAAAACATGATCACCGCGCTGCAAAAGGCGTTGATCATGACGCCGGACAGCAGCAGGGCGTCTTTGACCAGAATGGCCCGGCCGGAAGAGATGATGATGATCAGCAGCAAGGTGGCCAGGCTTCCCAGGAAAGCGGTGACGCCTACGCCGGGGATGCGGGACAGGCCCAGGATGATGCCAATGATGGCGCCGATGGCCGCACCGCCGGAGACGCCCAGGATATAGGGTTCGGCCAGCGGGTTTTTGAGCAGCGCCTGGAACACCAGACCGCCCAGCGACAGGGCCGCACCTACCAGCGCTGCCAGCAGCACCCGGGGAAAGCGGATGCGCCAGATGATGGCGCCTTGCATGGCATCGCCGGTACCGTCCTGGAAAAGCGTGGCCCATACCGCCGTGATGCTGCCGCCTGAAGATCCCATGGCCAGGCCCAACACGATGGCCGCCACGAGCAGCAGGGCCAGTACCAGGGATACCAGGGCTATGTTAACGGGCAGTGATGACGGCGTTTTGGTCACGGCTGTGCCCCTGTTCCCACGGCGTTGAAACGATCCGGGTGGATCAGCTGGGCCAGCAATTCCAAACCGTCCACCAGGCGGGGTGTGGGGCGATCCAGCACATTGGAGTCCACAAGGTAGATCCGGTCGTTTTTAACGGCCGGCAGCTCCCGCCACTGCTGCCAGTCGGCTTTCACCTGTTCGAACACCGCCATCCGGGCCATGGAGGTAATGATAATCACCTCCGGACGCAGGACGATCACCTGCTCTTTGGAAAAGCGGGGGTAGGGGGTCTTGCCGTGAGCCAAATTGGTTCCGCCGGCCATGACGATCAACTCGTGGATAAAGGTCTTTGTGCCCACGGAGACGATGGGGGAGATGCCGATCTGGAAGAAGACGGCGGGCCGATTAGAAGCGCCGGATACGCGCTGTTGCACCCGCTGAATCCGATCGGCCATCTCGGCCACAATGGCCTTTGCCCGGTCGTTCACATCCAGCAGGCGCCCCAATTCCAGCAGAGTGTCCATGACCGCGTCCAGATTTATCGGGTCCACCGCATAGACCGGGATGCCTACCGACTCCAGTTTGCTGACGACGGAGATGGGGTTGCCGTCCTTGACAGCGATGCACAGGTCGGGGTGAAGGGCGACGATTTTTTCCACATCCAGGTGCACGTATGAGCCCACTTTGGGCAGCGCCTTGACTGCGGGCGGGTAGTCGCTGAACTGGGTGGCGCCCACCAGTCGGTTGGACAGGTCTAAAGCAAAAACGATTTCGGTGATGCTGGGCGCCATGGAGACGATACGTTGGGGGTGGTCCGGCATGCGGACCCGTCGCCCCAACTGATCGGTGACCATTTTTGCCGCACTGGGAGCGGGGAGAATGATCAGCAGGCAGAGGATGAAAAGAAACAGATTAAGAGGCTGTCCCAAACGTTTTTTCCGGAAGTCGCTTTCTGGATATCGTGGTGTAGCGGTTTCAAATGGTTGCATGGCTACCAATTGGTTTCCCATGGTTTTTCTCCGGCAATAAAAAGCCCCGCCTCGAAAGATATCAAGGCGGGGCAGGTTCTGCCAGATCACTGAATCAGCCTTGACCGCGAAGGCGCTTTCGATTGTATCATCCTGGCAGGTCTCCTGGCTCGTGGTTCGTTCTACCGGCCGCCTCTTCCCGCCCGGCATTCAACTCTATTCGTTATTTTTTTTTTAATGGTCGAAGCTTCTGTTTAAAAGCAGTTCTGACCATCAAATAATAGAATTGAGTGCCGGACAGTGAGTTGTCGCGGCTTTCGTCCCCACTTACAGTGGCGGGTCCGCAGCGGATTTTCACCGCTTTCCCTGTTAGGGCCGAGGCACTTATGCCCCTTGGGCGCCTGGATGAACTCAATGGTTCTCGGGACTCAATAAACCCAAAAGTATGGCCGATGTCAATGGATTTTCATCGATCGATGACCTATGAATCGGTATGGGAAATTATGTTGGCAAAAGTTAATTTCGTCCGGGTCTAAGGGCCTCGGGAAAAATTAAATCCACGATCTTACTTGTCTTTTTACCCGTGTTCCGCGTTGCATCGATGGCCACATACAACCAGTATGAAGTTACCGATGCGCCTTGAACACGGACAAAAATCCGGCGTCATCTCTGTGGATTTTATTTTTTCCGAAGCCCTAATTTCCCGCAGCTTGCTGCGATATAATCGGTACAATCACTTTAGATACCTCGTGGCTTGCCGCGAGGTAGTTCATTTTATGACGAGGGGGGTCAAAATATCCATAACTGTCTGATTTTGTAACATACAACATGCTGTATCGGCTTGATTATTGACACACAACTGCCTTACTGCCATACTCAGATCAGTAAAAAGCAACTTCCTAATTTTTCACGTTAAACCAAGACCAAAAGGAGGTAAATAAAATGCCAAGAGGGGACGGAACAGGACCAAAAGGAAAGGGACCGGGAACAGGGAGAGGTCGTGGCCAAGGCGGCAGTGGAGGTGGTTTTGCGGCAGGACCGGGTGGATATTGTGTCTGCCCCAACTGCGGTGAAAAAACAGCCCATGAATTGAGAAGCCCCTGTTATGAGCAGAAATGCCCTAAGTGTGGAGCGGCCATGATACGAGAATAGACCCTAAGGTTGCATTAAAAACATGGCGGAAAACGGCCAAGATCCTTGAATTCACCAGTGGTCGAATCCTGGTCAGGGCGTTTATTTATCCTTTGAAAAACTGGTCCTTTGGGCCAGGTCAGAGATAATAGGCTCTGCCGGAATCAGTCCGAAAAGGAATCCAGGAGTCAGCATCCAGAATTCAGAATAAGGGTTTCGCCTTCGGCTCAGTCAAAAAAATATCAAATTTGCCGGAGCGAAGCGACATCCGAGTTCCTCTGACTCCTGGCTTCTGAATTCTTTGGTTCATCTATTATCTATGGAGACGAGGAGAAAGCAGAGAGAGATATGAAGAGGAAAATAGGTTTGATAGTAAATCCCGTAGCAGGGATGGGGGGCACTGTTGGCCTCAAGGGGACGGATGGAGAAATGTACAAGAAGGCACTGGAATTGGGCGCAAAGCCCGTCACTCCAGAAAGGACCAAAGACGTTTTATCCCACATCAGGACCAAAGACAGGATTACACTGTTTGTCGCACCTGGCAAGATGGGAGAACGACATGTCGAAGGTACTGATATGCCATATACCGTAATCGGGAAAGTTGCCGGGGACACCGCGGCAGAGGATACAAAAAGAATCAGCGAGGAAATGGTAAATAGCGGTATCGAACTCTTGGTTTTTGTGGGTGGCGATGGCACTGCAAGGGATATTTACGATGCGATCAATTCTAAGATATCTGTCGTTGCAGTGCCCGGTGGTGTAAAAGTTTTCAGTTCGGTGTTTTCGGTCAGTGCCAGAGCGGCTGCCGAGATGATAGAAGCCTTTGTAGAAAGCACTGATGTGACAGAAGAAGAAGTCCTGGATATAGACGAAAACGCCTTTAGAGAGGGAAGGTTGGCATCCAGACTTTATGGTTATCTCTTGGTGCCCAATGTCAAGAAATTATTGCAGGGTGCTAAGGAAGCCTCAGGCATCAGTGGATCCTCTGTGGAGTGGAAAAAGGAAATTGCCGTGTATACCGTGGAGGAGATGGATAAACGGGTTTTGTATCTACTCGGTCCAGGAACAACCCTGAAGGCCATTTCCGATGAACTTGGAGTTCCAAAAACACTTCTTGGGATAGATGCGATTTTCGAGGGAAAATCCGTGGGAAGAGATCTGAACGAGAAAGGCATTTTAGAACTGTTTGACAAATACGAGAAGAGAAAAGTGATTTTGACTCCTATTGGCGGCAATGGATTTATTCTTGGCAGAGGGAGTAAGCAGTTGTCCACGGAAGTAATAAAGCAAGTGGACAGGGAGAACATCATGGTGGTGGCAACAAGGGACAAGATAAACATGCTGGACTGTCTGCGAGTTGATACAGGTGATTTAGATCTGGATAGGCTCCTCTCCGGATACATGGAGGTCACAGTAGGCTATAAAGAAAAAATGATGGTGAAGGTCAGATGCTGAAAGAGCCCATTAAGCTGAACATGAATGAAGTGGCATATCCTCCTTCAAAGGAAATCATTGAAAGCGCCCGGAAAAGCCTGATGGATTTGAATCGTTATAGCGAACCAGAAGATATTGAGCGGCTTCTTGGGCTTTTGGCTGATTACTCCGGAGTTCCCAAAAAACATATCATTCAGAGTCCTGGATCAGACCTTCTGCTAAGAGAGATCATCCATACGTATTCGAAAGGAAGGAAAATCGTCATTGTAAGCCCATCATTTTTCCCCACCGTTCAAGCGGCAAAACAGTTCGCAACCAAGTTGATCAGCATTCGACTTAGCCCACCGGACTTCGATTTGAATCCTGATCTTTTATTGGATCAGTTGAACGAACCCTGTTTAGTGATCTTAGATAATCCTAACAATCCGACGGGTAAAATCCTCCTGGATCGCAAAATGGTGGGGTCTATTGTCGATCATAGAGATGTACTTATTGTGGTCGATGAAGCATACTATGAATTTTCAGGGGTCACTTTTGCGGATATGGTGCAAGAGCACCCCAATCTTGCGATTACGAGAACGATGGACAAGGCCTTCAGCCTGGCAGGCGCTCGAATAGGCTATATGATCGCAGGAGAGGCATTTTTGGATGCGTTTTCTTCATTTTATATGATTTTACCCAGACCCAGTTTATGTGCGGCGATACAAGCACTGAAGAATCCTGACTATATGAGGAGAAACGTTTGTCGAGTTATTGCAGAAAGGGAGCGCATATGGAACGTGCTAAATGACAACTTGGCAGTTCCGGTATACAAAAGTATGACCAACTTCTTACTCATAAAGACGGATGTTCCTGATATGGTGGGCAAACTGGCAGATATTGGCATCCTGATATCGGATCTCTCAAATCAATTGCCATCAGGCTTCATAAGGGTATCGATAGGTAATCGTGAAGAGAATGATGCCTTTATAACCGGGTATATGAAGATTTGTGAGACATATAGTAAAGAGAAATTTTAGTCGTCCCACGAGCAGGGCCAACGAATAAAAATCCAGAAAAGGAGTCTGTAAATATGTCTTTGCCCTTGATGAAGAATTACATTGATGGTGAATGGGTGGAATCCGATTCCACCACTTTTGGGGATGTGTGGAACCCGGCAAAAGGAGAGAAGATCGCTACCGTGGCCTACGGAATTGCGGCGGACGTGGATCGAGCCGTCACAGCCGCCCGGACGGCCTTTGAATCCTGGCGGGAAACCCCACCCCTGACCCGGGCCCGCTACCTGTTCCGGCTGAAAGAGGCTTTCGAAGAGAGTTTCGAGGAGATCGCCGTGGTGCTCACCACCGAACAGGGCAAGGCCATCGACGAAGCCCGGGGGGAAGTGCGCCGCATGATCGAAAACGTGGAGCACGCCACCGGCGTGACCACGCTCATGTGCGGCTACACCCTCGAGGATATCGCCAAGAACATCGACTGCTACGGCCATCGGCAGCCCATGGGGGTCTTCGGCTGTATTGCACCCTATAATTTCCCGGCCATGGTTCCCTGGTGGTTCATGCCCTATGCCGTGGTCAGCGGAAATACCTTTGTCTACAAGCCATCGGAACAGGTCCCCATGACCCAGACGAAAATTATGGAAATCGTTGACGAGGTGGAATTTCCCGAAGGGGTGATCAACATGGTTCACGGCTCGAGGGACGTGGTCAACGCCATGCTGGATCACCCGGATATCGAGGGCATCAGTTTCGTCGGATCGACACCCACGGCCAGGCACATCTATCGCAAATGCGGAGAGACGGGCAAGCGGGTTCAGTCTCTGGGTGGGGCCAAGAATATTGTGGCCATCATGCCTGATGCAGACCTGGATCAGGGGATGCCGTCTCTGCTCACCTCCTTTTTTGGCTGCACGGGTCAGCGCTGTCTCTCCGGTTCGGTACTGGTACCGGTGGGGAACATTGCCGACCGTCTGGTGGAGCAATTCATCACCGAAGCCCAGACCATTACCGTTGGGGATGGTCTTAACGAGCAGACCTTCATGGGACCGCTGATCAGCGCCGCTCACCGGGAGCGGGTGTTAGGGTACATCGGAAAGGGTATCCAAGAAGGGGCGGACCTGGTGCTGGACGGACGTGGGATACAGGTGGATGGCTACCCCAACGGCTTTTTCATGGGGCCCACGGTTTTCGATAACGTCACGCCGGAGATGACCATCGCCAAAGAGGAGATCTTCGGGCCGGTGGTGAGCATTGTCCGGGCAGCGGATATGGATGCGGTGGTGGATCTGATCAACACCCGCGGTTATGCCAATGCCGCCTGCATCTACACCGCCAGCGGCGCTGCGGCCAGGGAGTTCAAATACCGGGTCAAACCGGCCATGATCGGCGTCAACATCGGCATTGCTGCACCCATGAGCTTTTTTCCTTTCGGCGGCGCAGGCAATTCCATGTTCGGCGACATCAAGGGCCACGGTCAGGAGATTTTCCTGTTTTACACGGATATGAAGGTGGTAATCGAACGGTGGTATTAATGCCTGAGGACGGAGGACGGAGGACTGAGGACTGAGGACGGAATTGGGGAATTCAGGGATTGAAAAGATGAACGTCGAACATCCAACGTCCAACATCGAATTGTGAATTAGGAGATAAATCATGCCCCTGGCCAATTTTGGTGCGATACTGAACTTCGCCGAAGCGGTAGAGCAGAAGGATATGGAATTTTACAGCAAGGCTGCGTCCACAGCGGCCGCAGCGACTCACCAGGAACTGTTTGAGACGCTTGCCAGGGAGGGCAAGAAGAATGTCTCCCTGGTACAGCGGACCCGGCGGGAGAACGTGACGGAGATGATCCTGGAACCGATTCGGGATTTTGTTCGAGACAGCTACCAAAAAGCGGTGGGGGATGCGGATGGCATGGACCTCGCGGCTATCCTGGCGGCGGCCATTTCTCTTGAGAAACGGGCCATTCGCTACTATACCGATGCAGCGGAGAAGATCCGCGCACTGCCAGAGGTTTCACGGGCGCTGAAAACCCTGGCCAAGAAGCGAACCAAGCGGCTCGGCCTAGTCGAGAACCTTTCTGCTTGACCGCCTCGATCAAGGGTTTTAAAAAAAAGGCTGGGCCTTTACTCCCACAAACCAAACACGTCCCGCCCCATTGACCAGCGTGGCTTTTTCTGCTCCACTTTCGTACCCAAAATCCAATTGTCGTAAAGCTTGTTGATAATTCCGCTGGTCTTCTTCATTTGTAGCCAGTCATTAAAAAAGTCCTCTAAATCCGAATCACCCAGCGGCAAAGCTAAAGCAGCATTCGCTTTGATGTGAGGCTCTGGCACAACAACGGAATAGGCGGGGTAGAGGATCGTCCAGGCTGATCCCGCCTCCGCACTGATGACGAGTGCGTGAACCCCTTTTGGATTGTCCGTGAAAAATTCGCTATAGGATTCCATCAGTACGATATCAGTATTCGGCAAGTAGCGCTTGGCACCTTTCGCCCGACCTTCCCCTACCAAACCCAAACGAATAAGGTGTTCTTTGTCTATCGAACGCCAGCTTTCAAACTCATGGCGTCTGTAGTCTTCTACAACCACGGCTGTGGTAATATTCATGTAGGGATTCGAAAAATTGGCCTTGGTAAGCCGCTCTGGGGTGACAATCATCCCACCTATCGCCACATCAAATTTGTTCTGATTGAGATCTTTGAAAAGCGTTTCGTATGTCCATGGGATAAACTCCGCCTCTACCTCCAGCTCCCGTGCCAGTAAATGCATTAACTCTATATCAAAACCAATCAGATCGCCGTTTCTGTTATGATAAGAGAACGGTAGGTTTTCACCGTTGTAGCCTACCCGCAGCTTGCCACGGACTGCATCAGGGTGCGTCGCTGAATGTCTTCTTTGCTTACCATCTCAGACAGCAGGAAACGCATTCCCAGGAGGAAAGCAACAAAAATAACCAACGAAATTATTGCAAACCTGGAAATGCGTGACCAATTGATTTTCATTACACCCGTTGCTGCGCATGTAGCCACCAGCGTGAATGCATACAGGTTCATGACTGCAAGAAGGGTCGCAAACCAGCTGTTGAGGACTCCGGTAACTACATAGAGCTCATACATGTCTGAAGGAATCTGCATTTGGTCCAACAGGAACGGCAGTGCTAAATCCACACCACCAAACAAAGTAAACAATCCTATCACTGCGAAGCCTGGATAGTCTGCAAGAGCAATATTTTTGCCGACAAACCAGCCGGCAAAGAGGACAAAGAACAGGGTCAGCAGTTTGCCGATGTTGGGAAAGTTGAAGGAGGTCGGAACCAACACCTCAATATAGTTATCGGCGTCGTCATTTTTTATCTTACGATCCTCAAAAAGCGTTTTGGCATTCTCCACTATCATTGGCAGCGTGATGAACAGGTTGCCGGTGACGAAGCCGGTTGCCAGTGCATCACGCGCAGATTTGAGGATTTCACGGTAGCTAAAAGGTGTTATCGCGGCCGCCAGTCCCGGAAGAATCCAAAAAACCAGTAAAAGGGTCGCGGCGATAAAAGGTATGATATAGCTCTGCAGCCGGCCGAACTCTTCAATGGTCATCGTGCCGGAAGCATTTGCGGCGATGGCGAAGACACCAATGGGAGTGATTTTTACCACCATCATCGCAATACGGGTAAGTGTCTTGGAGGTGGCCGTCAAAAGCTCAAGCAGGCTTTGCTTGGTTTCAACCCCAATTAGCGCGATACCAAAGATGACACTAAACACTGCTGCTGCAGGTACCACTGTACGAGCCAGGGAGCTGAACGGGTTGACTGGAATGTAAAGGTCGATAAAGTCCACCTCGGCAACTTCCACCAGGCTGGTGCTGAAAAAAGAGCCGGATTCCATGGAGGGGAAAGCAAAGGGCATTAGAAATACGATGGTAAAGGCCAGAAACCAGGAGGCGACCAGAACGATGCCCCCCGTGATAGCCAGCTTTCCGGCCTTCTCATAGCTCAAAGACCCGATGCCGAGCATCAATGATACCACCATGTATGGCAGGATCGACATCTGGATAAGACCAATGTAGGCTCTGCTTACGATGGCGAGTACCGATGCTCTATCTCCGAAAAACAGGCCGACGAATAGCCCAAGCGTTAAACCAATGAGGATTTGGGTGGAAAGAGAGATGCCCCTTTTATTTTTCACCTGGTCATTCATTTTTTATTTTTCCTTTGTTAGAAAGCATACCTGACCCCCCAGGCAAAGGACGTGTACCTGAGATCGGAAAGCTTGGAATAGGGGACCACATAGGAGACGTCCAGGGAAATCGCCCACTGCCTGTTAATGTGAATATCAGTGCCGACGCCGAACTTGGTGACGAAGGCCGTGGCGTCGTCTATACTGGCATAGGCATCGCTGCAGTACCAGCCGTAATACCCGGGCCAGCAGACAGATCCCGTCGGGTAGTAAGACCGGACGTTGGCGTACATGATTCCCGCGCCGATCAGCGCATAAGGATCCAGCCGGCCCAGTGGCAGGTGAGCCTTGAGGTTGGCGGTGAGAATCAGTGTATCGAGGGTCACTTTGTCCGTACCCGAAAGATTCGGATCTAGATCGGACAGGTTGATGGTTGCATCAAAGCCATTCATCATTCCGAGATCGCCCTCGGCGGCCAGATATTTGTTGAATCGGTGGCCAACCCTGAATTCGATACCCCACGCATCCTTGAAATCGTCCACACCCGTGTTCTGGAAATCTTCGAAACCCGTCAATCCGCCAAAGATGAAGTAGGTGCCGGGGTTGGCATAATTGTCGGCCAGGCACTGGCCCGGCAGGCTTGATAGCGTGATCATCAGGGCAGAAATCAGTAGATAAGCTCGGATTTTTTTACGTGCGTTCATTCTACATTCCTTTGTTTGCCATGCGTTGTTTTTTCAGTTTTTGGTCATCAGCCCTCAACACTCCGACCTCCGACTTCCGATCTCAGTCCTCGGTCATCAGCTGCAACTCTTGGGCAGGTTATACTCCTGTCGGATATCCTTCAGTTTCTGCAGCGCCTTGCGCATTTCGGTTTCCGCCTGGGATGCTGATGAGATTTTACTGTCTTCTGAAACCAGGTCCGGAAAAAGCGCCCGGGCCTTTTCCTCCTGACGGCTGTCCGCATAGGCCAGCACCTGGAGCCACAGGCCGGCCAGGGCATAGTCCTGGTTGTCGGATTTGGCAGCGGTGCGTCCATACCCCTGGGCCACCTCGTGTTTGCATTGCACCAGGGCATCCAACCCCTGGAAGGCATCCTCTCCCAGTTGTTTTTTTAACGTTTCCAGTTCGTTGGCCTGCTGGGCTTTTTTTTGGTTGTTATCAGCTACGGCACCGGACATGGCACCGGCGGCGGCACCGGTACTGCCCCCCCACACCGCGCCACGGGCGGCGGCGTCAGCGACGTTACCGCCAAATACCAGCGCACTGACCATTCCCCCTACGGCTCCGACCACTGCGCCAGTTGCGGCACCCTGGCCGGCGCGTTCAACTGACTGCTTGGAGCAGGCCGGGAAGGTTACCAGTGCAATCACCATCGCCAGGGCCATCCATTTGGTAGACATAAGATTCATTGATCTCATATGCGCCTCTCTTTAGTTGTTTCTCTATCCCTATATACCACCCATAGCTATTGACTCAATTTAGAACTCGCCAGACGATTCAGACTAACTCCAGCCTCTGCCGCTTTAATAGCTAATGTTCTATGTACTTCGGGGGGAATACGTACCATGAATTTCCCACTATAGTGTTTAACAGCAATTGGTTCTGGAATGGATTCCTTGTTTTTTTTCATATCATTTACAACTTCAGCGACAACTTTTCGTACTCCCTTTAAGGCGGATTCCGGAGTTTTCGCTAACCAGCTAATACCTGGGAATTCTGTACATAATCCAACATATTCTTTGTCATCATCTGACCAAGTCACTCGATATGTGTAATGATCATTCTTTAGTGCCATGTTCTACCTCCAATCTTTCAATAGCTTTCAATACCTGCTTGACTTGATATACTTTCGCTTTGCCTTTATGATTTTGGATGTTTACACGGGGATCACCTTGCCATGGCGTTTTAAATATCCTATGACTTGATCCGGATTGACGTGGTTTACCAAAATAGAATTCACATACTTTGCTAAGATCCGCAAACTTGACGTCCTTTGGATTGTTCTTGAGCTGTTTCAGCTTTTCATGCATATTTTTCATGGATAAGTAATATCATTACTGATACTAAAATCAAGAATTAAAACGGGTGAGATTTTACTTTTTATGCTGCGTTAGACAGTGTCCATAAATGAATTGCAAATCGAATCTCATCGGCTGTCGCTCGATATTAAAAATCCAGGGAAATGGCCGTGAGGGTGGTCAGTTTGTTATTCCCCACATCCGGGGCCGGATTGTTGTCGTTGATATTGGTCACTCTCATCAGCAGGGCGACCGGATCGACAATGGGCAGTTTAAGCTCAAAATATAAGCGCATCAGAAACTCTTTATCAGGATCGGACAATCCCAGCATGTAGAGCATATTTCCCGTCATCGTGATGCCGCTGTCAAAGGTGTAGATACCTTCAAAACCGATATAGACGCTGGTGTACGAATTGTCTCCGTAACCGATGAAGGTCTCATCAACGTAGCCCACACCGAAAGGAATCTGGAGCAGATGATTTTGATCTTCATAAAACCGGAAACCCACACCGGCCGCCGGGTAATAACGCTTTTCGATCAGCCGGGGCTTGTCTCGATCCACGGCCGGCCGGGCGAAAAGAAACCACTTCTCTTTCCAATCAAATTCTCCCAGGAAAAAGGTGGAAAGCTCATCTTTGGTGGTCATCTCCGTACCTTCGACGCTTTGCAGTTCATAGGCATAGTCGAATTTGAAAACCATTCGTGTCGGCTTCTTGCGACGCCTCAATCCGATGCCGAACTCGATTTTGTTTTTGTCGATGGTGGTCTCTTCGTATCGCCATCCGAGATTCAAACTGGCATTCCAGTGGCGGAAATCTGTTCTGAGGCGTTTGAGACCGGATGCCTCATATTCTGCCACTGAAAGCCCGGTCACAATTGAATCCTGGCGGATGGGAACCGGTTTCCCGCCGGGTCTTTCCAGAATGAGCGATCCGTTTTCTATCCCCGTCAAAAACCCCTGTTCAACTTCATCGCTTCCAAAGTAGATGCGCAACGGACGACCGGAGGTGATGTGGGTGATATCTGCATAATCGATTCTGATTGTTCCCCTGCCGAAGGAAGTCCCGAATACTATCCCCCGGGCATCCAGACCCTCAATTTGACCTTCCAGGAGTTGTCCTTTGACATTGACCCTGTCCGGCCATCTTTCGGCGGTCGTGTCGTCCTCTCCATAAACTGCTGCGGTCCACACCAGCAGCAGAATAAGTATGCCAACCATCCGTCTGGTCATTCCGGCACCTTTACCCCTTTGTATCGCTGCACGCCAACAAGCTTGGTCTTTTCAGATAACCGGATTTCGATATTTTACAGCCTACTTCTATCATGTACGGTCTGCTTCAGGTTTTGAAAGGTACTGGTGAACATCCACCACGTCGATCTGGGCCGGGTCCAGAAATCGATCGGCATAGGTTCGATAAACCCCGCTTTTCAGAAACAGATCGAAGAGTTCGGCATCGATGTGCTGGTCGTTTCGCATGAAGCTCATGATGCGAAGGGCATTGTTCAACGTCTTCGGCATCTTGTAGGGGCGATCGGTCGCTGTCAGGGCTTCGAAAATGTCGGCAATGGCCATGATCCGTGCGGGGATGGACATCTCTTCCTTTTTAAGGCCTCTGGGGTACCCGGTGCCGATCATGGTCTCGTGGTGGGTGCCGGCGATTTCAGCCACATTCTTCATGTTTTCGGGGAAGGGGAGTCGTTTGAGCATTATAATGGTCTGAATGATATGTTCGTTGATCTTGAAGCGGTCCTCCGGTGACAGGGTGCCTTTGCGGATGCTCAGGTTGTAAAGCTCGCCCAGGTTGTACTGATTCTCAGGGACGGTCATATTGAAACCGTAGGTGTTGCCGTCGAAAGGATCCTGGTTGGTCCTGGGAATGACGTGCTGCGGCTTGTCGGCCAGCACGTGTTCGACCACCGGCAGTGTCGGTGGCGGTTGTGTGTTTTTCAGTGCGGCTTCGTCTTGGGAGATGCCCATGCGGTCGTCCAGGTGACGCGTCCATGTGCGGGCGGCGATCTGCTTCAGCCTTTCGATCTTCTCGTCGGCCATGAACTCGCCGCCGATGTTGCACTCGGCCACAAATGCGAAATCATCTGCGATCTGCTTTTGTGTCTTTTCCAGTTCCGCCTGAAGAACCGCGTCGTCGGCATCACCGGCGATCCGGTTGTAGATGGTCTCCAACTTGGTGGCCTTGTCCACCACGTATTCGGGTGTGGTGACCTTGCCGCAGTCGTGCAGCCAGGCTGCCACCTCGAACTCTCGTCGCTTATCTTCTGTATCCATGCTGAAATCGGCAAAAGGGCCTTCCTTGGACTCATGGGCTGCAATGGACAGCATTTTAGCCATTTCGGGCACGCGTTTGCAGTGGCCGCCGGTATAAGGGGACTTAGCATCAATTGCGCCGGCAAGGAGCTCGGTGACGGCTGTGAACAGGGCTTCGATTTCTTGCTTTGCTTGGATCAATTTGGCTATGTAGTCCCGGATCATGCTTTTCATCAGGACGAAGGCTTTGATGAGGGAGTAGATCTCCTTGATGCTGGAGTCGAAGGGTTTAGATTCTGAAAAATCTGACTGCTGGATTTTCCTGGATTCCTGTTCCAGCTGAGTGAGAGAGCCTGAGATCTTACGGGACACCAGCAGGGACAGGGGCAGCAGCACCAGCAACACCAGGCCGGAGAAGAGAAAAATCCGCTGCTGCATCCGCCGGATGTGGCCGGTAAAGTCGGAAACCGGGGCGATGGAAGCCAGAATCTGGTCAAATTTGAGCTCTGCTTTTATGGCGGTCAACCGTACCAGATAGTCTGACCCGTGTATCTCCATCTCACGGGTGCGGTTGAGCATGCCCTCAGGACCGGCACGGTATCCGGCGACGATGGCCCGGACCAGCGGATCGCCGGATTCATCACCGGTGAGAAACTTAAGCGATTCATTTGTGCCGGTTCTGATGGGGTTCTCTTTGGGGTGGGCAATGATCCGACCCGTGCGATCAAAGAGAAACAGCATGCCGTTGTCGGACACTTTCTGTCGTTGCAGGGATACGGAAAATCGATCCAGGGTGATGTCGGCGCCGAAGACCCCGCCGCCGTTAAACAGCTTTTCCGCACAGGTGATGCCGGGGAGCTTTGTGGAACTGAAGATATACGGTTGGGTGTAAAACGCCGTCTCCTCCTGCTGGGCCTGGATGTACCAGGGCCTTACGCGGGGGTCGTAGTCCGGATCCAGGTCATCTCTTTCTCCAATGACATGCCGATCCCGGTTTAGAAAACGCCAGCGCTGTTTCAACAGCCCTTCGGAATCGGCTGAGATGGTGCGCAGGACATAGGTGGTCCCCGCCGGTGCGCCGTACAAACTGCGAAATCCCGGGTCGTCCCGCACGGCAACGATCTGGATGAAGCTGCCGTCGTCATACCCGGTATAGGTAGAAAAGAGATAATCATAAAAAGCCAGGGCCTCGATCATCAGTTCCATGCCCGGGTGGGGCCTTTCGTCTCCCGTGGGTGCTGTAGCCATTCCGGGCATGCGCACGGCCGTGCCGGCCAGCCCGGCCACCGACTCCAGGGTGCTCTCGTAGCGCTCCAGCGTCTTCTCGTTGATCTCCGAAAACAGGCGGTCGGCCATCTGGATGGCTGCTGTCTTGCTCTCCCGGTGGCTGATCCACAAGAACAGGCCGGTCAGCGTAACGACGACGACCACCACCAGCGTGGTGATGCCGATGTAAAACGGATATCGTTTAATGTTAAATGGCATGCGCACTCCTTTAGGACAGGCCCTAAGTCGGACGGCTAAAAAAACAACCGCAGGTAAAGCTGTAGGCCGGTGTAGTTGAAATCGAATTCGCCTTTGAGGTCGATTCCCGGCCAGTCTTCCCCATCCGCCTCCACATTGATTGATAGAGCGTCAATACCCAACCCGATACCCACATGCTTCCATGGGTTGTACTCCACTGCCGCCCGGAATTCCAGCACCGATCCCGTGAAGTTTTCGTATTCCAGATAAAAGACCTGGGATCCGGTGCGAATGAACCACTGGGGGGTCAGGGCAATGTCCATGCGCAGGCCCAGTACCGGCAGGGGCGCGGTGAATTTCTCCGATCCCTGTTCATCGACGAGTCCGCTGACAGTCAGACCGAAATCAATGGGCATGATGTACAGGCCGATCCCGGCCGCCAGGTCGATGCGGTCATCCTGAAAGAACGAATAGCTGTAGGCCAGTTCGTAGATGTCCAGGTCAAAGAAGGCATTGACGCTGGTTCCCGCTTCGATGATAATCTGGTCGTCGCCATCCCCGATGGTGATGTCTTCCAATATCTGTCGGTTGCCGTCCCTTCGAAAACTAAACCAGGTGAAATCCAACCGATGGCGCCGGTTTTTGGAAAACCGCCACAGGGCATCGGTGCGAAAAACTACGTTGCTGGTATCCAGCCCCAGCAGCTTCTCCACATCGATGTTCAGACCGACTCCGGATCCGATTCTGAAATTGCTGTCCACTGCAGAGATGAACACACCTAAGTTGGCACCGAATTTTTCCCAGGGACGCTCATCCAGGTCCCATTCTTCGGACAAACCGGCTTGGGGCATGAGAAAAAGCACAACTGCCGTGGTCAATGCCAGTAACTGCCGCAAAAATGCTTTCATGTTGCTCTCCTTTGTTTAGGATATCCTATTCATAAGGGTATTTTCCCGTGAAAATAATTTCCATCCGACTCGGTGTGTGAACGGATTGGGCGGCATGGCTGATTTGGTCCCTGATATGATGACACCGGTGAGCACCAGGGATCGGAACATCACGTACATGGGCTCGTCGATCTCGTAGCCGAATGGCCGCAGGACGTTGGGCTTCTGCTGGATGGATGCGGCCACGCGGGCGGCCAGCACCGCCGCCAGGAAGTTTACGCCGGAGAACAGGCCATCCAGCATCAACGCACTGGCGTGGGAGCCGATGGCAGCAACGATGCCGGCCACTCCCATGAACAGATTGGCCCATTTGGCCAGGTTCAGGGATCGTTGTTCGATTTCGCGCATGGGGTTCCTATTGAGGTTCAAGGGGTCAAGGGTTCCAGGGTTCAAGGGTTCAAGGGTTCAAGGGTTCAAGGGTTCAAGGGTTCAAGGATTCCCTATAAAGATGAACGTCCAACATCGAACGCCCAACTTTGAATTTAACCTGATGCCAACTGCCGAATATTCGAGCAACCTTGCCTCTATGTCATATGCCTGTTTTTTCATCTTATCAGTTAATCCCACACAACAACTTAGCGCTCATGGAGGGTAATCCCCATCGCAGGCAACTTTTATCCCTTTGCACTTCTTGAGCATTTTCCTCGACCCTTCGAATCCTTGACCCCTTACCTCTTTAACAGCCGCCCAGCCCCCAGGCCCATGTGACTCAGCACCAGGCTCATATCACCCAGGCTGGCGTCCAGGGGCGCGATGCGGGCTTTGGGGACGATTTTGACCGGTCCGGCAAAACCGGTGGGGGCATGCGGAAAGAGTACGGTGAGACCTTCATTTCCAAGGTCTTCGACCACATAGACGATTTCCCGCTGACCGTTCCCGGCGTCAAACAGGGCAGGTTTGAAACTGGCCGCCTTTTCAGCACCGACCAGCCCGGACACGAGGTCTTTGACGAACCGGTAGATGGGCAGCTTGGCGATGGTTTTTTCCTCGATCCAATTGCCCAGGCCCTTGGCTGCTTTTGATTTCATGGCGATGCAACAGGTCGGCGATGGGCGTGGCCAGGCCCACCACCAGTTCGACGATCTCCATCAGCAGGAGAATGAACAAAAGGATGGGCAACAGGACCAGAAGGCCGCCCTGGGCGGTGAGCTTTAAAAATGACAGCAGGTTTTTCATGGCAGATCCTTTTTCCTTGTCAGGTAACTTCGAACGATGCTACCTGGCCTAAAGCCTACAGCTTCTACTTGTTCTTGATTTCATCCACGCAAACGCTCGACCACTTGGATATCTGCGTGCAATCCTTCCGCCGTTCCTCGCGTTTACGGCGATCCACTCGCTTTCTTCTTTCAGTTCCGCCCCCGGTAAAATAATCAATGTCGTAGGCCTCACGCCGGTCTTCGCCGGAGCGTCGATCCATGTATGGATCTGCCGTTCGTCGGTCTTTAGCTGGCTTTTCATTTCCCATGGCGAATAGCTCCCCCCGTTAATACTTTTCGGGAAAGTGTTACTGGTTAACCATCCGAACGAATATCACGTCAAAGTTCTGCCTCTGGACGACCTGGTAATAGTAACCTAGAAGGGCATCCTTGTTCGGATCGTAGAGCAGGGTGTAGGTCGAGCCGGGATATCCCGTATCGCGCAGTTCCACCTCGACCTTGATGTGTTCCTTGAATATGGAGGCTTCAGCCCTTGATACATTGATGGGGCGGGGATTGAAATAGCCGGCCTGCATAGTGCCGTCCGGCGCCACACGGCGGATTTCGATCACATAGCCCCCATCCGATCATCGCCGTCAGCACTGCTATTTTCGACCAGCATGTTTGATATTTTTTCATCTTGTCATGTCCTCATCGGTAGCGTTCTCCCAGTTGACCCAATCGTTGCAAAAGCCGGAGCGTTACAGAGCCGCGGCGGAAAGGGTGAAGCCGTAGCACTTCTACTGCAAACCCTTGACAACAAAGGCTCTGTAGCGCTCCGGTTTTCCCGCAGGGTAAAAAACAATCAGAAAAACGGCCAAGGTCCTTGTATTAACCAATGGTACAATCCTGATCAAGCCGCTCATGAATACTTTTATATAGCAATATCACCTTATCTAACGCGATTAGCCATGTTTTTTATGCAACGATGGGGTTGACTGATTCTGTGAATAATCGCAATCCCTTCGATGATTGCGTAAATCACCCGGTAGTTGCCAACCCGAAATTTCCGAAGACCAGTAAATTTTCCTTTCAAGGGTGGGAACGTGTCTGCTTTTTCTGGAAGCTTTTCCTCGATTTCCTTTAGTATTCTCTCGGCCTGATCTTTGCCGAGCTTCTTGAGGTCACGAGAAACCGACTTCTTGAATGCAATTTTATAGTTCAAGCTCTTTCCTCATATCTTCAATACTGATGATAGAATCGGATGCATCATGAAGCCGGTCGATGGCGATCTTTTGAAATTTCAGTTAATTTTGATGCCAGTTCATCAGGAATTCGTATGGAAATAGCCGTGCTCATACATTACCTCCATTGTATTATTATGTATTACAATGTAATCAATGCAAGCAAGCAATGCAAGGCATTTGGAACCACCCGCGCGTGGGCGCCTCGCGGGAAGGATTCGCCCTCCACCAGTTTACGCAAATAGTGAGACTATCTCAGATTTATTTCTGGTCCACCTGCAGCGGTGCTGAACTGGATTTTTTCTTCACGCCGGCGAAGAAAGATCAGCAGGTGCAGGAGACTGACCGCGCCGCAAATGCTGCCGACGACGATGTAGGCATTGGTGAAAAGGTGTGGCATGGGTGGTTTCTTTCGGAGGTCGGATGACGGATGACTGAGGACCGAGTTCAGAAGTTGGATGTCCGGAGACTGAATCCATTTTACCTGGCTATATTAACGACCGTGTGATCCAGCTCCGTCGTATAGTTCATAGGCCGCTCCGGATAGGTGTTCTCGTTCATCTCCTCTTTGGTAATCCACCCGCCGCCCAGCGCCTTATACAGGTTGACATAGGCGCTCAGGTACCGCTGCTGCAGTTCGGACAGTTGCAGCTCGGCGGAAAACAGGGTTCGCTCCGTGTCCAACACTTCGAGGTAGCTGCTCACGCCTTTGTCGTAGCGCTCTTTGGAGAGTTTATTGGCATTTTCTGCCGCCTTCTGTTGGCGTTCGATGGCGGCCAGTTCGTTGCGGTAGGTGGCGATCTCGACCAGGGCATCTTCAACTTCCCGAAACGCGGTCAGCACCGTGTTTTCATATTGATAAAGGACCTGCTGCATCTTTTGTTCTTCGATCTCCACCCGCCTTTTATTCTTGTTGAAATCGAAAATCGGTCCCAGCAGCCTTCCGCCCACAGACCAGACGCCTCCCTGGGTGGTAATGGAGGCAATCTCCGTACTGGCCACCCCCAGCGTTCCGGTGAGGGAGATGGCCGGAAGCCGCAGCGCTTCGGCCACGCCGATATTCTCCGTCTGTGCCTTCAGCAGGTACCTGGCCTGGATGATGTCCGGGCGGCGCTCCAGGATGTCCGACGGCATGCCCACCGGGATTTCCGGTGGCGTCGGCTGCCCGGCCAGATTCTTGCGTGTCTTGATGGCAGCGGGCAACCGGCCGAGTAAAATGCTGAGGCCGTTTTCGGTCTTTGAAATGGAGCGCTCGTAAAGGGGGATGGCGGCGGCGGCGATTTCCTTTTGGATCTGGGCCTGGTTGACGTCGAGCTCGGCAATGATGCCCTTGTCAAACCGCTGCTGGATAATTTTAAGGCTGCCCATCCGTGAATCGAGGGTGGACTCGGAGATGGCCAGCCGCTGGTGAAAATCCAAAAGCTGGTAATAGGTGGTCACCACATCCGCAATCAGGGCCAGCTGAATAACATTAAGGCCGTATTCGGATGCCATCAGCTCCGCCCGTGCCGCCTCGGTGGACCGTTTGAATTTGCCCCAGAAGTCGATTTCCCAGCTCAAGGGGGCGGCCAGGTATACGGTGGAGTTGGTGTCCGGAGATCGCGAACCGCCGCTGAAGTTGCCTGTCTGTATACCGGCTTCAACATCTATGTGCGGGTACTGGTCGGCCCGGGTAAATCCGACAGTGGCCCGTGCCTGTTCGATCCGGCTGACGGCAATTTTCAGGTCCCGGTTGTTTTCAAGGGCCATGGAAACCAGAGAGTGCAAGGGTGCATTGGCAACCGGTTCTATGAAGTCCGGTCCCACCGCACAGCCCGAAAGAAACAGCAGCACCGCCGATAGTATCAGTCCCCTGAATCTCTTTATGCGCATGTTCATTGTCTCTTTGCACCTACTCCTTTTGAAGTTCCCGCTTTTTCTCATACCCGGCGATCTTGCCGATGAAGACGAACAGCATGGGGTAGAAAAACACCCCCAGTATCGTGGCCAGGGTCATCCCGCCCAACAGCGCCACTCCCATCACCACCCGGGCCTCGGCACCGGCGCCGGATGCCACCACCAGGGGCATAACGCCGAGAATGAATGAGAAGGCCGTCATCAATATGGGTCTAAAACGCAGTCTGGCCGCCTTGATGGCCGCATCGAAGAGCGACAGGCCCTTATTGAACTCGATGTTGGCGAACTCAACGATGAGAATGGCATTTTTGGCGGCCATGGCGATCAGCATCACCAGTGCGACCTGGGCAAACACATTCAGCTCGTAGCTCGGGCTGGTCATCCTGGCCAGAAACAGCGCCAGAAAGGCGCCGAAAATGGCAAAGGGCGTCCCCAGAAGGATGCTGAAGGGCAGCGACCAGCTTTCGTACTGGGCGGCGAGGATGAGAAAGACGAACAGCAGGGAGAAGACAAACACAATGGCGCCGGTTCCGGAGGCCTTCTTCTCCTGGAAGGACATGTTACTCCACGCGTATCCCATATCCGCGGGAAGGGATTCTTTGGCCACAGCTTCCAGGGCATCCAGTGCCTGGGCGGATGTATAGCCGGGAGCCGGCCCGCCGGTCAGTTCGATGGCCCGGTACAGATTGAATCGGGTGGTGAAATCCGGTCCGGCGATCTCCTTGATGCTGACAAATGCACTCAGGGGAACCCGGTCACCGTCTTTGTTTTTAACAAAGAAGAGGTTGATTTTGTCTTCATTGATCCGGTATTCCGGCTCCGCCTGGATGTAGGCTTTGTAGAGCCGCCCGAACCGGTTGAAATCGTTGACGTAGGAACCGCCGAGAAAGGCGCCCACCGTGGTGTAGATATCATTCAGGGAGACACCGGCCTTGAGCACCTTGTCCCGGTTGATCTCCATATAACGCTGGGGGACTGTGGCCCGAAAGGTAGTGAACATGGACCCGATTTCCGGCCGGGCCAGTGCCGTCTGAATAAAGCTGTCTGTCTGCTTCGCCAGATATTCGGGGGTATTTCCCACCCGGTCCTGGACCATCATGGTGAACCCGGATCCGCTCCCCAGGCCGGGAATGGCCGGTGGGCCGAAGGCAAAGACCTGGGCTTCGTTCACACCCATGAAAAATTCCCGGTTCAACGCCGCAACCACATCGTTGGCTGTTTTTTCGCGCACATTCCAATCCTTGAGAGAGACAAAAACAAATGCGGCATTGGAGGACATGCTGCCGGAAATCATACTGAATCCGGTGGCCGCCGTGACATATTCGACCTCCTCGTATTTTTGGATGATTTTCTCCACCTTTTTGGTCACCGCATCGGACCGCTGCAGCGAGGCGGCGTCGGGCAGCTGAATGTTAACCATCAGGTAGCCCATATCCTCATTGGGCATAAACCCGCCCGGCAGCAGTTTCCCTAAAAAGCCCAAGCCCACCGTCAGCACGATAATAAAAACAATGCCGATGGCGATTCTGCGGGTCACGATTTTGGTAAAGCCGGTGTATGCGTCGGTTGTTTTGTCGAAAACCTTGTTGAACAACCTGAAAAATGCTCCCAGGGGGCCCCGGATGGGTTTTTGTTTTCGCAGCAGGAGTCCGCAAAGTGCCGGACTCAAAGAGAGGGCGTTGATGGAAGAAAATACAACAGAGACCGCCACGGTAATGGCGAACTGCTGGTACAACCGCCCGGTTATGCCGCCCATGACGGCCACGGGAATGAATACCGCAACCAGCACCAGGGTGGTGGCGACGATTGGTGCCGTCACCTCTTGCATGGCGGCCTTGGTCGCCTCCTTGGGCGTCATACCTTTCTCAATATTTACCTGGACGGCCTCCACCACCACAATAGCGTCGTCCACAACGATGCCGATGGCCAGCACCAGACCAAGCAGGGACAACACGTTGATTGTAAAACCGATCATGGGAAATACGATGAAGGCGCCGATGAGGGAAACGGGGATGGCGATGGTGGGGATCAGTGCCGCCCTCCAGTCCTGGATGAAGATATAGACCACCAGGATCACCAGGGCCAGGGCGATGACAAGGGTCGTGATGATTTCATCGATGCCCGCCGTAATGGCTTTGGTCGTGTCCAGGGAGACGTCATAGCGAACGCTTTTGGGGAATGTCCGGGACAAGTCCACCATGGCCTTATTGACCTCTTCGGCCAGGGCCACGGCATTGGAGCCCGGGGCTTGGTACAGGGCGATCATGGCGCACGGCTTGTTGTTCAAGCGGGTAAACGCGTTGTAGGTCTCAACGCCCAGTTCCACCCTGGCGATATGCTTGATCTTCACCTGGGACCCTTCCGATGTGGTCCGGACGACGATCTCGCCGAACTCCTTTTCATTTTGCAGGCGGTCGGGCGCCCGGATGGCCTCCAGGATCTCCGGAACGGATATGCCCAGGTGGGCCAGCCGGTCGGGCCTGATCCAGATGCGCATGGAATAGTCGCTGGCGCCGATGACGTTCACCCGGCCGATGCCTTTGATGCGGGCGAGAATGTCCTTGATATTGATCAGGGCATAGTTGCCCAGAAACTGCTGATCGAATCGGGGGTCCTCCGCCGTCAGGGAGATGAGCATGAGAATATTGGGCAGGGATTTTTCGGTGGTCACGCCAAACCGCTTGACCTCTTCCGGCAGCTTGGCGGTGGCCGCCGCCACCCGGTTCTGAGTGAATACCGTATTCATGTCCGGATCGGTACCGATCTCGAAGGAGACCTGGATGGTCATGGTGCCGTCATTGGCGTTGGTGGACTTCATGTAAATCATGTTGTCCACGCCGTTGATCTGCTGCTCCAAAGGCGTTGCAACCGACTGCTCCACACTGACGGCGTTGGCCCCGGTATAGGTTGCCCGGACCTCGACAATGGGGGGCGTGATGTCCGGGTACTGCTCCATGGGAAGACCGCCGAGAAAAACAACTCCTATGATGACCATGAAAATGGCAATCACCATGGCCACGATGGGCCGTCTGACAAAAAAATCACCCATGTCTGATCACTTTTTTCCCCGGTCTGTTGATTTCACGTCTACGACGTTGGGGTCGACGGTCGCCCCGTCCTTTACCTTCTGAAGTCCTTCATAGACCACCTTCTCGCCGGGCTTGAGCCCTTCGGAGATCAGCCAGAAGGATCCGACCTTCGCCCCGGCCGTGATTTCCCGGGTCTCGATTTTATTGCTCGCATCAACCACGAACACATTGAACAGCCCCTGAAGCTCCATCACGCAGCGCTGGGGTATCAGGATGCCGTCTTTGACCTCCTGCCCTTTGATTCTCACCTTGGCGAACTGGCCGGGTCGCAGCAGTTTGTCGGGGTTGGGAAAAGAGGCCTGGACCAGCATGGCGCCGGTGGTGGTATCCACCGCCCGGTCCACGAAGTCGGACTTACCTTTGTGTTCATACACCGATCCGTCGATCAGGATCATTTCCAGATTTGCTTCACGGTCATCCAACTCCTCCGGGTCGGCTTTGGCGATCGCCCGGGCCACGATCAGATACTGGGTTTCCGTGATAAAAAACGTCACCAGGATCGTGTCCACCTGAGAGACGGTATTTAAAATAACCGGGTTTGGATCTTTACCGACAAAATCGCCCACCTTGGCCTTTGTCTTGCCGATGATTCCGGAAATGGGGGAGTAGATCTTGGTGTAGCTGAGTTCAATCTTCGTTGCCCTTAATGTGGCTTTGGCGGCCTCGAGGGAAGAAAGCGTCGCTTCATAGGCGGCCACGGCCTCATCCAGATCGCTCTGGCTGACCGCATTAATCTCTGCCAGGGGTTTGATCCGGTCCAGGTCCCCCTTGGTTTTGGCCAACATGGTTTTCTCTACGGCAACGGCACTCATCCTGGCGGCGACCTTCTCTTCGAAAGGCTGGCTCTCAAGCGTGTACAACAGAGCGCCTTTTTTGACCTCGGAACCTTCCTGGAAATGGATCCCCTCCAGAAAACCTTCCACCCGGGCCCGGATGGCGATGTCTTTCAATCCGGAGGTCTCTCCCACAAATTCCAGGTAAAGGGAAACGTCCTGGGCGCGGGTTTCGATGACGGATATTTCAGGGGGCGGCGGCGCCTGGGCCTTTTTTTCCTCGCTGCATGCGACAAACAGGAACAGTGACCAGACAATCAGGCATAGTGTTTTAGATCTCATCATTTTTTTCTTTGCCGTGTTGAAGGTTGAAAGCGCGTGTAGCCGGGAAGCATTTTCATTGTAAGGATATCGACGATTATTGCTCCCCGAAGTAGGTTTGCGGATCGCTTATCAACTGAGTGAGCTTGTCCTGCAGCTGCTGCAGCAGGTTGTCCTTCATGCCCTGGGTGAAGGTGGGACCGAGGCCGCGTCCACGCACAGCGTCCATCTCCGCCTCGATGCGTTCCTGCTCCGCCTGGATACGCTCGGCAAGGGCTGCATCCTGCTTCGATTGGGCTTCCGCTTCCGTTGCTTGCATTTTGTTCTCTTTTTCCTGCAGGTATTCGTCGGCCTCTCTGGTGGCTTCTTCCACCATCCGGTCGTAGGCCTGTCGCTGCTCGTCAACGGCGGGAAGCGGGCTAAGGCTACCAGAAACAAAGAGACACAGCAAGATGATTACGATCCATTTCACGGACTTCATGGGGATCTCCTTTTATTTTTTAATGGCAATAGAACTTTTAATATAATTAACCAGATCGTGACCTAATGCAAGGTTTGGGTGGTTTTCTCGCAGTCGCACCGCTACCTTCAGGGCATCGTCCAGCCGGTTCCATTCCATATAAAGGACCGCCAACGCGTAAAGGTAGTCCGGATTGCTCGGGTCCACGGTCAGTGCCCGATTGAGGGCGGTCTCCGCTTCCACCTTTCGGTTGAGCCGCTTAAGCAGCAGCGCCAGGTTGTACTGGATCCGGGTGCGCTGGGGCAAACCGGCGGCTGCATCGCCCAGGTAAATGACGGCCGCATCAAACGCCTTTTTTTCCGCCAGCAGCAGGCCCAGGGAGTACTTAATTTCATATAGGTTCGGGTGTTCGTCCACCACGTCCCGCAACAATGCTTCGGCTAAATCTCTTTGGCCCTGAGTATTGTAAAGCATGGCAAGGTTCACCTTGGCCGGGTAAAAGAGCCGGTCGATATCGATGGCTTTACGGTAATGGCTGATGGCCCGGTCCGTCTGTCCCAGATCGGCGTATAGATTGCCCAAATTGTGGCGGGATGCGGCAAAATCGCTGCTACGTTCCATGGCCTTGACGTATTCGGCCAGGGCCTTTTCGTAGGGTTTGCGAAGGGGTGCTCCGAGACCGCTTTGTGCCGCCGTGACCAGACTTCGGGCCGCTTCGATCCGCACGGCCCGCACCGGGTCGTAGAGCAGCGGCCCGACAAGCGCAATTCGTTGCTGTGGGTCCGGAATGACGAGTCGATTCACCGCGGTGTGGCGAAGGATGGCCGACTCGTCGGAAAGGGCCCGTTCGAGAGCGCTAACCGCGGCCTCATCGGGATAGGACGATGCCAGAGACAGGGCTGTCGCCCGGACAATCGCCGGGTAGAGCCGGTCCCCGGCCAAAGGGACCAGCGCGGCTAACGCGTCCGGATCCTGCTGTCGCCCGGCGGTCAGGATGGTGCCATAGTGAGGCCGTTTTTTCTCTCCGTACCACTTGGCCATGGCATCCACCGACCACCTCACTGTTTTGTTCACATGGCAACGGTTGCAGGCATTGGGTGTGTCCAAAGAGAGGCTCAAATCCGGCCGGGGGATGCGGAAACTGTGGTCGGGGCGGTAATCGACACCCATGTATTTCCGGCCGGGCATGTGGCACTGCTCACAGAGGGCGCCGCTGCCCACATCGAAAAGTACCTCGCCGGTGTTGGATCGGATCGGATCGCCCGGTTCCCCCGCCTTTTTGTGAAAGTGGTGATCCCTGGTATCGTAAATCGCCGCCCGGTGGCACTGGAGGCACAGGTCGTTGCCGTCCTTGATCCGCCTGATGCTGTGTACGTCGTGGCAGTCGCTGCAGCGCACATCCCGGGCGTGCATTTTGCTCTGCATGAAGGAGCCGTAGACATACACCTCATCCAGAACTTGACCGTCGGGAAAGTACATGCCTTCGCTGAGCAGTTGAGGGATGCCGTAGTCGAGAAAATCAGCGTGGGCATGGATGTTGTCATCCAGGGACATGCGGCGGGCGTGGCAGGGGGCGCACAGCTGGATCTGCCGGGCCGAGGTAAGCTCGCTGGTCTTAACGGTTAGGGCCGTGTTGACCGTGTCCGGACGCCCCATCTCCGGCAGCTGTGCCCAGGCCACATGCTCCGATCCCGGGCCGTGGCAGGCTTCACACCCCACGCTGATCTCCGACCAGGCGGTCCGATAGGTGTCTGTGTCCGGGTTATAATTCTTGCGCAGGTCCGTGGAGTGGCATTCGGCACACATGGCATTCCAGTTCTGGGCGTTATTGGTCCAATAGAGCCAGTCGTCGGCAGCCAGGGAACGGTTCGGGTACAGGTGATACCATCGCTTCTCCCGAGAATCCCAGGCAATGGGAAGGC
Source organism: Desulfosarcina sp. (assembly GCA_014237405.1). GTDB lineage: Bacteria > Desulfobacterota > Desulfobacteria > Desulfobacterales > Desulfosarcinaceae > Desulfosarcina. Next base: position 16,727 of record JABZFO010000115.1, on the reverse strand, counting down.
ACTGGAGTCGCCCGCCGGGAAAGGGGATCAGGTACTGCTGCAGCGGAAACCAGCCGAAGGTGTGGGTGATTTCGAACTCCCCCATTTCTCCCCGCGGCCCCTGGGTGGCCACCATGAACCGGCCGTCCTTTTTATAAAACCGGGTGGTCACGCCGAAATGGCGAAACTCGGCATCGGCGAAATCTCCCAGGACCGTTTCGTCCGATGCCACGGCCATGGCCAACTGGTGGTGGGAACCCTTCCACTTGTCATACTCGCTTTGGTGGCAGTCCCGACAGGCTTCGCTGCCCACAAAGGCGGCGGCAGGCGGTATGGTTCCTTTTGCTGCAGAACGCCTTGCCCTCTCTTGAACCATATAAAGCGGTATTGAGAGGATGATGACCAGGGTGGCGACGATGCCTGTGATTTTCCAGCGGGTTATGGTAATGGCGATTTTATCCTTCGTTATACTGGATATGTTAGGGGTTCAAGGGGTCTTTGAAAGATGAACGTCCAACATCGAACATCGAACGTCCAACGTTGAATGAAACAACTACCAAATGCCGAAAATTCAACAGCCATTTCCTTTTATCACATCATAATATCCGGTTTTTATCTTTTCACATTCATCATTCGATGTTGGACGTTCGATGTTCATTCCCTCGAATCCTTTATTTGTACACCACCTGTTCTTTGTGAAACGCGCTTCGCTGGATCGGCCTGCTGGTGTCCACGATCACCCGGTTGTTTTCAATGGAGACGATGAAACGGTCCAGGGCCCGAGGGGCCGGGGACTGGATCACGTCGCCGCGGATGTCGAACACCGACGCGTGACAGGGGCAGGCGAACTGTGCCTTTCCCGGGTCCCACGGCACCGTGCAGCCCAAATGGGTGCAGCGGCGCGAGAGGGCCAGAAAACCGCCGTCTTCCAGGCAGGCCAGGTAAAATCGGCCCCGTGGAAAGGCGGTCACTGTGTTGGGGATAAACCGATCTGCCGGGCCGGCGTCGATTATTGCGGCGTGTTGGCCAGACGAGACTTTTGATTTCAACGGCCTCAAGAAGGATACAATCAACCAGGCGATCTCCGCCAGGGCAAGGCCACTCAGGATCAGCCACAGCCCGTTAAGCAGGCTGCGACGGGCGTTGTTTTCCGGTGATTGTGCGCTTTCAGTGGATTGTTGGGTTTTCTGACTTGTCATCGTGGCCCTTCCTCATATCGGCCAGATCAGTTTCATGGACGGTCCACGGAAAAACACGCCTACAACGGTCAACACCGCCAGAGCGGTAACCATCACCACAAACAGTGACTGGGCAGTTTCGTTCAGCGTGGCACAAAATCGTTTTCTCATGGCCAGCACATAACCAGCCGCCAAGACCGATAAGAGCAGTAGCGGTAAGATGCCGTCACGGACAAAGGGGGATATCCCAACGGCCCATGGAGCTGTTTTGACGACAAGGGCATCAACCACGATCAGGGCAGGGGTGATGACCATCGCCGTACAGAAGGGGAATCACGGATACGGCCACGGCAGGATGAACATGCAGCAAAAGCTCCTGAAGCCCGGCAAAATACCATGGCGCCCGCACCGGGTTGGGACTCAATCCCGGATTGGCCGGTGTTGAGAGTGGGGCGTCGAGAAAGATGGAAAGCACCACTACTGTCGCCGTCAACACCAGTGCCGTGGAGACTTCTCTTACCAGCAGATGAGGGACCACCGGAATCCGGGTTGGCATCTCGTCCATTGGCTCGGATGATTTTCGTGGCACGACAAGGCCGCCAGCCTTTCGGATTCGCCAAAAATGAAACCCCATCAGGCCGACCAGCAGGACCGGGATCACGGCCGTGTGCATGGAATAGAAAAAGGGCAAGGTCTGGGGCCCCAACTCTGCGCCATTTCCCAAGGCCCGATGCAGCCAGCCGCCGATGCCGGGAATATAGCCCAACATGGCAGTAATAACGGTGACGGCCCAGTAGGCCAGCTGGTCGTAGGGCAGCAGGTAGCCGGACAGATTCGCCGCCAGTACCATGGTAAAAAGGACAAGGCCGATGATCCAGTTAAACTGCCGGGGGCTATGAAAGGCGCCGGTAAAAAAGACCCGAAGCATGTGCAGCATCAAAATAACCACGAGAAGGTTGGCGCACCAGTGGTGGAGATTGCGGACGAGTCGGCCAAAAGGCACCTGGGTTATGATCGTTTGAACCGAGGCATAGGCGTCTACCGGTGTGGGTACATAGATGAATTTCAAGAGTATTCCAGTGGCCATTTGCAGCAGCACCAGTGTGGCCGCCATGCCGCCCAACCCCCAGGAGAGGGTGAATGTCAATGTCTTTTCTTTTACGGCAGGTGGCCGAAAATGCAGAATCAGGTTGCTTCGTAAAAAGCGTTTGCGATCCTTTTCGGTGCGTGGACGTAGCGGTACGGGGAATACACTGCGCCATAATCGCAGCAATGCATTGGCGTCTGTGGTGTCCAAAGATGTTTGCCTGGTCATGTTCAGCGCGCCAGTCGGTAACGTCGGTCCCTTTCCCCGCCGATTTCTCAGGGAACAGGCACGTCCGATCGTCTTTTATTAAAACCAATAGTGAAAAGGGGCTTGAACAGCACTAATAAATGCGTTGCCGATGCAACCGGGTAACCGTTAATACCGTAATACATTAAATAGGTTACCAGACAACGGAAGCGGAAACAACCGCTATTGTGATTTCTTTCAAGGGCATGCGGTTTCCTTTTGCAATGATTTCCGTTACGATATGGCGACAATAAATTGCTTGACATCTTGAAGTGCCCTCAACTATAGCCGATTGTTTTGCAGTGCCGCAACAGGTGAAGGATGGCTCCACCTGCGGCTTTTTTACCGCGGGGAAGGTAGCTGACCCATGGCATTGAACACAGAACCATTCTTTAACGAAGCCGATTCCCGGTTCAAGCTTTTCCACGAACTGATGGCCCGTAAGGTGCGCAATATTCTGCTGGTATCCACACCCTATGACGCCTGGATCATGGAGGAGGACTGCCGGCTCTCCGAGCGCATCGTCAATGAGTACCGGGGACTCAACCTCAGCAAGCCTCCGCGCCTCACCTGGGTTTCTTCAGCCGAACAGGCCCTTACCACCCTGGACAACAAACCCTTTGATATGGTCATCACCATGCCCCGACTTTCGGACATGGAGGCCGCCGCACTAGGTCATCAAATAAAGAAAAAGGCGCCGGATTTGCCGGTCATCCTGCTTTCCCACGACACCATTCCTTCTCCGGAAATACGCAAGCCGGACCGCGCCCCGGGAATCGACCGGACCTTTGTCTGGTCAGGCAATACGGATATCCTGGTGGCGCTGATCAAGAGTGCCGAAGACCTGATGAACGTGGAGACGGACACCGCATCAGCGGGAGTCCGGGTCATCCTTTTTGTGGAGGACTCGCCCTATTACATCTCCTCTCTGTTACCTATTTTTTACCGGGAACTGGTAAGTCAGACCCAGGCGGTCATGGAAGGAACCCTGAATGAAGAGCATCGGCTGGTAACCATGAGGGCCCGGCCGAAAATTATGGTAGCCGGAAACTACGAGGAGGCCCTGGCCCTTTACGAGCGGTTCGAAGCCAACGTGCTGGGGGTTATCTCCGATGTCCGCTTTCCACGAAACGGCGTCTTGAGCGACACTACCGGTGTGGATTTTCTCAAACACGTACGGGAGCGGCGTTTCGATATTCCACTGCTGCTTACCAGTTCGGAGCCGGCCAATGCCCTGAAGGCGGAGCCTATCCCCGCCGCATTTGTGGACAAGAATTCAGACACCCTGCACCAGGATGTGCGTCGGTTTTTCAAGGAGCGCCTGGGTTTCGGTGATTTCGTTTTTCGGTTGCCCGACGGATCGGAAATCGGTCGCGCCTCCAACCTGAAGGCGTTGGAGCGGCACTTGCTTACCATACCGGAGGAATCTTTCCGGTACCACAGCAAACGAAACGATTTTTCGCGCTGGCTGTTCGCCCGCACCGAGATGGCGCTGGCCGCAGAGGTTCGCCCCATCAGCGATGATGACTTCTCAGACGTGGAAAGCCACCGCCGTCATCTGGTCGAAATCATTGCCGACCGGCGCAAACGGCGCCAGAAGGGGATCGTTGCCGATTTCGATGCGGCCGACGCGGATTTCGATACGGAATTTTTCAAGATCGGAAAAGGCTCGCTGGGGGGAAAGGCCCGGGGATTGGCATTCGTTGCTTCCCTGCTACGCCAGAATCTGGAGCTGTACGCCAAATACAAGGGGGTGGATATTCTGGTCCCCCAGACCCTGGTGATTACCACCGACGGGTTCGAGTCCTTTGTGGAGGACAACCAGCTTCGCTACCTGTCCAAGACGGACCTGCCTGATGAGAAGATCGCCGATCTTTTCGCCAACGGCATGTTTCCCGTGTGGATCGAGGAGAAACTGCGGGACTACCTGACCCAGGTGACGTATCCGCTTGCCATCCGATCTTCCAGCCTGCTGGAGGACGCCCAATTCAGGGCCTATGCCGGACTTTACCGCACCTACATGATTACCAATGACTGTCCGGACCTGGAACAGCGCCTGAACCATCTGATTCATGCCATCAAGCTGGTCTATGCCTCAACCTACTACAAGGGACCCAAGGCATTTTCAAAACGGGTGGGCCACCGGACGGAAGAAGAGCAGATGGCTGTAATTATCCAAAAACTGGTTGGGTCTCAATATGGCGATAGTTTTTATCCGGCTATTTCCGGTGTTGCCCAGTCCCATAACTACTATCCCTTTGCCCGGATGAAGCCCGAGGAAGGGATCGTCACCATTGCCATGGGGTTGGGAAAAACCGTGGTCGAGGGCGAGAAAACGCTCCGGTTTTCACCGGCCCACCCCCAGTTGCTTCCCCAGCGCTCGACCGTGGAAGATATCCTTGAGAACGCCCAGCGCAATTTTTATGCCCTCAAAATGGAAAGATCCTGCCACTTCCTGGAAACCAACGATTCCGCGAACCTGTGGCACCGTGAGGTGACCGAGGCCGAAAACGAACTGCCCTTGCAGCTTCTTGCCAGCACCTACGTGCCGGATGAGCATCGCATTCGCGACACGGTTCATATTCCGGGTCAGCGGGTGCTCACCTTTGCCCACATCCTCAAGTACCGGGAGTTTCCCCTGGCCGACATTCTAAAGGATATGCTCGAACTGGGAGAGCAGGGGATGGGCTGCCCGGTAGAGATGGAGTTCTCCGTCAACCTGACCGGTGAAGACAACCATCCGCAACAGTTTGCCTTTCTTCAGCTCCGGCCCATGACTGCCCGGGCCGAACTGGAGCAAGTGAACATTTCTCCAGAAGAATTGGAGGAAGCATTCTGTTTTTCCGGCAAAGCCCTGGGAAATGCCAAGAAACAGGATATGGCGGACATTATTTTTGTAAAGCCGGAGGTGTTCGATCCGGGTAAGACCATTCAGATTGCCCGTGAGATGGGGATTCCCGTTTCATGGGCCGACATTTCGGGGGTGGGCGCCATGGTCGAAACGGAGTCGGACAAGCTTGTGGCCGAACCGTCCCAAGGCTCGCATTTTTTTCACAACATCACCACGCTGGGAATTAATTATATTACCGTTGCCAGAGCTGCCGGCGGCAGGATGGACTGGGACTGGCTGACTGCGCTGCCCCGGTTGAACGATGCTACCTTTGTGGCTCATGCGCGGCTTGGGCTGCCGGTGACGCTTAAGGTTGACGGCCGGCGATCCCAGTGTGTGATCGTTAAAGGCGACTGAATTCGTAAACCTTAGTGGGAGGAAAGAAAATGTCGGACATTCTTCAACTGGTAAAAAACAGGGACCCCGGACAGCGGGAGTTTCATCAGGCGGTCATGGAAGTGATGTCTTCCATCAAGCCGGTGATGGACCGTAACCCCGAATACCGTGCGGCCAAGATCCTGGAGCGACTGGTGGAGCCCGAGCGGGTAGTCCTGTTCCGTGTGCCCTGGGTGGATGACCAGGGGCAGGTGCAGGTGAACCGGGGTTTTCGCATCGGGATGAACAGCGCCATAGGTCCTTACAAGGGCGGCCTTCGCTTCCATCCGTCGGTAACCTTGAGTATCCTCAAGTTCCTGGCCTTCGAGCAGGTGTTCAAGAATGCCCTGACCACTCTGCCCATGGGCGGTGGCAAGGGCGGGTCCGACTTCGACCCCAAGGGCAAGTCGGATTTTGAAGTGATGCGCTTTTGCCAGAGCTTCATGGCCGAATTGTTCCGCCACATCGGCCCCGACACGGATGTGCCGGCCGGCGACATTGGCGTGGGTGCCCGGGAGATCGGCTTTCTGTTCGGCATGTACAAGAAGCTGAGAAATGAGTTCACCGGGGTGCTCACGGGCAAGAGCCTGAACTGGGGCGGCAGCCTGATCCGGCCCGAAGCTACTGGATACGGGGCTGCTTATTTTCTGCAGGAGATGTTGGCCACCCGGGGCCAGAACGTGGCCGGGAAAACCGTTACTATTTCCGGGTACGGCAACGTGGGTACATTCGTGGCCGAGAAGATCAACGAGTTGGGCGGCAAGGTGGTGACCATTTGCGATGAGTTCGGCTATGTGCATGATCCGGCGGGTATCACGGGAGAGAAGCTGACCTTCATGTCCAAGCTCTGGACGATTTACCGCGAGTCGGCCAAAGCCTATGCATGGAGAACGAGCTGGACGAGGCCCATGCCCAGCTTCTGGTGAAGAACGGGTGCATTGCTGTCTGCGAGGGGGCCAATATGCCCTGCACGCCTGAGGCTATACACGTGTTTCAGGATAAGGGGGTGCTTTATGCGCCGGGCAAGGCGGCCAATGCGGGCGGTGTTTCGGTATCGGGGCTGGAGATGACTCAGAACAGCATGCGTCTGTCCTGGACGCGGGAAGAGGTGGACAACCGGCTGCAGATGATCATGAAGAGCATCCACCAGACCTGTTTGAACGCGGCCGAGCAGTATGGCACGCCGGGCAACTACATGAACGGGGCCAATATCGCCGGTTTCGTCAAGGTGGTGGATGCCATGATCGATCAGGGCGTGGTATGATGACTTCTGTACCATTGGTGTGAATGTATTATTAAAGGGAGGAGAGAAAGTGTCGGACATTCTTCAACTGATAAAAGACAGGGACCCTGGAGAGCGGGAGTTTCATCAGGCGGTTATGGAGGTGATGTCTTCCATCAAGCCGGTGATGGACCGTAACCCCGAATACCGTGCGGCCAAGATCCTGGAGCGACTGGTGGAGCCTGAGCGGGTAATCCTGTTCCGTGTGCCCTGGGTGGATGACCAGGGGCAGGTGCAGGTGAACCGGGGCTTTCGCATCGGGATGAACAGCGCCATCGGCCCTTACAAGGGCGGTCTGCGATTCCATCCGTCGGTAACCTTGAGTATCCTCAAGTTCCTGGCCTTCGAGCAGGTGTTCAAGAACGCCCTGACCACGCTGCCCATGGGCGGCGGCAAGGGCGGGTCCGACTTCGACCCCATGGGCAAGTCGGATGTTGAAGTGATGCGTTTTTGCCAGAGCTTCATGGCCGAGCTGTTCCGCCACATCGGCCCCGACACCGACGTGCCGGCCGGCGACATCGGCGTGGGTGCCCGGGAGATCGGGTATCTGTTCGGCATGTACAAGAAGCTGAGAAACGAGTTCACCGGCGTACTCACGGGCAAGAGCCTGAACTGGGGCGGCAGCATGATCCGGCCCGAAGCCACGGGCTACGGCTCGGTCTACTTTGCCGCCGAGATGCTGGCCACCCGCAACGAAACCCTGAATAGAAAAGTCTGCTTGGTTTCCGGCTCGGGCAACGTGGCCCAGTACACTATCGAGAAGCTGCTGGACCTTAAGGCCAAGTCGGTGACCTGCTCCGACTCTTCCGGCTACATCTATGACGAGGCGGGGATCGACCGGGAGAAGCTGGCCTATCTCATGAACCTGAAGAACGTGCGCCGGGGGCGGGTGAAGGAGTATGCCGAGAAATACCCCTCGGCAGTTTACTCCGAGGTGAACCCGGACCAGGATTTCAACCCACTGTGGAACCATAAGGCTGACTGCGCCTTTCCGTCTGCCACCCAGAACGAGATCAACGCCAAGGACGCCCAGAATCTGGTGAACAACGGTGTCACCGTGGTCAGCGAAGGAGCCAACATGCCAACGGTGCCCGAGGGGATCGACATCTTCATCGAGAACAAGCTGCTCTACGGCCCGGGCAAGGCGGCCAATGCGGGCGGTGTGTCGGTATCGGGGTTGGAGATGACCCAGAACAGCATGCGCCTGTCCTGGACGCGGGAAGAGGTGGACAACCGGCTGCAGATGATCATGAAGAGCATCCACCAGACCTCTTTGAGCGCGGCCGAGCAGTACGGCACGCCGGGCAACTACATGAACGGGGCCAATATCGCCGGTTTCGTCAAGGTGGTGGATGCCATGATCGATCAGGGCGTGGTATGATGGTTGTCCGGCTATAGTTGTGAGTAGATGATTAAAACGCTGAAAAACAAAGCGGCACCCATTAGAATGAGGGTGCCGCTTTGTTTTTCAGTTGGAGATGTATCGGCTAAACTCGCTGAACGTTGGCGGCAGCGGGACCACGGTCGGTTTGCTCCACGTCGAAGGTCACCCGATCGCCTTCCGCAAGAGTTTTGAATCCTTCAGACTGAATGGCAGAGAAGTGGACGAAGATGTCGCCCTGACCTTCTTCCTGTTCGATGAAACCAAACCCCTTCTTGTCACTGAACCATTTTACAACACCGTTTGCCATTTCTGCAGCCTCCTTAAAAAAAAGTAAACATACCGGTCTCGAACGTTTGGTTGCCGCCGTTTTAGCGGTGAGCACCTCTCCCAGTGCAAGACCCATTCGGCCAACTGGCCGGTTGCAACAAAACTGATAAAACCAACACCCTATTGCTACCGGTCGTATACAGAGTAGATGCCCCGTCCAACCCGTCTCATTTTGCCCTTTGTACAGGCGCGATGAACGATATTGCTGATCTGCTTTTCGTTAAAACCCGATTTTCCCCTCAAGGCTTCCACGGTGATGCCTTTTTTAAACCGTTTCATAATGGCGAGCACTTGATCTGTGGGAGTGAGGGCTTTTCCCTTTGGCGCGGCCTTTTTTTTTGCGACCCGCACTGCTTTTTTCTTCGGGGCGGCTGAGGTGGGTTTTTTTTCGAATGCCTTTGCCATGGTTTCGGTTTTCTTGGCTAGGGTGTTTAACTGCCTGGCGACGGCTTTTAGATCTTTGGCAAATTTTTTCATAACCGGAGTCCTCCATGTAAAGGGATGTACAATCGTTTTTCTCTCACAACGATATATATTGAGAAAAAACGAGGTACCGCTCGGCAGATAAACAACTCAAAGGTTTATGCGAGCAGCAACTCGGTTGATTTTTCTTTTTTCGATGACCCAAATGCCGGTTGATTCGCGGCCTGTGCGGCGTTGCCGGGCTGAGAATAATCACGGGCAGATCAGAAATTGCCCGAAGACATCGCATGAGAACAGAAGGTGCAGGCGCTGCAACGCACTATGAGAATGAGCATAATGGATCGGTTGGCAAATGTCAAGCCGCCAGAATATCACTAAAAAATGATTGAGTTGACCGTCCGGACCTTGTTTTTGGAATGAAAACGGTAGCCCTTTATGGTGAATGGATAATCCGGTTCACACGTTTGGCAGGCAGTAAATCGGTGCTACCAGACCTTTACCGGTCCGGTATCCAGATGAACGAAATCAGAGTCGTGATAGTAGCCGACACCACCGGATTTAAGGTTTATGGCCAGGTGGCGAAGTGCCGTGGTCTGGTATCCGGGAATCCGGATGTCAATGGCGCGGCCCTCCATGTGCAGGCTTTTTCGGGCTACGCCGGGGGTGACTTTTCTCAGCGCCGCATTCGTGCGTGGGGAGCGGTATCCGGAAATAATGCTGATGGAGGCGCGGGGCTTTACCTCCATAGCGATACGATGAAGCAGATCCAACAGTCTGGGATCCACCGGCTTGATTTCACCGGTGCGGTGATCGCGCATGATATGGCTGATCCGGTTCACTGCACGACGGATCAACTTTCCGTTTGAGCGGTAGCAGGTTTTAAGGGTCTCCCCGGTGTGAATATTATAAAAAGACAATATGTGGTGTTCATGGCCATTGGGGCCGACAGCGGCCAGCACCGGGTGTGTGAAGACGGTTGTCAGAATTGCCGACGCACCTATTTTCAGGAAGGTTCGGCGGTCGGTGTGAAAAGATGAGATACCGTTCATCGGCAAAACCCCAGTTAGTGATCGTGTGATATTTTTTTATGGTGCCTGCTTTTTTTCGGCCGCAGAGCAAGAAATCTTTACAAAAAAGACATTAGGGAAAAATAGTTTGACTGTCAAGGGGGATTGAGCCGCAAAAGCGGGGCCCAGTCTCCGCTACCTGTTGTGCAGTTGGTTCGCCCAGTTGAATTGCGCTGCGCGCACCCCAAGGGATTCAACCGAGTGAATCCATGCACGGGAAAATAAAGTTTTCGCCAATTCAGCCGATAAGCAGATGTATAACCGCACCCAACCTGAAGATGGCAATCGGTGCGTTGCAATTTTTACTCAATCTATTTTGTTCCCCGGCCCTAACAGGACGATTATGAACCAGGATCAGACCCGCAAGCCAACCACCTTAATCTCCCGAAGAACAGGACTCGATCGGCGCTGGATCCCCTCAGCCGACCGTCAGTTGGAACGGCGGTGCGGCAGGGACAGACGGACAATCCGGAAGCGATCCTTTTCGGAGCCCCTCGCGTTGAATGGTTCGGATGCAAACAAAGAACCGTTTCCCGAATTCGATCCCGACACAAAAACGTCGAAGGCGAACTACCCGGCCTTTTCGCCTGCTGAGAAAGAGACGCTCCAGCGCAATTAGCGGTTAGCTCCTATATTTCAGGCGTTTACCAGTAATGCGATTTTCACCCATTGGGTGGAATGATGACATTTGACAATATATTGAAATTATTGTGCTAATTGCTAAAAGCTAAAAGCTAATCGCTTAATTTAGGTGAAACCTTCCCACCGCAAGCAGCGGGGAATGTGCTCGCTATCACGGTTCATCGACGGGTTTTCGCCAGGCCGTGCTCAGGCCAGCCGCTCGCAGCATTCCGATTGCGCGGTGCATGTGTGAACCGATAGTGTCCACCCCGTGAGAATCATCGCCCGGAACGATGTCGATGCGCATTTCACAGGCTTTTTTCAGGATAGGCGCTGACAGGTAGGGCTCGTCACCACCCCTTGACAGCGGGCGCAGGTTGAAATCCAGGATCAGGCCGTCCAGGTGGCCCACCACGCGTGGTTTTAACGCCTGAATCATTTCGTACTGCTGATCGAAATAGCAGGCATACAATCCGTCCAGTCCGCCGCAGCAGTCGATCGCTTGGTCATAACAGCCTTTGCTGTAGTCAAAGGGGATGTCTTTGACGTGATGAACGGAACCCACCACATAGTCGGGTGAAAATGCGGTTATCAGCGCTTTGGCAAAGTCGATGCTGCCTCTGTAGTCTTCCGTCTCGAAGCCGACATAGATCCGGATGTCGTTTGCATATTTGGCCTGAAATTCCCGGCAGGTGGTCATGTAGACGGCGAACCGCTCTTTCAGTGCCCTGGCGTCCAGACCGGCGCTTTTCTCTTCGGGATATACAAAGGCGTCCGATGTCGGCGGCATGTGTTCGGTGATGCCTACCCAGAAATATCCCTGGTCGATGTAAGCCAAGATAATCTCTTCAAGGGTGTTTTGGGCATGGCCGCAAAACTGGCCGCTGTGGCCCCCGTGAATCGACACCAGGTATGGGACGTTCATCGGTTTTTCTCCCGGACAACAATGACGGCAACCCCGATATATGGCCTTTTCTCCTTGTTCATCATCAAACGCGCGTCATCTCCGCGGACAGGCTCTTGAGCTTGTGGGGGGTATTGGAATGGAAATGGATGGATTCCCCTTTTTTCAGGGTGTGCACCTTGCTGCCCAGGGTGAATTCCAGTTCGCCTTCCATGACGAAGATGAACTCTTCGCCCTCATGTTTGTAGGCCACCGGCTTGTGATCGTGGTGGGGTTCGATGGTCACCATGAAGGCCCGCAGGTGGTCATGGTCGGCACCGGATGTCAGTGTCTGATAGGAGTAGTTGCGGGTGCGGTTGACGTAGGCCTGGGTCCGTTGATCCCGGATCCACTCTTTTTCTTCATGTCGCAGAAAGGTGCCCGGATCTACGCCGTAGGCGCCGGAGAGGCGAAGGATAAATGCCACCGGCGGAGAGATCTCACCGGACTCCACACCGGCAATGAACTCCGGCGTCTGACCGGTGGCTTCCGCCAGGTGTTCCTGTGACCAGTCCTGGGCCTCGCGCAGCGCCCTGATCTTCTCTCCGAAGCCGCTTCTTTTCATGTGCACCGACGTGTCAGTGCACATGTCATCGGCCAGCCGGCGCATGACCGCTTGTCTGGTCCGCGAGATCAGCAGGGGAAGAAAAGTCGGTGCATCGGCAACCACACCGATGTCCGCCAGTCGAAAGATAGGTGCGGCGGGATCTCGGTTGATGGCCACGATTGTACCCGACTCCATGATGCCGGCGGTGTACTGGATTGCACCCGAGGTGCCAACGGAAATCAGCAGGTTCGGACGTACGGTTCTCCCCGTCTGGCCGATGAGCCGATCCTCGGCTACCCAGTGGTTGAGCACCGGCGGCCGTGTGGCGGCCACCTGTCCGGCCATGGCGGCGGCTAACTGCCGCACCTGCCCGAAGTTCTCCATGCTGCCCAGTCCGGCACCGCCCACCACCACGGTGCGGGCGCTTTCGAGATCGTCGCCGGTCAGGGGTGCCGGTTTGACGGAAACCAGCCGGATCTCTTTTGCCTCAGGGATATCCGCCAGGACCATGCGTTCAATCCGGCCTTTTCGCTTCGTATCCTTTTCACCGGTTCCGCCGTGGGGCTGCACGGTGACAAAACCGGTGCCGCGGCCGGGGACATAGGTGATTTCGGACATGATTTCCCCGCCCCAGGCCGGACAGAGGCCCACGACAGCCCCGTCTTCTCCCAATCTGAATTCCACACAGTCCGCCATCAGTCCGGCCCGTGCTGCTGCCGCGGTTCGGGCGGCCAGGTCCCGGCCGAAATCGGTGAGGGGAAACAGCACCAGCCGGGGGGATTTTTCCTTGAATACCGGCGTCAGGGCATCTGCAAAAAGATGGGCGGTTGGCGGTGAGAAACGCTCGTTTTCAAAGAGATATACCACATCCGCGCCCCAGGCGATGGCTTCATCTTCCACGATTTCCTGGATGGCGCACGCCTCGTTCTCTGAAACGGTCAACAGATTGGTTGCCGCCGGTATCAGCAAGAACATGACGACCGGGTCTCCCGTTTTCCTGGCCAGGCCCGCAGCCTTTACCAAAACCTTGAGACTCAAGTCCAGCAGGTGGCGGGTGCGAAGATCGCCGAATACCCAGATCTCGTTGTTTGTCGCGTTAATCATGGTTGTCTCTTGCGCGTTTATTTTGCGATAGCTTTCACATGGATATAATCGAAAGGGCTTTTTCCCCGCCCGGTGCCAATCAGCCGATCAGACCCGAATCCACCAGTTGTCGGACCAGGGCATCGGCCTGCGCCACCGGTGTTCCTTCGATCCATTGGCAGGCTCTCTCCTTTTTTACCGGTTTCATGGAAAGCACCCGAGTGGGTGAGCCTGCATCACCTACCTGCTTCGGATCGATACCCAACGGCCCGATGGTAATGGTTTCCACGGGCATTTCATCGAAAGCATCGGCGATGCCCCCCAGCGCCGGATCCCGTGGTACGGCAGCTATCGGGTGAATGGTGAGCGCCGCGGGAATGGCCACTTCATATATTTCCTGGAACCCGTCCACTTTCCGTTCCACGGTGATACTTTCAGGGGTTCCATCGATCTTAACAGCGCCGGTAACCATGGGGAGATTCAGCAGCATGGCGGTCTGGGGACCGACCTGGCCGGTATCGCTGTCCGAGGTCCGTGTACCGAACAGCAACAGGTCGAAAGGCGCCAGGTATTGTGCTCCGGCACATAGGGCAGTCGATGTAGCCAGGGTGTCGGAGCCGGCCAGGGCCGGATCACACAGCAGCACGGCGCGATCCGCACCCGTGGCCAGGGCTTCCCGCAGGGTTGCTTCGGCGGTGGGCGGTCCCATGGAGAGTACGGTTACCGAACCGCCGTGCTTTTCCTTCAATTGAAGGGCCACCTCCAGCGCCGGCCGGTCAAAGGGGTTGAGGGCGCATTTATCTGCCGTGCGGACAATTTTCCCCCGGGGTGCTTCGGTAACCACGGATTTGATGCAGACGATGATATGCAATGGGGTGCTCCTTCGTGTTAACCGGCTAAAACGCTTTTGGCAATGACTATGCGATGAATTTCCGAGGTGCCTTCATAGATGCGGGTAACCCGTGCGTCCCGGTAGTAGCGCTCCACGGGGTATGACTTGCTGTATCCGTAGCCGCCGTGGATCTGGACGGCCAGATCCGTCACCCGGGTGGCCGCTTCGGAGGCGAAAAGCTTGGCCATGGCCGATTCTTTTGAAAAGGGAAGATTCTTGTCTTTCAGGGCCGCGGCCCGATAGACCATGAGCCGGGCGGCATCCACCTGGGTGGCCATGTCGGCAATCATGGTCTGGATCGCCTGGTGCCGCTGAATGGGAACTCCAAACTGCTGCCGCTGCCGGGCATAGCGTACCGCCTCCTCCAGGGCCGCCTGGGCGATACCCAAGGCCTGGGCGCCGATGCCCATACGGCCGATATCCAGGGCAGCCATACCGATTTTCAAGCCCATGCCTTCCCCGGCCAACAGGTTTTCCCTGGGCACCCGGCAGTCGTAAAGCCGGATGGAGCAGACCGGGTTGGCCCGCATGCCGCAAAGGTTTTCCAGATCACCCACCACAAAACCGGCTGTACCGCGCTCGGCCACCACCACACTGATGCCCCGCCGTCCGGCTGCCGGATCGGTCCGGCAAAAAATCAGGCAGACGTCGGCGATGCCGCCGTTGGTCACGAAGACCTTGTTGGCGTTGACCACGTAATTATCGTCATCGGCCAGGGCCGTGGCTTCGATTCCGCCGGCATCGGAGCCGGCATTGGGTTCGGTGAGGCAGAAGGCGCCGATTTTTTCCCCCCGGGCCAGGGGCGGCACCCAGTGTTCGATCTGCGCCCGGCTGCCGAAGGCCATGATGGGGTAGACGGCCACGCTGTTGTGGACGGTGACACACAGGCCGATGGCGGATACCGAAATAGCCCAGCGCGCCCATTTTATCGACCACTTCCCAGGGAAACCGGGCCTCCTGGTCGATCTGCGCGGCAATCGGACGAAGCTCCCGATCGCAGAACCGGCGCACCGACTGGCGGACGGCGCGATGTTTTTCTTCCAGCAGCATATCCATAACGTGTCTAGTCCTGTCGAGATTCAGGGCCTAGGCCCTAAGGTTGATGGACGCTGTTGCAGCTATCAGAATTTACCGAGTGCGTCAATGATCCCGGATTGGCTATCGTTCCAATTTCAAATTGAAGCAACCGGCAAATGGTGATACCACTGATCACGGGCATCATGGAAAACCATACCTCGACAACCCGGAAATATCCTGACGCGCCCCGACCGGCGGTAGGGGCAGTGGTCTTCAAGGGCGATGCCGTGCTGCTGGTTCAGCGCGGCAATTCTCCATCCCGGGGCATGTGGGCCATCCCCGGCGGCAGCATCCGCCTGGGGGAAACGTTCCAGGCGGCTGCTGAACGGGAGATCATAGAGGAGACCGGTGTGGTGATCCGGGCCGGAGAGCCGGTCTTCGTCTTTGATGTCATTCAACAAAATGACCGCGGCGAGGTGAAGTATCATTATGTGATCGTAGATCTGGCTGCCGATTATGTGAGCGGTGAGCCCCGGGCCGGTGATGATGCCGCCGATGCTCGCTGGATAACGGAAGATGAGCTGGCGCGGTTGACGGTAAATCCTGCCACCCGCCGTCTGCTTGCGGAAAAATTCAATTTTGGGAAATAGGGCTGCTTTCAGGCGCTGGCCGGATAACTCAACTTTCGGAATTTGGCCAGTGGGTGGCGGTCATGCCCTAAGCGTTGCTAAACCTATCAGGATTCAAGGGGTCAAGGATTCGAGGGTTCAAGGGGTCAAGGGTTCAAGGGTTCAAGGGTTCAAGGGTTCGAGGGTTCGAGGGTTCAAGGGAATTGCTCAAAAATTACAAAGGATTAAAAGTTGATGGTCTCGTCAAAAGTTGGGGGGTAATACCGGGAGGCATGATGGCTGAAATGACTGATAACGAAAAAGAACAGATCCGGCAATGGGGCCAGGGACTCGATGGCGAAATAACCCTTCGATATGCGACCACCAGCCATTCGATGGATGAAAAATTCAAAGCATTTGTTGAGTATGTGGCCGATCTGACCCCCCGTGTCCGGGCGAAAAAAGACGGCGATGCGGTGGTGTCCCTGCCCACCGTGTTCATCGGCAGCCATGTGGCCTACCAGGCCCTGCCCCTGGATCGGGAACTGGCTCCGTTTCTGGCTGCGTTGGGCGATGGCAATGCTTTCGCGGATCGCATCGCCCCGGATGTGCAGGAGCGACTGACGCAGCTCCGGGCGCCGGCCCTGGTAAAGGTTTACATTACGCCCCACTGTCCTTTCTGCCCGACCACCGTATCCATCCTGCTGGGCCTTGCCGCCTGCAGCGACCAAGTCCGGGTGACAGTCATCGACGGGGAGCTGTTCCTTGACGCAGCGGA